>NZ_JBJZOK010000002.1:0-458168 GCF_047200615.1 Nocardia sichangensis
TAGCATTCCGAATTCGCGTCGCTTCACAATGTCCTCGACTTCCGGCGCGCTATCGCGACCATCCCTGACCAGGCTATCGCTCGCTATGCCGACGAAGCGCTGGTGAACCAGCGGCACCGTGGCCTCGTGTACGGAGTTGATCTCGGCGCGGAAACGGGCACGCTGCTCATCAGTGAGACGGGCAAGCTCGGTGTCCAACGCTTCAGCCGACTCATTCCGCACCGGCTTCGCGTGGGTTGCGCGCTCCCACTTCCGAATTGTCGCCGTCGTGAAGCCCACCTTCTCGGCGAACTGCTCCTGCGTCATCCGCAGGGCCGCCAAGCGAAGCGCTTTGACCTCCACCTTTGTCCACTTGCAGACGATCATGCTCACCCCCTGTTGCCCCTGCAAAAGCCTGTTGGCGCAAGCGTATTACTTCTGTGCAAGTCCTGTGGCTGGGATCGCATGCCTGCCCTGGCGAAGCTGGAAGCGGCCCCGCCGCCGGGTTGAAATCGGACCCTCACCGACTCCCCGGCGGCGGGTGCATGCCACGTTGAACCAGACGGAGGGACACCCGAATGAGTTCGCCGAAGGACATCAAGGACACCCCGTTGTCGGTGTGCCACTTCTACCGGAATGTGTGTGGCCTACCCGCTGAGGTAGATCCGCCGCACACGGGCCGGATCGTGATCCGCACCGGCGTCGTATGCGGGTTGATGATGCCGGCATTTCTTGGTTCTGAGGTCAAGGCGCGGATGCGGTGCCACGGTCCAGAGGTCGGCCCGATTCTGACTCACCCGCGTTCGCAGCGGTGGACAATCCTGGTGAGTGCGGATCTTCCGGACGAGATAGGGCTGTTCGCGGAGATGTCGCGCTTGCAGGTCTCCATTATCCGTGGCGGAGGAATCATCGCTCTGCCTGGCCCGGGCCAGCGACCTGGTCTGTTCCGTGCGTGGGTACAGCCGCCGAGCGGTCCGTTTCGGCCGTCCGGACGTGCCGTTGTCAGTGCGATTCGGGAGAGTGTCGCGCAGGCGAGCAAGCGGAGGGGACTGGTGCACCATGTCCGATGACGCGCACGGATGCGGCCCGGAATGCGAACCATGGATCACCGCGACGCATTGTGGCGTGACGAAGAGCGATCAAGTGACTGGTGAACTTCTCGCGGTGCGCTGTCCGTCGAAGAACTGCACTGATGTCGTTGTGCCGCTCGCCGCAGGCCGGATTGCGCCACATGTCGCCACGGCCGGTGCGGCGCGCGGTCGGTGCCCATGGACCGGCATTCGCGTGGTCGACGACCGCGCCCAGGTCCACAGCGAGATCGTTGAACCACGTCCGACCGAAGCGCTCACTCCAGACGACAGGTGGTCCGGAGTATGAACTACGACGTCCCCGCAGAGGCGGAAATCGACGTGCTCACGGACGTGCTGACCGCACTTGGCAACGCCACCAGGACAGCAGTCGGCCGCAGACTCAGCGAGGCCGATCGTGTCCGCTTGTTCGCCGTGGTTCTGTACGAGTTGATTGTCAGCGCGCGCAGTGTCGCCGGCCCGGACGCCGGACGGCTGTACGCCGCGCCGATCCTCGACCCGATTATCGAAGGTCCCGCGTTCGCCGATGAGGTGTCGCCGTTGGACCTGCTGATACCAGCTCTGCTGGCCCTTCGGGCTCCGCCTTAACGGCTGTCGCTGAGGATCATTGCGGAACATGTCCAGCAGCGACCCGGTGCCTCCCTGACTCATGGACGCTCCATCCAGATGTCGTCGTACTACGGGCAGGCAGGCCTGAATGATCGAATACACGTGCTACACGGATTGCTAATTCTTCGATCGAGTTCGTTCGCCCGCAGACAGCACACCGACAACCGCGCGATCTCTACAAGCTCTTCGTCCAGTGCTTCGAAGACGACGATCCGAGCCAGTTCCCAGAGGAGCCTTCGTAGTTGAAGCTTCCTACGTAGTGGTTTTCGCCGCGGCAGGGATCGCACACAAGGAACGCACGCATTGGCGGCTCACGCCGGGTTGTGGTTCGGTGCTGTGATCAACAATCGCAAAGGCTGGCTTGGTCTGACAGAGACTGCTACCGTCCGGCGGAAGGATCCGATCCTTCAGGTACGAGTCCTGCTAGTTCGTCAGCGATAGCGGCGCTGTTGATGTAGATCAGCCATGTCTCCTGAGGATGCTTGAGTCTCTGGACCCTTCGTAGATGCTTGGTAGGAGTCGGCGAGACAGCGCCAGATCGCAAGCGCGACGCCGCCCACGCCATCTAGTAGCTATTCCTCAACAGTGAGTGGCTCGCACGATGGCCGTCAGTAAGATCATCAGTCATGCTAGAACAGCCAGACGTCCTCACACGCCCGAACGAGGTCGATATGGTCGACCTGTTCGCTGGACCCGGGGGCCTGGATGTGCCTGCGCGGTGGCTAGGTCTGAAGGTGTACGGGCTCGAGTGGGATGCGGACGCCTGCGCGACACGAAGGGCTGCTGGCTTCAACCATCGTGTTCACGATGTACGGGATTTCGGTCCGGCATCGGTTCCTGAAGCCTCAATTCTTGCCGCTGGGCCGCCGTGCCAGACCTTTACCGTGGCGGGCTCCGGTGCGGGCCGTCGTGCTTTGAAGACAGTACTCAGTTTCGTCGAACGGATGGGCGCTGGGGAAGCCAACCTCCGATTGGAACTGAGCAGGCTCGATGACGATAGAACGGCTCTCGTCCTCGAACCTCTTCGCTGGGCGCTAGAGGCCGGATCAGCTGGCAGCCCATATCGAACCATTGTGCTCGAACAGGTTCCGGCGGTGCTGCCGGTGTGGAAATCCATGGGGAAGGTGTTGAAGGAGAGACTCGGGTACCGAGTTGCCCACAAAGTGCTGCATACCGAGATGTTCGGTGTCCCACAGACACGGCGTCGTGCCGTGCTCATCGCGTCGCTGGATATCGAACCCTGTATGCCTGAGCCGACACACAGGATTTATCGGAAGGCGGGTCTTCGGGCCAGCGACGACCATCGACTTCCTGTCTGGAAGACTATGGGACAGGCCCTGCCCGCTCGAGGCGATGACTTCGAAGTTATCTCCAACTACGGCACGGGGGGAAACCCAAGACTACGGGGTGTCCGCACGTCCAGACAGCCCTCAGCCACTGTGACTGGGAAAATATCCAGGAACAGGGTTATCTCTGCAAGCGGTGAAAGTCGCTTCAGCGATGCAGAGGCGGGACGGCTTCAGAGCTTCCCTGAGGACTACCCGTGGTCTGGCGGCGGTATTGCACAGCAGATCGGCAACGCGGTGCCGCCCATCTTCGGGCTGCATGTGTTGTCCGCAGCGCTAGGGCTGCAGGTGACACGGGAACAGGCGGAAGAGGCCTTCGAACTGTCGTGGACATCGGTTCGTCGACGAGATGAACTCGGTGAACCAGCGGTGCTAGCCGGAGTTCGAGCTGTCGGTCCACATGCGCGCCAGAAGTGGCGGCCGCAGGCGGAGTCTGCACAGGAGCCGACGGGACTCGTTCTGTTCGGTTAACCCGACCTCATTCGTCACCACTCTGCGACCCAAAGTTCGCGCAGGTAACCTGCTCAGCGGCTCAGTCGGCACCACCGATCTACGCGATAGCTTGCATCCCATCGCTTGATTGGGCATATGGTTTATCCACAACCGGGGGGCACCAAACCTCCCTTCACCGACCTTGTTTCGTGGGGAGTGCGGGTGATCCATCTCATCGGCGTTCGATACGTTGCGGACACGTTCCTGCCTTTCGCCGCTCTGTGCGACAGCCAGCGGTCCGATCCGCGGGGGCGGCCTCCCTGCGCCCTATCTCGTGTCTGCCCGGATGTGCCACCGGATCCGTTCGTCAACCTCCCTTCGGTCTCGACCTCCGTGATGTATCGGCAATCGGCAGCACAGCTGTCGGCTGAACTCTGTAACGCCACACGATGGTGCACGCGATCTGTCGTCGGCGGCACGACGGAGTAGCCGGATTCCGCGCAGCCCAACAGAATCGAAGAACCGACATGGTCAGTAGGATGGCATTGAATCAGACAGCGGCGAACTCGTGGAGCCCGGATCCGGGCCTGGTCCAGGACGTCAGAGACCAGTTTGACCGCGCAATCGCTGCGTACCAGGCGAACCCACACCTTGTCATCGAACATGCCAATCACGAAGAGTCGATTCGGGTTGGTGGCTACGCGAATCGAACGCTGCTCGAACTCGTGCAGAACGCGGCTGACGCGATGGCGGGCGTGGTAGCTGACGGATCGGATGTGGCGGGCAAACGGGTGGAAATCATTCTAGACCTCCAGAACTCGGCCCTGTACTGCGCGAATGCGGGTAGACCGTTTTCAAAGGCCGGGTTGACCGCGATCTCACACGCGCATCTGAGCGCGAAACGTGGAGACGAAATCGGCCGGTTTGGTCTCGGTTTCAAGTCGGTCCTCGCTGTCACTCGCGCCCCTCAGGTGTTCAGTCGGTCGGTTTCCTTCGAGTTCAACTCCGAGGTGGCAAACGCTGCGATCGCGACTGTGCGATCTGGTGCAATACGTTACCCGATCCTGCGGACGGCAACCTTGCTGGACGCGCAGAGACAATTCGCGGCGGACCCGGTGCTCGCCGAACTTGCTCAGTGGGCGACCACCATCGTGAAACTGCCGCACGCTGTAAATCTCGACAAGTTGCGGAAGGAGATTGAGGGATTTTCTTCCGAGTTTCTCCTTTTTGTCAGTTCTGTCCGTGAAGTCCAGCTCCGAACGATCGGTGCCGAGGGATTCGAGACGACACATACGTCTCGAGACATGGGTGACGGAGTCCTTAAGATCGAACGACCGGACGGTACCGGCGAAGAGTGGATTGTGCAGGACAGGATGCACCGGCCCTCCAAAGCTGCCAGGCAAGAAGTGGGAGAGGCAGTTTCACGGGAAAGAGTTAAGGTTACTGTCGCCGTCCCCGCTAGAAACTCGCGTCAGCGTGTCGGAAGGTTCTGGTCGTACTTTCCGTTGCAGGATGCCACGTCGGCCTCCGGTCTGTTCAATGCGCCTTGGAGCGTCAATGACGATCGCACTACATTATTGAGAAACGCTTACAATCGAGAAATCCTCCAGACGATGAGCGAGATGTTTGCCGAACTCGTCACCCGTGTCCGGACCCCGGAGGATCCTGCATCGCATTTCGACTACCTGCCTGCTCGTGGTAGGGAGGAAAAATCCTTCGGCGACTCGGTGCTGTGCTCGATTATACCGCAACTATCGGTTACCATTCCGATGATTCCAGACGCCGAGGGCGTGCGCCGCTATCCGAACGAGTTGCGTGCACTTGACTTGGCGGTTAAACAGGAGCCGGAATTCGCGCAGTGGCACCACCGATGGAGTGACTCGCCGAACACAGGAACGGATGTGCCGCACTGGCGTTGCTATACCACGCAGCAACGCTTCACTCGACTGCGCACCTTGCTAGTTCAAGGAGTTGGTTCCGACATCATCGATGACGAGAGTCGAGACCTCAAGAAGGCGTTGGCACTGGTTCCTAGGCGAGGAATGTTGTCCTGGCTTCGGGAATGGGCTGAAGGGAACGACCTCAATTCTGCTGTCGATGCGCTACGGTTCGCGATCCGGTTCAACCACGCCGACGCCAAGGTGGTTCCTACCACCGTCGGATTTCGCGCGATTTCGGACAGTGCGATGGTTTTTCTGGAAGCCGAGGAAGACCTGGAGATCGAGGGCGCCGCCTTCGTTTCGCCGGAGTTTCTTCGACTGAACGGTGTGCGGGATCTTCTCTTGAAGGCCGGCTTCCGGAACCTTGATCCGCTTGCGATCCTCCGAGCCAGGGTCGGTCAGTTGTCGACGTCGGCCACCAACGAGGAACTCATGCGTCTTTGGGATGCTGTCGATTGTGTGTCGGCGTCAGACGCGGTCAAGGTGCTGGCGTCGGACGGGCGTCGGGTCATCAAGGTACCAACCCGCGACGGTGGATGGGCCTGGCCTCGGCAAACTTTCGATATCGATGCGGATCTCGGCCCCCAGTATGCGAGCTTCATGCTCGACCGCAAGAGATGCATGCCGAATGTGGCGCACTCTCTGGGAGTCGTGACCGGGCCTCAGAGGAAGTATTCGATCGATGACGAACCGCTGAAACACGAGTACGAGCAGTGGGTTCTTCAGTCCATTAACGAAATCCTGGGGCTTGGCGATCGGCCGGTCGAGCGGATCAGTCTCTATCCACGCAATGGCGGATCACCGGGGCCGTTCTCGATGTTGTTCATGCTGCGAGAGGCGGGCGTGCCGGATGCTACTCGGGTACGGTGGACGTACAGCCTGCTCAGTCACGGCGACGCTGTGTGGGATTGCGAAGATCAGGACTCCGGGCACTCGTACGAAGTGACCTCCCCCGCATTATGGGCCGCCCAGCAAGCAGGTGTCGCGAAGACATCGCTCGGTATCCGCAGATTAGACGAGGTAGTCGCCTCTTCACTGGTGCGGTATCAGTTCGTCCTGCCCTTATTCGACGGACCACGGCCGGTTGCCGATCTCCTTGCCTTGGCGGATACTCTTGAGGCTGTCGCGCCGGACATTCTTGAGGCGGCCTTGGCGTACGAGCAGCTTCGACCCGATATCAGCGACGCTGTGCTGGCAGAATTCATCACGTCGGCGACCCGCATCGTGTATGCGGACGATCGACCCCCGGCAATTCCTGCCCGGGTAGGCCGAGGAATCGAACCACGACCGCCGACATCGGTTTTCATCGCGACGACTGATGAACAACGGAATTTCCTGGCCGATCGACACCGGCCCTATCTGTATGCGACGGCCGAGATGGCAGAGGAACTCGTTGAGGAAGTCGGGTGCCTCCGATTCGAGGACACCTTCGATTTCTCGATGCACTTCGAAGGTCAGCAGTCGACAGAGCAGATCCTGGATGTGTTCGCAGGGCTTCGAGGTCGTCCCGCCGCTGGGAAGCTCGTGACGGCGACTGTCACACGTGCAATGCGCAT
The DNA here is from genome assembly GCF_047200615.1 of Nocardia sichangensis. NCBI lineage: Bacteria > Bacillati > Actinomycetota > Actinomycetes > Mycobacteriales > Nocardiaceae > Nocardia > Nocardia sichangensis. The sequence continues at coordinate 6,951 of NZ_JBJZOK010000002.1, forward strand.
CGTCAAGCGGGTGACCACGACTGATGGTGTCGAAGACCAATCCCAAGACTGGCACCTGACGGACTCGGATTTATACGTGCAATCCGATATTGATGAACGTGAGCTGTTGAGAGTCGTCAACGAGGCGTTCCAGCTCGGCTTCAACAATGCCGAGCTGGACGGGGTTCGACGGGCTGGGGTCGACCACCGGCTCGAGAGGCTGCGTCAGCAGGCGCGCGCAGCCTGCAGTGATGTCGAACGCATCGAGATCTACTTTGGTGAGGATGATCTCCGTGACGAACTCCCAAAGGGGCTGTGGAAGGCGCTAGAAGCACAGCGTTTGGTCGACTCGTCGACTTCGGTGGCTCAACTGTGCTTCACAGTCTACGGAACCGACACGATCAGGAGGTTGGCCGAAGCCTTCCGACGTGAGGGTTTCCCCGATGTGCCGAAGGCATGGGTAGGAAGTAGCGCAACGATCTCCTGGCTACACAAGATGGGGTTCGGACCCGAATACGCCGGTCGTTCATCGAGGCGTGAGGAGGCCGAGTTCGTTGTCCCTGGGGCGACGCGACTGACTTCGCTGCACGACTTCCAGCGTGATATCCGGGTGAAGCTTCGTGATGTGCTTACCAAGAAGGACGACAAAGGTTATTGCCTTAAGGCGATGGTTGAATTACCGACGGGATCCGGAAAGACCCGCGTGGCAACACAGACCATCCTCGAGCTTTTCCGCGACGACGAGATGCACGGCACGATCCTGTGGATCGCGCAGTCACAGGAGCTGTGCGAACAAGCGGTACAGACTTGGAGCTTAGTGTGGCGTGGTCTCGGCGACGAGCGTCCGTTGACCATTGCTCGACTCTGGGACAGCAATGAGGTGCACGAGCCCGACACCGAATTCAGTGTTGTCGTGGCGACCGACGCCCAGCTCGACAATGTACTTGGCCGGTCGGACTATCACTGGCTCCGCAACCCGGCAGCTGTGGTCGTGGATGAGGGGCACCGTGCCGGGGATTCCGAACGATACACTCGAATTCTTGAGTGGTTGGGCGTCGCGGGACGCGGTCACGAACGTCCGCTCATCGGGCTGTCAGCGACCCCGTTCAAAGGCAACTCCGATGGCGCGTCGGAACGATTAGCAGCGCGCTTCGGAAATACGATTCTTCGTGCCTTTGAGCGTGACGCCTACCGGCGGCTCGCCGAGAAGAGGATTCTCGCGCGCGTGGAGCACGAGGTGCTCGCCACCGGTCACGCCGTGAAGATGGACGCCGACGAGTTGCGGCACGCTGCTGTGTTCAGATCGATTAAACCCAGTGTCTTGGACAAGATCGGAAGCGATACCAAGCGTATGGAGACCCTGGTCGAGCACATCATGCGGACCTACCGCGAGGGGTCGGTGTTGGTATTCATGCCGAGCATTCTGTCCTCGCAGGTACTCGCTGCCATTCTATCGTATCGCGGTCTCGTCGCCGAATCCGTAAGCGGCGATACCGGTAGACAGAGAAGGCGGGAGATCATCCAACGCTTCAAGGACCGCAAGATTGATGTCTTGACCAACTGCGACCTGTTAGTGCAGGGATTCGACGCACCCGGAGTCCGGACGCTGTACATCGCCCGTCCGACGTTCAGTCCCAACGCTTATATCCAGATGGCTGGTCGGGGTCTTCGTGGACCGGAGAATCAGGGAAGCGAGGTGTGTCGAATCGTGGATCTGGAGGATAACTTCGGTGATACAAACGACTTCCTCGGATTCCGCAAGTATGCCGATCTGTGGGAGGAGTACCGCATATGATCATCGTCCCCGGCCTCGTGGAGATCGAGCGAAGCTCCGCGAGTGAGGCAGAGAAGAGGATCGCGCGGATTCTCAAGAAAATAGCTGGTCCTGAGGACTCTGTCGCGTTCCATTCCGTGAGGCTACGTTCGCACGCCCGCAAGCAACAGGCCGAGGCCGACTTCGTCATCCTCTGGAAGGGGCTCGTTGTGGTCGTCGAAGTCAAGGGAGGTGGCGTTGGTAAGCATCACGGCTCCTGGTGGTCAGTGGACCGCCGGGGCGAGTGGCACCGACTTAAGGAATCGCCGATGTCGCAGGCGCAGTCCGCGATGTTCGCTCTTCGCGACATTCTGCAGCAGGACGGGGTTGGCTGGTTCGCGCACGAGGCAATCGTCATAACGCCAGACACCGACGTGCCACCGCGCTCGATCGAGTGGAAGTCGACGCATTGGTTGGCGAAGGATCACACCACCACTGCCAGCTTGACCGAGGCCCTTGACGCTCTCCTCGCCGACGCTCGGGTCGAGCCGAACAGGGCGAAGAGAGCGCCGATGAAGAAGTTAATGGAAAGGCTGTTCGGCGAGTTCACGCGGATGCCGGTCATCGATGCCCAGCGCGGAGCAGTGCTCGAAGAGCAGAACAAGGCGACCGAGGAGCAAGCCAGAATTCTGGCCTCGTTGGCGCGAAACAAGCGCATGCTCGTCTTCGGAGGAGCAGGGACCGGGAAGTCCCTCGTGCTCGCAGAAGCGGCGAAAGTAGAAGCGGATGCGGGTCGGTCGGTGCTGATCACCTTCCATTCGCCCGGATTAGTCAATCTGTTCGACCCGCTCGTTGCGGGTAGGCAGATCGATGTCGTTCCCTTTGATCGGCTCACCACCGAGCGAGCCTACGATGCCGTCCTCGTCGACGAGGCGCAAGACCTGATGACGGCGGAGGCGATGGATCTGCTCGACAAAGTGATTGCCGGCGGGCGGTCAGGGGGCCGGTGGCGTCTTTTTTTGGATCCAAACAATCAGGCACACGTCGACGGCGGTTTCGACCGAGATGTCTACGACCTGGTCGCCGATGAGGCACCAGCGTTCGACCTGAACCGCAACGTCCGTAACACCAAGGCGATCGTTAGTGCGGTGCAGGGATATCTAGGTGCCGACGTCGGGGATCCGGGCATCGTCCACGGCGAGAAGATTCAATGGCACTGGACCGAGGCCGCGGATGTGGACGGAGCGACCGACGTGGCTCGCACCCTGGTAGGGAACGGCATAGCGCGCAAGGAGATCTGGATCATCTCGGTGACGGCCCGGGCACCATTCGACACTACAGAGGACGGGTACGCAGTCAGGACTCCGAAGCAGGTGAAGGGCTTCGAAGTCGAGCACGTGATCGTGTGTGATCTCCCCGATGAGTTCAACGATGCCTCGATCGCCGCGTTCTACGTGTCACTTACGCGGGCGCGTGTCTCGTTGCATGTCGTGGCGACGAGTGCCGACAAACGCAGATTGCAAAATCTAGCCCAACAGCGGGGAGGCTTTCGATGACCCTGACGATCGCTCAGCGAGACGTGCTGAAGCACCTCCGGGCTGCCTACCTCGGTCCCGAGGGCGGTCCGGACGAGGTGTTGTTCAATCGCCCCAGTCTGCAGTACTCGGTCGGGATGTTGTTTCCTGCACCTGCGGAGGGAGTTCGGGCAAATCCTCCTCGTACCCCGGATGAAATCGAGTTGGACGCAATGGTTCCGATGGGGGAGATCGAAGAGTCGGACGCGGGCGTTCCGCTCGCCGAGGATTGGCGACCATCCTCGGTCGCGCTCTCGTTCGTCACTGACCAACCAACCGTCGTGTGTCGTGTGGCGGGTGGAACCTATGCGTCTCTCGAAGGCGATGGACCACCGCGATGGGTGCGCACACCGTTCGAGTTCGCTGACGTGAAACTCAGGCGTGTGAAGACCTCGCAGACCCTTTTGGCCAGTGGGGTACCATTCGAGATCGGCTCGCTGTGGCGGCCTTTCGGTGACGCTTTTCTGGTCACCGTGCACATCCGTCTTCAAACAATCTCCACGGAGGATGACAAGCTCGACATCCTCAGGATGTTGTTCCAGATCGAACTTGAGGTCTCCGCGGCGCCGGGAGGCCGAATCCTGGAATACTACTCATCGAGTGCCTTCGATCTAGATGAAGAGGCGGCGGAACTGCGTCTCCGATTTCGGAACCGGAAGGTCTATGCCGTCGGACACGGCATGGCCGCGGAGTGGGCCTTCGACAACGGGCATTGCTCGAAGGTGTTCCTCGACCCGGTGCCGTCCTTTGTCATCCCGCAGGTCGAGACGACCGGATTTGCGGTGGACTCCCCCGAGGCCAATGCCTTGCGTCTGAAGGAATTGGCACTGCTGGACACCGAACCGCTCCGAGTCCTGTCGTCGCTTGATGCCTTCGTGGCCGCCTTCGCTAGCTGGGTTTCCACCCAGGAAGTCCGCGCAGAGACCTTCATCGAACACCGGGCGGCCGCCCGCAGAATTGTAGACCGCGCTGCTACTGCGGTCAGTCGCATGAAGCAGGGAGTCGATCTGCTTCGCGATTCGGAGAACGCTACATTGCGACAGGCATTCTCCCTGGGAATGGCGGCCATGCGCCTACAGATGGCGAAGACGGCCGTGAATCGTGACGGCTCGGCTTCGGAACCTGCCTGGCGTCCGTTTCAGCTGGGCTTTCTGCTAGTGTCCCTGGCCTCGTCGGTCGATGAAACTCAAGAGGATCGCGAAGTGGTCGATCTGATCTGGTTTCCGACCGGGGGTGGCAAAACCGAAGCTTATCTCGGTCTCGCGGCCATCGAGATCTTCCGCCGCCGCTTGGTGCACGGTATCGACGGAGGTGGTACGGCGGTTATCACCCGATACACGCTACGTCTTCTGACTGCTCAGCAGTTTCAGCGCGCTGCGGCACTCATTTGCGCCATGGAGATTCTCCGGAAGTGTGACCCGCGGACGAAAGGAATGGCACAGTTCTCCATCGGTCTGTGGGTCGGCAACGAGGTCACGCCCGCAACGCTCGTTGAAGCCAAGGCAGCCGTAGAGCGAATGTATCGAGCCGCTCGCCCGGACGAGGCCAATAGCTTTCAGGTGGAGAGCTGCCCATGGTGTTGGAATCCGCTAGTACCGCAGGAGCGATCCGCCGATCGCAGCAGATACGGTGTCAAACTCGTTGGCAAGGATGTTGTCCTGTACTGCACAGATGCAGCATGCGAGTTTCATCACGAGTTGCCGCTGTCAGTAGTCGATGATGTGATTTACGAGAACCCACCGACGATTCTCCTCGCAACTGTCGATAAGTTCGCACGCTTACAGTTCAAACCGGAAGCAGGACGGTTGCTCGGGCTCAACACCGGTTACCGGCAGCCGTCGATGATCATCCAGGACGAACTGCACCTGCTGTCCGGCCCGCTGGGGACGACCGTGGCGGTGTTCGACGCGGTGATCCAACAACTGTTGTCCACGAATGGAAGCACTCCGAAGATCATCGCGTCGACCGCGACGATTCGCGCTTCGGACGAGCAGATCGCCGGGCTGTACGGCCGCACGGTGCACCTGTACCCGCCATCTGGCTTGGATGATGACAACACGTTCTTCTCCCGGCCAGTCAAGTCAGGAGAAGGGCGCCTGTACGTCGGTCTGATGCCCCAATCGGTGTCGCAGGCATCTGCGCTGGTCGCCAGTACCGCGCCGCTGATCGAGATCCCGGAAGTGGTCACCGGCAACGGCGCCGGGGGGATCTCCCTCGATGCCTATTGGACGCTGGTGATGTACCACAACAGCTTGCGTGAGCTGGGTCGCTCAGGAACGCTTGTCGTGGATGACGTCAACGGGCGCTTGGAGACCCGCGCCGCACGCCTGGATATCCCGCTGCGGCCTATTCGAGCTGGCAAGGTGTTGGAGCTGACGAGCCGTCGCGGGCCGGAGGAACTCCCGAACGATCTTCGTGAACTGCGGTTGTCCGCGGACACCACGGGAGAAGCTATCGATGTCGTGCTGTCCTCTAACATGCTATCTGTCGGCATTGACATTCCACGTCTAGCGTTGATGCTGATGGTTGGACAACCCAAGACAACTGCGGAGTACATCCAGGCGACGAGTCGGGTGGGTCGTGGCAAGAACAACGGAATCGTGGTCACCCTGTTCCGCTCGAATCGTGCAAGGGATCGATCACATTTCGAAAATTTTCGTGGCTATCACGAAGCGCTGTACCGGAGCGTCGAGCCGACCAGCGTCACGCCTTGGTCGTTGGCGTCGCGTGACAGGTCGCTCGCCGGGGCCCTCGTTGCGCTTATACGCCAGAGCATTTCGATGCTGTCCGAGAACACGTCCGCGATTTTCTTCGACCTAGAGAACGAGGACTTGCGGCTGAGAGTAAATCACGTCATCGACAAGTTTCTCGGCTTCGTCAACCGCTCAGATCCAGCCGAGACGGATGAAACGAGGGAAGAGATCGGTCGACTCCTACGGGAATGGGACGAGCGAGCTCGTGCGGCACGCCAGGGGAACGGGTCGTTGCGCTATGACTGGCCCAGCACGAGCGAGCCATCACTGTTGAGGCGTTTCGGACAGTACGGGCCGGGCTGGTTGGTCGGCGACTCGATGCGGTCAGTGGAAACTAACGTCGCTGTCGAAGTGCGAGAGCCGAATGAGGAGGTCGATCATGGATCGTATTAAACATGACTTGCGCCTTTCTGAGACGATCACACCGTTCGGTGTGGGCGCTGTAGTGGATATTCGGGGTGAGTCACTCGCTGCGTCGGACGCGTCGTGGTGGGATCGAAGCCGATCGCCCGAGATCCGGTGTGATCGGCTGCTGACCCGGCTGGGCCGGGGGGAGCTCCGTCAACCGCCGTCGCATGCCGGTCGCAGTGCTAAAGACACTGCGGCACTGATGTATTGGCGCTTTCCCGCTTGGCGCTTCTGCGAGCGGTGCACTAGGCTCTCCAAGCTCTCCGGCAAGTCTAAAGGCCGGTGGAGCAACGCATGTGGTTGCGGTGGATTCTTGGTACCGATGCGCTATATCGCTGTGTGCCAGGGTGGCAGTCACATGCAGGACATCAACTGGTTCCAATGGGCCCACCGTGGGACAGACGAGGGTGTCACCGAGGAAGTCCGGTTCTGCCGTGCGTACGCCGAGCTGCGTTTCGTGCGCTCCGCCAAGCATGGTGAAGGCCTGGCATCGCTACGGGTCAGCTGTAGCAAGTGCAAGCGATCTCGGCCGCTGACCGAACTCGTCGGGCCCCAGTCCCTTCGCCGTGACGGCATCAAGTGCGAAGGTCGGCAGCCCTGGGAGGTGCGTGACTCTGCAACTCAGCCCTGTGATCATCCGCTGATCGCTGTGCAGCGCGGTGCGACCGGGAACTACATCGCGGAGCGTGTCTCGGCCCTCGACATTCCGGACGACCAGCCCAGGTCCAGCGGGATAGCGGAGAAGGTACGCAAACACGACTTCTTCAGCCGATTGGAAGCCGATAACGGTGGTCCGCAGTCGGAGATGATCGCGAGTTGGATCGCCGCTGACCTCGGGATCACAGCCGAGGAGGTACTCGCTGTTCTCGGTGGCGACGGGGGTGGCGATGAATCAATTCTGCTCGACCTGAAAGATGGTGAATGGGCAGCCTTCCTACGCAAACTCGCGCATCGTCGAGATCGAAGCGACAGCAACTTTGTGGTCGATGGTCGGAAACTTGATCGAGGCACGTCGGACATCGGTTCACTGATCGACAGAGTGTCCGGGGTGGGCCAGGTTCGGAGAGTGCGGGAGGTCCGGGCGCTCCGTGGATTCAGACGTCAAAGTGCCCAGGCGTCGTTCATTCCTGCGGATATCGGGCCGGACCAGCATCGTCGTCCGATCTTTCCTGCCATCGAACTGTTCGGGGAGGGCATCTTCATCCGATTCGCCGAGGAGCGCCTTGCAGAATGGGAGTCGCAACAGGAAGTTCAAGCCCGTGCTCGGGTGCTGGTCGACCGGCGGCGTGATTCGGGATGGGCTAGTCGTCTGGACGATCCCGAGCCCCGCTACATTGCTCTCCACACGATCGCCCACCTCCTGATCAGGCGGCTCGCGTTCCAAAGTGGTTACTCATCGGCTTCATTGCAGGAACGAATCTATGCGAACTCGAATCGAGCAGATCCCACGGCCGGGATATTGATCTTCACCGTAGCGGGTGACGCTCAGGGCACGTTAGGAGGATTGGTGCGGCTCGGTGAGCCGCAGCGTCTCGTCTCTCTTTTCCTCGCCGCGCTGGACGACGCCGCAATCTGCTCGAACGATCCGGTCTGTATCGAGAGCGACCGGCAGGGGGCCAGTCGGCTGAACCTGGCGGCGTGCCATGGATGCTCTCTGGTCAGTGAGACGTCCTGTGAAGCGGGCAACCGGCTGCTGGATCGACAACTCGTCCTCGGTGGGAGCAAAGCTCCAGGGTTCCTGGAAGCGGTTCTTCCCGAGCTGAGAAGCGTCCTCGCCCACTGATGTCTCGGCGATTCGTTCGCCGTAGATCTGGGGCTAGTACCGTTAACCCGTGGTGTCTTTCGCAGTGGCGCGACAGGGGCGAGGCGCCTACTTGACCAGTAGCTGCTCGAAGTAGCCGAGCAATAAGACCAACTCAGTGCCTTATTGCGGAACCAACTGTCCAGACACGGCAATGGGTCGCCCCATCGTGTGGTCGTTGAGTGCTGAGCCATGTACCGGTCACCGCCGGACTTCGACGACGTTCACCGCCCGTCCCTCGCGCCGCGACAACTCACACGCCTCGGCGACATAGAACACTTCGAGCGCATCCGCCGGAGTGCAGGGATTGTCGACCCGTCCGGTCGCAACCTCGATGAACGCCGCCAGCTCCTCCGCATACGCCGGACGGAACCGTTCCATGAACCCGGCATAGGGAGGATTGGGGGAGGGATTGTGATCGGGTTCGACGGAAGTCAGCGGCGACCGGTCATCCAATCCGACAATGGCATTCCCGCTGGACCCCAACGCCTCCAGCCGAACGTCATACCCGGCCCCGTTGTATCGGGTCAGCGATACGGTGGCCAGCGTCCCATCATCCAGACGCAGCACCACCGCCGCCGTGTCGACGTCATCCGCTTCGGCGAAGAACGCCGCGCCCCGGTTCGCCCCGAGCGCATACACCTCGACGATCTCCCGCCCCGTCACCCACCGAATGATGTCGAAATCATGCACCCCGCAGTCGCGGAAGATCCCACCCGACCGCGGAATGTACTCGGCGGGCGGCGGGGCCGGATCGAGTGTGGTCGCCCGCAAGGTATGCAGCCACCCCAGCTTGCCGGAGCGGATCGCTTCGCGCGCCGCCCGATAACCGGCGTCGAACCGCCGTTGGAAGCCGATCTGGACGGGAACCGAGGAGTTGCGGGTGTGGTCGATGACGGCGAGCGTGCCGGTGATGTCGGCCGCCACGGGCTTCTCGCAGAAGACGGGGATCCCCGCGTCGACCGCGCGGATGATGAGGTCCGGGTGGGAGTCGGTGGCGGTGGCGATGATCAGGCCGTCGAGGTCGGCGGCGAAGAGGGTGTCGAGGTCGGGGGCGAATTCGACGCCGAGGACGGCGGCGGTGGTGCGGGCGCGGTCGGCGTCGGCGTCGGCTACCAGGACGGTGGCGACGTTCGGGAGCTTCTTCAGGGTCTCGGCGTGCGAGGTTCCGATGCGGCCGGTTCCGGCGAGGCCCAGCGTGACGGGTCGGTGAGGTGACATCGGCTCTCCTTATATATGGACGCGACGTGTGTCGGCGGGCCTCCGGGCCCGGTGGTTCAGCGTGGGGCGGCTGTGGTGGAGCGGACGACGAGTGACGGTTCCACCCGGCGGCGCGCTGGGGTGGTGCGGCCGTCGCGGAGGCGTTCGGTGAGCGCGTCGATCGCTAGGCGGCCCATCTGGATGCGGGGCTGGTCGATGGTGGTCAGCGCGACGTGACGCAGCGCGGCAAGCGAGGTGTTGTCGTAGCCGACCACAGAGACGTCCTCTGGCACCCGCAGGCCCGCTTCCTCCAGCGCGGACATCGCCCCCACGGCGTTGAAGTCGTTGCCGCAGACCAGTGCGGTGGGGAAGTTGTCGTGGGAGAACAGGTTCAGCAGTTTGCGCACCGCGGCCATGCCCGCGGAGTCGGTGTGCTCGCTCGGCACGACCATCGGTTCCAGGCCGTGGCGCTGCATGGCGGCGCGGTAGCCCTTGCGGCGTGGGGCCGAGGTGAAAGCGCCGCCGCCGTCGAGGTGCACGATGCGCCGATGTCCGAGCATGACCAGGTGGTCGACGGCCAATCCGGTGCCGACCTCGCCGTTGTCGTTGACCGTGTCGATCTCGGTGACGGTGGACGTGCGGGATACCAGCACCAGCGGAGCCTGCTGCGCCGCTGCGCGAATGGCGGCGGCGGGCAGGATCGGCGACAGCAGGATGATGCCCCCGGGACGGAAGGAGAGCAGGCTCTCCAGCGCGGTGCGCTCGCGGGCGGCGGTGCGTCTGCCGGTGTTGAGGATCAGTTCGAGGCCGGCGGCCTGGGCGGCGGCGTCCATGCCTTCGACGACGTCGGCGAAGAAGGCGTTGCGCAGGTCGGAGACCATGACGCCGACGATGTTGGAGGTCCGGCTGGCCAGCGAGCGCGCCATGATGTGCGGTTGGTAGCCGAGGTCTTTCGCCGCGTCGAGCACGGCGCGGCGACGGTGCTCGCTGACCTTCGGGGAGTTGCGCATGACCAGCGAGACGAGGGCGCGGGAGACGCCGGCGCGGGCGGCGACATCTTCCATGGTCGGTCGTGCCATGTCGCCTCCGTTCCGCGTTCGCAGGCCTTTTCGGCTCGGACGATACAAGCTCCGCGCGGGCTGATCAATAGAGCGCTCTAATCGGACTTCACGAGTGGCGTATCGGTTCGGGCGAGGCGCTCACAGCCGAATATCGCCTGGTAATTGCGTTTTGGCGGCGCGCTGACGACTCTTGACACGCTATGACCTGCGTTACATAGTTGGAGCGCTCCAATAGAGCGGTTCACCTCGACGTCGAAGGTCGGAGAGCACCGATGACCGAATCCCTCTACCCGCTGCGCATCGCGGCCGCGCCGATCTCCTGGGGAGTATGCGAGGTCCCCGGTTGGGGCCACATGCTCGACGCGCACACCGTCTTGGCGGAGATGGCCGCACTCGGCCTGACCGCGACGGAACTCGGTCCTCCCGGCTATCTGCCACGCGACCCAGGTGAGCTGCGCCGGTTGCTGGAGACCTTCGGACTCACCGCCGTCGGCGGATTCCTCGCCGCCGTGCTGCACCGCGACCGGCAGGACGCCGTCGCCCGCGCCGAGGACACCGCCGCCCAGCTGGCCGCCGCGGGCGCTGAAGTCCTCGTCCTCGCCGCCGCGACCGGATTCGACGGGTACGACGCGCGCCCGCAACTGGACGGCTCCGAGTGGAGCGCCTTGGTCGACACGGCCACCGCGATCCGGGACGTCGCCGCCGCGCACGGCCTGCGCACGGTGCTGCACCCGCATGTCGGCACCCATGTGGAGAGCGCGGCCGAGGTCGAGCGGTTCCTCGCCGATTCCGATCTCGACATCTGCCTGGACACCGGGCATCTGCTCATCGGCGGCACCGACCCGGTCCGGCTCGCGCGACGGCACGCGGAGCGGATCGGGCACATCCATCTCAAAGACGTGCGCGGCGCGCTGGCCGATCAGGTCCGTGCCGGAAAGCTGGACTACAGCTCGGCCGTGTGCCGTGGGCTGTATGTGCCGCTGGGCGAGGGCGAGGTCGACATCGCGGCACTTGTGCACACCGCGCGGGCCGCGGGCTACCGGGGCTGGTACGTGCTGGAGCAGGACACCGCGCTGCGGCCGGGCGAGTCGGCGCGGCAGGCGAGCGACGACACCGGGCGCAGCCTGCGCCACCTCGCGGACATCGCGCTCGCCGCCGCGGGAATCTGAAGGAAGCGACGATGTCTCCGACACCACAGCGCTGCCTCACCGCGAGAGGGCGGCGTTCGAGCCGCCTGCTGCCGTGGATCGCCACGGCCGCGCTCCTGGCCGCGTGCACCGGCCCCGGCGCCGACGCGCCCGCGCCCTCGCAAACACCGATGGCCGCTGGGACGGTGGAATCCATCGCGGTGGTGACCCACGGCAGCCCTGGCGACGCGTTCTGGAATGTGGTCAAGAACGGCGCGGAAGCGGCGGGCAAGGACCTCGGAATCCGGGTGGAGTACAACGCCTCCGGTGATCCCGGCCAGCAGGCGAAGCTGATCGACAACGCGGTGGCGCAGGGCGTCGACGGGCTCGTCGTCTCCATGGCCAATCCCGAGGCGCTGCGGCCGTCGGTGGAAAAGGCTGTCGCAAAGGGCATTCCGGTTGTGACCATCAATTCGGGCGAGTCCGAGAGCGCGAAGTTCGGCGCGTTCGTCCATGTGGGACAAAGCGAATCGCTGGCCGGGCAGGCCGCGGGCAGACGGCTCGCCGAGGCGCGGCGCACCAAAATGCTGTGCGTCATCCACGAAGCGGGCAATATCGGCGCGAACGAGCGCTGCGCGGGCGCGACCAAGGCCTTCGGCAATGCCACCACGCTCCAGGTGGACATCAACAATCCCACCGACGCGCAATCACGGATCAAAGGAGCGCTGGAGGCCGACCGCTCCATCGACGCGGTTCTGACGTTGAACTCGCAAGTCGCCGCGCGAGCCGTGGACGCGGTGCGGGAAGCCGGTTCGGCCGCGACCGTCGCCACCTTCGACCTGAATTCCGATGTGGTGGAAGCGATCCGGGCCGGGAAGCTGCTGTTCGCGGTGGATCAGCAACAGTACGAGCAAGGCTATCTGCCGATCGTGCTGCTGAAGCTGTACCGGACGAATCTGAACACCGCCGGAGGCGGCGCTCCGGTGCAGACCGGACCCGGTTTCGTCGACAAGAGCAATGTGGACGCCGTCGCCGCGCTCGTCGCGCAGGGCACGCGATGAGGTGGATGAAATGACCGTTGCCACAAAGACACCCGACCGGACCCAGGACACGGGCCGCTCACCGCTGCAACGCCTGGCCGTGCGGCCGGAGATCGGCGCGGCGCTGGGGGCGCTGCTGGTGTTCGTCTTCTTCTCCGTCATCACCGACCGGTTCCTGAGTCCGCTCGGCGTCGCGACCTGGCTGGACGACGCCTCCACGCTGGGCATCATGGCGGTGGCCGTGGCCCTGCTGATGATCGGCGGCGAGTTCGACTTGTCGGCGGGCGTGATGACCGCCTCCACGGCGTTGGTCACCGCCCTGCTCGCGGTGCACGCCGGCTGGAACGTGTGGTTCGCGCTGCTCGCTTCGCTGGTGTTCGCGCTGGTCGTCGGCGCGTTCAACGGCTGGGTGGTGATGCGGACCGGCCTGCCCAGCTTCATCGTCACCCTGGGTACGTTCCTCGCCCTTCAGGGCCTGAATCTCGGCGTGACACGGCTGGTCACCGACACGGTGCAAGTATCGGGGGTGCGCGGCGCGGACGGCTACCAGTCGGCGGGCTGGGTGTTCGCCTCGACACTCGATATCGGGGAAGCGCACCTCCAGGCGTCGGTGGTCTGGTGGGTCGTGCTCACCGCGATCGCCGCGATAGTTCTGGTCCGCACGAGGTTCGGCAACTGGATCTTCGCCGTCGGCGGCGCGCTGCCCAGCGCCCGCGCGGTGGGCGTGCCCGCGGATCGCACCAAGATCCTGCTGTTCATGGGCACGGCGTTCGCCGGCTGGGTGGTCGGCTCCTGCAACATCCTGCGGTTCGCGAGCGTGCAGGCCAACCAGGGCGTCGGGCTGGAGCTGCACTACATCATCGCCGCCGTCGTCGGCGGGTGTCTGCTCACCGGTGGCTTCGGTTCGGCGGTGGGGGCTGCGATCGGCGCGCTGATCTTCGGCATGGCGCGCCAAGGCATCGTGTTCGCGCGCTGGGACAGCGACTGGTTCATGCTGTTCCTCGGTGTGCTGCTGCTGGCTGCGGTGCTGGTCAACAACCGATTCCAGAAACGAGCCGAAAGGGTGCGCCGATGACTTCCCTCATCGAGGCCGTCGACCTCGGCAAGAGCTACGGCGGCGTGGTCGCCCTGCGCGAGGTGTCGACGGTGGTGAACGCGGGCGAGGTGACCTGCGTGCTCGGCGACAACGGCGCGGGCAAATCCACGCTGATCAAGATCCTTGCCGGAGTGCACCGGCACGGCCGAGGCGAACTGCGCGTCGAGGGCGAATCGGTGCGGTTCGCCTCACCGCGCGAGGCGTTGGATCGCGGCATCGCCACGGTGTACCAGGATCTCGCGGTGGTGCCGTTGATGAGCGTGTGGCGCAACTTCGTGCTGGGCTCGGAGCCGACGTTCGGATTCGGCCCATTCCGGCTGCTGGACCGCAAGAAAGGCTGCGCGATCGCGCGAACGGCGTTGGCGGATATGGGTATCGAAATCCGCGACATGGAACAGCCTGTCGGCACGCTGTCGGGTGGGCAGCGGCAGTGCGTCGCCATCGCGCGGGCCGTGCACTACGGCGCGAAGGTGCTGATTCTCGACGAGCCGACCGCCGCGTTGGGCGTGAAGCAGGCGGGGGTGGTGTTGCAGTACGTCGTGCGGGCACGCGAACGCGGGCTCGGCGTCGTGCTCATCACGCACAACCCGCACCACGCCTATCCGGTCGGTGACCGATTCCTGCTGCTGAAGCGGGGCGCGATGCTCGGCTCGTACGAGAAATCGGAGATCGACCTGCCGGAACTGACCCGCCAGATGGCGGGCGGGGCGGAACTGGAGGCGTTGCAGCACGAACTGCGACGCGTGGTGACGCCGTGAACGAGGAGGCGAATTCGTGACCGAGCTGGAGGCGTTGACCATCGGCCGGGTCGGGGTGGACCTGTATCCCGAACAAAGCGGCGTCGCCTTGGCACAGGTGCGCAGCTTCTCGAAATTCTTGGGCGGCACCGCGACCAACGTCGCCGTGGCCGCCGCCCGGCTCGGTCGCCGTACGGCGGTGCTGACCAAGGTGGGCCCCGACGGCTTCGGCGACTTCGTGCGCACGGCGCTGGAGGACTTCGGCGTCTCGTCCCGTTATGTGACGACCGCGCCGGACCTCCAGACGCCCGTGGTCTTCTGCGAGCTCACGCCGCCGTCCGATCCGCCACTGCTGTTCTACCGCGCGCCGATCGCGCCGGACCTGACCATCACTCCGGACGAAGTGCCCTGGGAAGTCGTGGATGCCGTGCCCCTGCTGTGGGTCACCGGCACCGGAGTGAGCGCGGAGCCGGGGCGCGGCACGCAGCGGGACATACTGCTGCGGCGTGCACGACGCGGGCATACGGTGCTCGACCTGGACTACCGGCCGATGTTCTGGCCGGATGTCGAGACCGCGCGGACCGAGATCGGGTGGATGGTCGACCACGTGAACGTAGTGGTCGGCAACCGTGCCGAGGTAGAGATGGCGGTGGGCACCGCTGACCCGCACGCGGCGGCCGATCGGTTGCTCGCCCGTGGAGTGCGCCTCGCGGTGATCAAGCAAGGCGGCAACGGCGTGCTGGTGGCCACCGGCGAGGAACGTTGGACGGTGCCGCCGTGCCGCGTGGACGTGGTGTGCGGGCTCGGCGCGGGCGACGGATTCGGCGGGGCGCTGATCCACGGACTGCTCTCGGACTGGGACCCGCGCCGCATCGCCACCTACGCCAACGCGGCGGGCGCCCTGGTCGCCGCGCGTCTGGTCTGCGCCGACGCGATGCCCACGGGCGCGGAGATCGAGGAACTGCTGTGCGGCTGAGTCGCGTGGGCGGGTTAAGGAGCTGTCGTGCCGGTGGCCGACGGCTCTGGGGCGAGTCACTGCGCGTGTGTGCGACGGATGCCCGTCGGGACGGAGCGCAGCTACGGGCTCCGGCAGCTCGGTGGCCCGCGAAGCGGAAGTGCCGCAATCCGATCCATGGTCTGCTTTCGGATCGGCCTCGCGTGCACCGACACCAACGCCGACACGATGGGCGCATCGGCCGCTTCTTGCCCGGCGTGCGGCGGATGCGATGGCACACGGACGCGGAGATCGAGCATCTGCCAGGCAGCCGCACCGAATGGGGAGCGGCCGTGTTGTGGAGCCGGGCTGGAATTCCGGGGCAGCCGCACCGAATGGGGAGCGGCCGTGTTGTGGAGCCGGGCTGGAATTCCGGGGCAGCCGCACCGAATGGGGAGCGGCCGTGTTGTGGAGCCGGGCTGGAATTCCGGGCCGGCCGCACCGAATGGGGGAGCAGCTGTGTGGTCGAGCCGGGCCGGAAATCAGGGGCAGCCGGACCGATGGAGACTCAGCTGTGCGGTTGAGCTGGGCCGGCAATCGAGAAGCGGCGCGCGGACCGATCTGTGCTCAGCCGCGGACCGCGGCTGAGCACTGAGTGCGGGAAGGAGTAACTGTCATGCATGTGACCGACGAACGCTGGCGTGAGTTACTGCACGTGCGCGCGACGGACCCCGCCGCGGTCGAACGGGCCTACGCCGAACGAGTACGCCGCGCCGACTTGTTGGCGGGCAAGCAGACCTTGTTCCTCGTCGCCGCCGACCACCCGGCCCGCGGGGCGCTGGGCGTCGGCGCGGATCGCACGGCCATGGCGGATCGGCGCGCGTTGCTGGAACGGCTGCTGATCGCGCTGGCCGACCCGGATGTCGACGGCGTGCTCGGCTCGCCGGACGTGGTCGAGGAACTGTTGCTGCTGGACGCGCTGGACGACAAGGTCGTGATCGGTTCGATGAACCGCGGTGGGCTGGCGGGCGCGGAGTGGGAGATCGACGACCGCTTCACCGGATACGACGCGGACTCCATCGCGCGGTTCCGGCTCGACGGCGGCAAAATGCTGCTGCGCCTGGTCGACTCCGACGCGGGCACCGTGCCGACGCTGCAAGCTTGCGCGGAGGCGGTCTCGGAGCTAGCGGCGCACGAGCTGATGGCGATGGTCGAGCCGCTTCCGTATCACCGGGACGGCTCCGATGCGCTGGTGATGAGCAAGGACGCGGTCTCGCTGTCGCGGGCGATCACGGTGGCCTCCGGACTCGGCGTCACCTCGGCCTACACCTGGCTGAAGATCCCTGCACCGCAGGATATTTCGGTACTGGACGCCACCACACTGCCGGTTCTCGTGCTGGGCGGTGCACCGTCCGGAGATCCGGCGGTGGATCGAGCGCTGTGGGGCGGGGCGCTCGGCCACGACGTTGTTCGCGGTCTCGTCGTCGGCCGCACCCTGCTGTACCCACCGGACGGCGACGTCGCCAGGGCGGTCGAAACCGCCGCCCGCTTGCTGAAAGAAGCCCGATGAGGCGGGACAGCATCCGGGTACCGGCCTCGCGATGTGCCACAGACGGCGGCGATCGCTCACCGACAGAGCCGATCCGAGCGGTTCCCGTCGTTCCTGCCGTGTACAGCACGGGCACAGTCTCCGACCACTGGCACGGTCGTCGGCGAAGGGGTCGGCCGAATGTGTTCGCCCGGCGAGGCGACCGAGTTGCCGGTTCTGGATCGAGCATGGAGGAGGTGCGATGACACTGCATCGTCCGGAAGGAACGCTGCGTCATGACGGTGACCCGATCCTGCTGACTCCCGACGACGCCGGATGGACCTATGCCGGGCTGCGGGTGCTGCGGATCGACGCGGGCGAGTCGCGGACAGTTCGGACGGGGGAGTTCGAGGCGTTCGTCCTGCCGCTGTCAGGGGCGTGCACGGTACGCGTCGACGGGGAGACCTACGCGCTGACCGGCCGGGAATCGGTCTTCACCCGAGTGACGGATTTCGCCTACGTCCCGCGCGACGCCGAACTGGAACTCGTGGCCGAGGGCGGCGACCTCGAGGTAGCACTGCCGATGGCGCGATGCGGGAAGCGGCTCGAGCCGAGATACGGCCCTGCCGAGGAGGTGCCGGTCGAAATCCGAGGCGCGGGAAGCGCGACGCGTCAGGTGACCAACTTCGGCATTCCCGGTGTGTGGGAACACGCGGACAAGCTCAACGCCTGCGAGTTGATCACCCCGGATGGCAACTGGTCATCCTATCCGCCGCACAAGCACGACGAGGCCAGCGCCTGCGAGGTCGTCAACGAGGAGATCTACTACTTCCGCATCGCCGGACGGGACGGCATCACCCCGTCCCGCGAGGGATTCGGTATGCACCGCACGTACACCGCCGACGGCACGGTGAACGAGAACGTCGTGGTCCGCGACGGTGACGTCGTCCTGATCCCGCGCGGTTATCACGGCCCGTGCATCGCCGCGCCTGGTTACCCCATGTACTACCTCAACGTGCTGGCCGGTCCGGCGCCCGAGCGATCGATGGCGTTCTGCGACGACCCCGCGCACAGCTGGGTGCGGGCGCGCTGGGACGCCGAGCCGATCGATCCGCGCTGCCCGGTCACTTCCCACGAAGGACGGATCGGATGAAGCTCACCACGGCGCAGGCGCTGGTGGCCTGGTTGATCGCCCAGCGCTCGGAGACACTCGACGGCCGCGAGGCGCCGTTGTTCCCCGCCGTCTTCGCGATCTTCGGCCACGGAAACGTGCTCGGCCTCGGCACCGCGCTGCACGAGCGGCGCGCCGAACTCCCCGTCTGGCGCGGGCACGCCGAAGAGGGGATGGCGCTGGCCGCCGTCGGCTATGCGAAGGCCACTCATCGGCGTCAGGTCGGTGTCGCCACCTCATCGATCGGTCCCGGCGCGCTCAACATGGTGACGGCGGCGGGCGTCGCACACGCGAATCGCCTCCCGCTCCTCCTCCTTCCTGGCGACACCTTCACCGGACGCGCGCCGGACCCGGTTCTGCAACAGGTCGAGCACTTCGGCGACCCGACCGTCACTGTGAACGACGCGTTCCGCGCGGTGAGCCGCTACTTCGACCGCGTCACACGCCCGGAACAGTTGATCGCCACTTTGCCCCAGGCGGCCGGGGTGCTCACCGACCCGGCCGACGTCGGCCCGGTCGTCCTGGCGCTTCCACAGGATGTCCAGGCCGAGACCTACGACTTCCCTGACACGCTTTTCGAGCCGGTGCTGCACCGTCTCACCCGGCCACGTCCCGACCACCGGGCACTCGCCGAAGCCGTCGCCGCACTGCGCGCCGCGCACCGTCCGCTGCTGATCCTCGGCGGCGGCGTCCGGTATTCGGGCGCGGGACGCACCCTGCTGGAATTCGCCGAGAAGCACGGCATTCCGATCGTGGAGACCACCGCGGGCCGCACCCTGGTGCCGCACGAACATCCGCTGTACGCGGGACCGCTCGGCATCACCGGCTCGGCGTCGGCGAACGCGATGGCGGCCGACGCCGACCTGGTCCTCGCGGTCGGCACCCGGTTGCAGGACTTCACCACCGCGTCCTGGACGGTCTTCGCACCGGACGTTCGCCTGGTCACCATCAACGTGGCACGCTTCGACGCCCTCAAGCACGGCGCGCTAGCGGTGGTCGGCGACGCCGAGGC
Organism: Nocardia sichangensis; assembly: GCF_047200615.1. NCBI lineage: Bacteria > Bacillati > Actinomycetota > Actinomycetes > Mycobacteriales > Nocardiaceae > Nocardia > Nocardia sichangensis. The sequence goes on from NZ_JBJZOK010000002.1 coordinate 26,125, forward strand.
CACCGTGTGCGAGCTGGCCGGGCGGATGGGGAAGTGGCGAGTCGACGCCGAGTGGACCGCGCGAGCCGCCGAGCAGCGGGGCGCCTGGGACGCGCACATCGATGAATTGCGCGCGCCGACCCCGGGCGCGCCGAGCTACGCCCAGGTGGTCGGCGCCGTGAACGACCTGAGCGGGCCGAGCGACTATGTGCTGACGGCCTCCGGCGGCCTGCCCGGTGAACTCGTCGGCGGCTGGCGGGCGACCGGTGGCGCGCCGACCATGGACGTGGAATACGGCTTCTCCTGCATGGGCTACGAGCTGGCGGGCGCGTGGGGCGCGGCCATGGCGCGCACCGACGGCGTGGTGACGACGCTGCTCGGCGACGGCTCGTATCTGATGCTGAACTCGGAGTTGTTCTCGGCGGCCTTCGCCGGGCATCCGTTCGTCGCGGTGGTCTGCGACAACGACGGCTATGCCGTGATCGCGAGGCTGCAAGAGGGGCAGGGCGGCGCGCCGTTCAACAACTTCTATGCCGATTGCCGCACCACGCGGGAACAACCGCCGCGAGTCGATTTCGCCGCCCATGCCGCCGCTCTGGGGTGTGCCGCTTTCACCGCCGCCGACCTGGACGAATTTCGTGACGCGTACCTGCGGGCGCGGGCGACGGCGATGGCCCAGCAGCGCCCCGCGGTGCTGGTTGTGCGGACGCGGCCGTCGTCGTGGACCGACGCGGGCGCCTGGTGGGAGGTCGGCGTGCCCGAGCAGCTGCCGGGCCGCGCCGCCTACGACGAGGCGAAACCGCGCCAGGTGCGCTACCTCCGGCCGTGAACAGAACTTAATGAACAGTGCGCCCGATGGGCCACGGACCTAGGCTGAAGTAGGAGTCTAGGCGTGGTACGCTGAAATACGCTGCGGCACAAGATAACTGGTAGCGAATCCGTATCGGTTTCGAGCCGCGTCGCAAAGAAGCTCCACGCTGCCTGGCGCAGGTCGGTGGGGCATGCTCGTCAGGGAGGGTGACGGGCGTTATCCGGCGAAAAGTACGGGTACCCGACGGGCGGGCCCCGGCGATGTCGCGTGATCGGGACCCGACCGAGCGTGGGAGGTGACAGACCAGCCCGCCCCTGAGCGAGCATTGCGAGTGCACTCGCGCACGACCGAGCCGAGCGTCCTCGTGAGCGTTAGCTCACAGTTGGTGGTGCGAAACGTGAGTAATTCGTCGGATCATGGCATCGTTGATCTACGAGACCAGGGCATCTCGATAACACCACCTGGCTCGTCTACAGAAAGTATGAAATGGCTCAAGGCATTGTGAAGTGGTTCAACAGCGAGAAGGGCTTCGGCTTCATCGCACAAGACGGCGGAGGGCCCGACGTCTTCGTGCACTACTCGGCTGTGAGCGGCTCGGGTTTCCGGTCCCTCGATGAGGGGCAGCGCGTGGAGTTCGAGATCGGCCAGGGACAGAAGGGTCCGCAGGCCCAGGACGTCCGCGTTCTCTGATCGCGACTTGACTTTCGAAAGGCCCCGCACCGGGACGGTGTGGGGCCTTTCCGCTTGTTCGGAGGGTCCTCACGCCTCGGAGCGGGTGAAGGTGACATGGGTGACGGCGGGGGAGTGGGTCACCGAGGCGACCTGGTAGCCCGGCAGTTCGCCCAGATCGTCGTAGAGGCGCTCGCCCGCGCCGAGCAGGATCGGGACGACGGCCAAATGCAACTCGTCCACCAGCCGCGTCCGCAGGAACTGCCGCACCGTGGAGCAACCGCCGCCCAAGCGCACGTCTTGGCCGTTCGCCGCGTCGAACGCGCGGTGCAGCACCGCCTCGGGGGTTTCGTCCACGAAGTGGAATGTGGTCCCGCCCTCCATCCCGAACGACGGGCGTGGATGGTGCGTCAGTACGAAGACGTCGTGGTGGTACGGCGGATTGTCGCCCCACCAACCCGTCCATTCGTGGTTCGGCCATGCTCCGCGAATCGGACCGAACATATTGCGGCCCATGATGGTCGCGCCGATGCCGCGATCGCCCGCGGCCAGATGCTCATCGTCGACGCCGGGATCGTTCGTGGCCTCCGGGTTGGCGTAAGGGGTCGCGAAGACCCACTCGTGCAGTCGCGTGCCGCCTTCGCCCAGCGGATTGTCCGGCCCTTGGTTCGGACCGGCGACATAGCCGTCCAGGGAGATCGCCAGGTTGTGTACGCGCAGCTTCGGCATGGCCCACTCATTCCCACTAAGTGATTGCAATTCGCAATCGGTTATGCGGCAGCGTACGTCCAACTGGTTGTATATTGCAAGCAGTAGTTGACGATCGACAGGAGTGCCGGATGCGCGAGGAGGGACGTTCGGGATGCCCGATCAACGCGACGATCGAGGTGATCGGCGATCGGTGGACGCTGCTGGTGCTGCGTGACGTGATGTTCGGCAACCGGCGGCACTTCCGCGAACTGCTGGCCGGATCGGAGGAGGGCATCGCCTCCAACATCCTGTCCGACCGGCTCAAGCGCCTGGTAGCCGCCGGGCTGCTCAGCCGTGCGGACACCAGGCCCGGCCAGAAGGCCGAATACCGGCTCACCGAAGCGGCCATCCAATTGGTGCCGATCATGGCGCAGCTCGGCGCGTGGGGTCTGCGGCACCGCCCGACCACCAAGCGTCTCCGGGTTCGCGCCGAATTGCTCGAGGCGGGCGGTCCGCGGCTATGGGCGGATTTCATGGACGAATTGCGCGAGGGCCACCTCGGCATCCCGCGCCCGGATCCGGACCGTCCGACCGCCACGCAGCGACTCGCCCAGGCTTACGCCGACGCCGTCGCCGAGGACGATCGGAAAGTCGCCTCGTAGGCGTCAGCCCGCCAGTGCCTCGGAGCGGAAGAACTCCGCGGTGATCGCCCTGGCCCGAGTGATGTCCTGGCCCCGAGATTTAACGAAAACATCCTCCGCACAGGCGAATTCGGCGGCGATGAACGCGGAGATCGGCGCGGGCACCGAACCGCTGCCCATCTCGCGGGTTCGTGATTTGAGGTCGGTCAGCTCGGTTACCGCCGCCGACAACTCCGCGGGCAGTTCGCACTGCCGCAACAGTGTGGGCAGATGCATCGGCGCCACCGCCGCCCCGGGACGCTCGCGCAGCCAGCGCAGTGCCATCGCCGGACGCAGCGCGTAGAACACCTTCTTCAGCGATCCGGTGCGCTCGAACAGCTCCCACTGCTTGGCGCCCAGGTGCAGATAGTGCCGGGCGACCCTGTCACGGTCGGCGACCTCATCGGCCAGCGCGCGCAATCGGTCGCGAAACAGCGGGTCGCCGCGGTACACGATCGGCGACATCAGCCATTCGATCAGCACGGCGTTGCCCTGCACCAGCAAGCGCAGCGCTTTGGCCAGATCCCAGCCGTTCACGTCGAGTAGGTCTGTGAGCGGCGTCTCCACCACGTCGCGGGTGCGCCACGGGGACAGATAGGTCTCCAGCGCGGCGACGTAGACGAACCGGCAGTCGTAGTCCGAATCGGGAGACGGAAAGCCCCACGCGCGGCTGCCGCTTTCGATCGCCAACCGGATCGACACCCGGTGGTCCAGCTCCACCCGGTCCAGCTCGCGATCGATGGACCCGACCACCGTCGGGTCCATCGAATCCGGTATCGCGCGCAGAGACATGGAGCGATGGTAGGTGCCGCAGCGCGGTTGTCGCAGCTGCATTTTCGTCGTTCAGGACCGGTGCACGCCCCTTCCGAGCGCGGCGACCGGCACGGCCATGAGCGCGAGCGTCCCGCCCAGCCACATGGCGGCGGCCACGCCGATCGCGTCCGCCGCCAGACCGCCGATCAGCGACCCCAGCGCGATGGCGGCATTGAAAACACCCGCGAACAGGGCGGACGCGCCTTCCTTCGCCTGCGGCGCCGCGGCGAAGACCCAGCTTTGCGTGCTCACCGAGACCCCGCCGTAGGACACGCCCCACACGATCATCAGCACGACAGCCCCCGGCAGGGAGGCGCCCAGCGCAGGCAAGGCGATCGTGGTCGCGGCCAGAATCGAGCCGATCGCGATCAAGGTCTTCCGCGGTGCCCGCGCCGCAGCGGTGCCCGCGCCGAAATTGCCTGCGACACCGGCGATCCCGTAGATGAGCAACAGCGCACCGAGCGTTTCCGCATCGACGCCGGTCGCTCCCTCGAGCGCAGGCCGCACATAGGTGTAGGCGGTGAAGTGGCCGGTTACCAGGAATGCGACAACGAGCAAGGCGATTCGCAAGCCGGGCTGCCGCGAAAGTCGCAACACGCCACGCAATGCCGAGGTTTCCGTCGCGGGCAGACGCGGCAGCAGCACCGCCAGAGCCGCGAGCACCAGTACTGCCAGGCAGGCCGCGGCCACGAACGCGATCCGCCACCCGGCGAGCCCACCCAAGAAAGTTCCGGCCGGAATGCCGAGCACCGACGCGACCGCGACGCCGGAGAAGACCAGCGAGGTCGCGGCGGCGACCGATCGCGCGGGCACCAGCCGCGCGGCCAGGCTCGCCGCGATCGCCCACACCCCGCCCATGCCGACGCCGACCAGCACCCGCGCCCCGATCAGCACGCCGAAGGTGGGGGCGGCGGCCGCGCCGAGATTGCCCAGCGCGAGCAGCGCCAGCAATCCGCACAGCACCACCTTGCGCTCGACTCGGCGCAGCGTCGCGGTGACCAAGGGCGCGGCCAGCGCGGCGACCAGGCCTGTCACCGTCAACGCGAGACCGGCGCGGCCTTCGCTCACTCGCAGCGCCGAGCCGATCGGAGTGAGCAGTCCGACCGGCAACATCTCGGCGGTGACCACCGTGAACGTGCCCGCTGCCACCGCGCCCACTCCGAGCCAACCGCGTAGCGACGAAACCGGCTGCGAAGCAACGACTTCTCGAACCTGTGTCATGTCTTCCAGACAAAAGGCTCCCGGTATGGGGAAACAACGGCGAAGGTCTCATAGTTCTATGAGCTGGACTCATCGACCGTGGAAGGGAAGCAGATGAGTGGGCTGGAGGTCCGTGAACTGGAAGCGTTTCTCGCGCTCGCCGAGGAACTGCACTTCGGGCGGGCCGGTGCTCGGCTGTATGTGTCGCAGAGCCGGGTGAGCCAGCTACTGCGCTCGCTGGAGCGGCGCATCGGCGGACAGCTCGTGGAACGGACCAGTCGCACCGTCCGGTTGACCCCGCTCGGCGCGGATTTCCTCGCCGCGCTGCGGCCCGCCTATGCCGCGTTGCGCGCGACGGTCGACGATGCTCGCGCCGCCGCCCGGGGTGCGGGCGGGATCTTGCGCATCGGATTCCAAGGCGCGGGCAACGATCACCTGATGGCCGCGGTCGAGTTGTTCCAGCAGTGGCACCCGGACTGCTCGGCCGAGCTGGTCGAAATACCGCTGGCCGACCCGTTTGGTGCGGTGCGGCGCGACGAGGTCGACGCCGCCGTCGTGCTGCTGCCGATGGGCGAGGGAGATCTCGTGCTCGGCTCGGTGTTCGCGGGGCAGCCGCAGACGCTCGCGCTGGCCAGTGCCCACCCGCTTGCGGGCCGGGCCGAACTGTCGGTAGAGGAACTCGCCGCTCTTCCACTGATAGGAGTGCGCGCGCCCGCGCCGGAGTATTGGCGCAGAGCTCAGGCGCTCGACGTCACGCCGGGCGGTCGAAGGGTGCGCTCCGGGCCCGAGGTCGGCACGTTGGAAGAAGGTCTCGCCGCGGTGGCGGCCGGCCGCGGAGCGATGTTGCTGTGTCATCCCACCGCGGATTCCCACCGCCGACGGCCGGTGGCCTTCGTGCCGGTCACCGGGATCGCCGAGTCCCGGCTCGGACTGGTGTGGCGTCGGTATCGCGAGACACCGCGGGTGCGCGCGTTCTCCCGCGCCGTCGCGGCCACCAAGCCGTCCGAAGATGTGCGATCGGTCACTGTCGGGGCATCCTGACGGTCTGCCGTCGCGGCGCCCGGCGAATCGGGAACAGGGCCGCCGACGTGGAGCCGAGCATTTCTCCGTCTACCCCTTCGACGTATTCGAAAGTTATTTGGTATCTCTATTGCCGGGTTTGTCGAAGTGGCTCGAATCACTCGGCGGCCTCATTTCCGGACGCGGCGCGAGATTCGTACGAAGTTTTTCTGGAATGTCGCATTCGACTTCTATTAGCGAGGGAAATCTTCTAGCGCTTTCGGTGTCTTGACCTGGACAAACGTATAGATTCCCAGCTCATTCGCAATGGGATGAGTGTCGTGAGTCACATTTCGATTGATATGTGGTCTGCATTACCAAACATTCGAATTCTGTAACTGTCGCCGATCCGGCACCGACATGCCCCGTGTCAGCCAGTTCGACTGGATAAGTTTCGAGGAAGAGGTATTTCCATGATCCCCGTTATCATCGACACCGGTAGCGCTGCCTTGAACGGTCTTTTCGGCACCCTTGGCGCCGCGCTGCACGGTCTTGTCGACACCCTGTGGACGGGTTCCTTCGGCGGCCGCTGACCGACGTAACGGTCGAGCAGAGTCGACCGGGTCGCGCGCCGACCGATGGCGTGGCCGAGCGGGCCCCCGCACCTGGTGGTGTGGGGGCCCGCCGCTATGTGCGGTTGGTGGACGAGCCGGGGTGGTCGGGTTCCGCCGCGATGAGGTCCGCGCCGATGCCGGGAAGGTCGAAGCACAGTGCGGCCGCGTGTGCTGCGCGTCGACAAGCCGCGCCCCGCAACGGGCGGGATCGGCCGCGCGGCCGGGATGTCGGCGGTCGGGATCGGCCTCGTGCCGCGTGGTCAGCGGTGGGTGTGGCCCCGTGCCCTCGACGCCGGAGTCGGAGATCAGCCTTGCGCCGCGATGTCGGAGTGCGAGATCAGCCCTGCGCCGCGACGGCGGAGATCCGGCTGAGTTCTGCCGCCACCTGGGCCGGGTGGGTCAGTTGCGGGTAGTGGCCCGCGCCTTCGATCGAAATCCGCTCTCGCGCGGTCGGAGCGGTGATCGGGTCGTCGGAACCGGCGATGATCCGCACCGGCACGTCGATCCGTTCCAGCAGAGTTCGCAACTCTGCACGCCGCGCGGGAGCGCTCGCCTCGCGCAACGCGCCGACCGTTCGACCCGCGACGCCCGGCCTGCGCAGGTTCGCCGCCGCGCTCGCGATGGCGTCGCTCTCGGGCACGCCGAGCCGTTTCGACAAGGCCGCCGCCGAGCTCCGGCGCATCGCCGCGGTCGCGAGTGGCGAGCGCAGCAGCCGGCCCGACCGCGGCTGCAAGAAGGCGGGCGCGACCAGCACCACGCCGGAGACTCGGTCGGGATGCTGCGCCGCGTACCGCAGCACCGGGCCGCAGCCGAGCGAGTGGCCGACCAGAACGGGGCGCGTGTGCACCGAAGCGAGCAATCCCGGCAGCACCGCGTCACGATCCCCGGGCGCCGAACGCCCGAGGCCGGGCAGGTCCACGACCAGGGCGGGCCCGTCCAGTTCCGCGCGCACCTCGTTCCACGACTCGCCGTCCAGCGGAAGGCCGTGCACCAGGACGTAAGCGGGGCGGACGCGCTCGCCGCCGACCCAGACACCGTCGGCGAAACCGGCTGTCGGGTCATCGGCCACCGCGCCGAACCGGGTGGCCACGAGATGGTCGGCCCAGCCCAGGAGGGTCGCCTCGGTCGGCGGCATGGTGAGACCGGCTCGGCGCGCCACTTCCAGCGCCGCCGATGTGTCGTAGCGGTCGTCGGCGATGAAGCTGAGCGTCTCCGGGTCGGCGCCGGTGAGTGTGGGCGGAAGCTTCGAGATGACGCCGACCGGAATCGAGAACCGGGGCGCACGGACGCCCAGGTGATCCGCCAGTAGCCGAACAAGCTTCGGCAGCACGGGAGTCCGATCATCCAGAACCGTGTAGGACCGGCCCGCGGTATCGGGCAGCGTGGGCAGGCTGATCAAGAAATCCGTGAAGTAGTCCAGATCCACGATGGGCACGAAGGTCTCGGGCCCGCCGGGGAGAGCCGGGAGCCGCCCGTTCCACAGATCCTCGACGACGCTCGCCAGCCCGATGTATTGACCGGGGCCGATGACGCTGCTCGGGTTCGCGATGGTCAGCGCGACGCCGAGTTCCGCCGCCCGGCGGCGCAGCAGCGGATCCGATTCGAACTTCGACGCGCCGTACGCGCCGTTCTCGTAGTGCTGCTCCTCGGATTCCTCCACGGTGATCCGGTACCCGGTGATGTGCACGACGCGTCGCAACTCGGGGAGGGCGGCGGCCCATTCCAGCACCCGCAGCGCCCCGGTGACGTTCACCGCGTACGCGTCCTCGGGGGCGAGCCCGAAGGCGAAGCGGGCCGCGCAGTTGTACACGTCGCGCACGCCGGACGAATCGAACTCGGCGGGCAGGCCGAGGTCCGGCGCGGTCACGTCACAGGTGAGGATCTCCAACCCGCTCTCGTCCACGCCTTGTCTGCGCAGCCAACTGGTGAGCCGCTCCGCGCTGCCCGCACGCAATGCGGCGGCGACGGAATGCCCCTGCTGGAGCAGGCGGGCGACCGCATTGCGGCCGAGGAACCCGGCGGCTCCGAAAACGATGCTGTCGGACATGACATCCTCCTTACTAGACCGGTCTACATATTCTGGGGACATGGAAACCTCCTTGCGGTATCGGCGGATTCGGCCTCAGATCATGGCGCGCAGTGTGCGTTCGACCCGTTCCAAGGGTTCACGGCTTCGCTGCGCACGTGCCAGCAGCAGTGCGCCCTCGACCATCGCGAGCACCGCTGCCGCCAGATCGTCCGCATCGTCACGGCCGTCGGCCCGCAGCCGGATGCGCAGCGCCTGCTCCCATGCGGCGTAGGCGGCGGCGCACTCGGCCTGGATCGGGTCGTTCGCCGCCGCGACGTCCAGGGCGACGGTGGCGACCGGGCAGCCTTGTTGCCAGCCGGATGCTTCCAGCCGGTCGCCGAACGCTCGGAGCAGCCTGCTCGCGGCCTCGGCGGCATCGCCGGGCTCGATGGTGTCGATCAGCGCGGCGATCTCCTTGCCCGCTTGGGCGACCGCCGCCGCGACCAATTCGTCCTTGCCGCCGGGGAAATGGAAGTACAACGATCCGCGTGGCGCCCCGCTGGCCGCCAGGATCTGGTTGAGCCCGGCGCCGTAGTAACCGTGCCGCTCCACCAGCGTGCGCGCCGCGTCGACGAGTTTGCCGCGAGTCTCGGTGCCTTTGACGCCCATGCGGTGACTGTAGACCGGTCTGCATATTTTTGCCAGCGTCGGGACTGACGACGGCCGCCCACCAGGTGGTAGCCGGGTCGGAAATCGCGCGCACTAAGCTGGTCGGCGGTAATTGCCGACCCCATTCCCCAGGAGTACTCCACGTGAGCCAAGCAGGCCGTCCTGTAGTTCTGATCGCCGACAAGCTCGCCCAGTCGACCGTCGACGCGCTCGGTGACGGTGTCGAGGTCCGGTGGGTGGACGGACCGGACCGCCCGGCCCTGCTGGCCGCGGTGCCCGAGGCCGACGCGCTGCTCGTGCGGTCGGCGACCACGGTCGACGCCGAGGTCCTGGAAGCCGGGAAGAACCTGAAGATCGTCGCTCGCGCGGGCGTCGGCCTGGACAACGTCGACGTTCCCGCCGCCACCGAGCGCGGCGTCATGGTCGTGAACGCGCCCACCTCGAACATCCACACCGCCGCCGAGCACGCGGTCACCCTCTTGCTGTCCGCCGCCCGCCAGATCCCGGCCGCGGACGCCACCCTGCGTGAGCACACCTGGCAGCGCAGCAAGTTCAACGGCGTCGAGATCTTCGACAAGACCGTCGGCGTCGTCGGCCTCGGCCGCATCGGCCAGCTGTTCGCCGCGCGACTGGCCGCCTTCGAGACCAAGATCGTCGCCTACGACCCCTACGTGTCGCCCGCGCGCGCCGCGCAGCTCGGCATCGAGCTGCTCAGCCTGGACGAACTGCTCGAGCGTGCCGATCTGATCTCGATCCACCTGCCGAAGACCCCGGAGACCAAGGGCATCATCGGCAAGGAGGCCATCGCCAAGACCAAGCCCGGCGTGATCATCGTCAACGCCGCGCGCGGTGGCCTGGTCGACGAGGCCGCCCTGGCCGAGGCGATCAAGTCCGGCCACGTGCGCGCCGCGGGCCTGGACGTGTTCGAGACCGAGCCGTGCACCGACAGCCCGCTGTTCGACCTGCCGCAGGTCGTGGTGACCCCGCACCTGGGCGCCTCCACCTCCGAGGCGCAGGACCGCGCGGGCACCGACGTCGCCAAGTCGGTGCTGCTGGCGCTCGCCGGTGAGTTCGTGCCCGGCGCGGTGAACGTCACCGGTGGCGCCGTCGGCGAAGAGGTCGCCCCCTGGCTGGACATCGTCCGCAAGCAGGGCGCCCTGCTCGGCGCGCTGTCCAACGAGCTGCCGGTCAGCGTGGAGGTGCAGGTGCGCGGCGAGCTGGCCGCGCAAGAGGTCGGCGTACTGGAGCTGTCCGCGCTGCGTGGCATCTTCTCCGCGCTGGTCGAGGACCAGGTCACCTTCGTCAACGCGCCCGCGCTGGCCAAGGAGCGGGGCATCACCGCCGAGGTCACTACCGCGACGGAGAGCCCGAGCCACCGCAGCGTCGTCGACCTGCGCGCCGTGTTCGGCGACGGCAGCACCCTGAACGTGGCGGGCACGCTGACCGAGCCGCAGCTGGTGGAGAAGATCGTCAACGTCAACGGCCGCAACTACGACATGCGCGCCGAGGGCCTCAACCTGGCCATCCTGAACTACGACGACCGGCCGGGCGCGCTGGGCAAGATCGGCACCAAGCTCGGCGAGGCCGAGGTCGACATCCTGGCCGCGCAGCTGACCCAGGACGTCGACAAGGAAGGCGCCACCGTGGTGCTGCGCGTGGCCCGCGAGGTGCCCGCCGACGTCCAGGCCGCGATCGCCGAGTCCGTCGGCGCGGCCAAGGTCGTCCAGGTCGACCTGTCCTGATCCGATCCGGGGCGCGGCCCCGGTGAACTCGGAATCGGCGCCGCGCACGAGCACTCGTGCGCGGCGCCGGTCTCTTCGTCGGCGCGCAGGCCCGCCACGCGCCCGGTGCTCGGCGATCCGGCCGCGCCGAGTACCGTGACGGTGCTGCGGTCACCCGGCCGGAATGTCGTGCGCACGCCGACGGTCGCCTCCGGGCCGCACGTTGCGGCGGCCCGCGACCGGCAATATCGAACGGAGCATTTGTCATGAAGCTTGCTGTCATCCCGGGCGACGGGATCGGGCCCGAGGTCATCGCCGAGGCGCTCAAGGTGCTCGACGCGGTCGTGCCCGGCGTCGAGAAGACCGAGTACGACCTCGGCGCGCGCCGCTACCACGCGACCGGCGAGATCCTCCCGGATTCGGTGCTGCCCGAACTGAAGCAGCACGACGCGATCCTGCTCGGCGCGATCGGCGATCCGTCGGTGCCCAGTGGCGTGCTCGAACGCGGCCTGTTGCTGCGCACCCGGTTCGCGCTGGACCACCACGTGAACCTGCGGCCGTCCAAGCTGTTCCCTGGCGTGACCAGCCCGCTGGCCGGCAACCCTGACATCGACTTCGTCGTCGTGCGCGAGGGCACCGAGGGCCCGTACACCGGCACCGGCGGCGCGATCCGCGTCGGCACCCCGCACGAGGTGGCGACCGAGGTCAGCACCAACACCCGCTTCGGCATCGAGCGCGTGGTGCGCTACGCCTTCGCCAAGGCGCAGGCCCGGCGCAAGCACCTGACGCTGGTGCACAAGAACAACGTGCTCACCTTCGCAGGCTCGCTGTGGCAGCGCACGGTGGACGAGGTCGCGGCCGAGTTCCCCGATGTCACAACGGCTTACCAGCACATCGACGCCGCGACCATCCACATGGTCAACGACCCGGGCCGGTTCGACGTGATCGTCACCGACAACCTCTTCGGCGACATCATCACCGACCTGGCCGCCGCCGTGAGCGGTGGCATCGGCCTCGCCGCCAGCGGCAACATCGACGCGTCCGGCACGAACCCGAGCATGTTCGAGCCGGTGCACGGCAGCGCCCCCGACATCGCGGGCCAGTCCAAGGCCGACCCGACCGCGGCGATCCTCTCGGTCGCCCTGCTGCTCAACCACCTCGGCGACGCCGAGGAGGCCGCGCGCATCGAGTCGGCGGTCGCGAAGGACCTCGAGTCTCGCTCCGGCACGGCGTCGACCGTGGAAATCGGCGACCGCATCGCGGCCACTCTCTGACCGTCGCCCAGGAAGGTCCCGTTGCCACCGCCGGCAACGGGACCTTCCACGTTCAGCCGTCCGCTCCGCCAGCGCGGGCGAATCCCGCGGCGGCTCCCGCGCCCCGCGGCGCGCTCGACCAGCGCTGTGTCACCGAATTCAGGTGACGCAGCGACATCGAGTCGAGATCGTCCGGGGCGATCTGCATGCGGAGTGCGGCCCTGTGCCGCGGACCCGGCAATCCTTCGACGCGTGAACCTAGGCGGGGTCGCGGGGAACCAGCGGGACCGCCGCGACGGCCGAGACCGCGGCCAGGAGGAAGGCGGCCGGGAAGCCGCTCGCGGTGATCAGGGCGCCGAACACGGGCGGAACCGCGGCCATCGCGAGGTTCTGCCCAGTGTTCTGGATGCCGAGGCCCCGGCCGCTCCAGTACGGGCCCGCGATCTCGGCGACCGCGGTGAAGGCCAAGCCGTTGTCGGAGACGGTGATCACGGACGCGGCGATCAACAGCGGAATGGCGGCCCACCACCAGTGGGTCGACGCGGTCAGCGCCAGCGCGGTCATCGACAGCACGGCGGCGACGGCCACCGTGCGCAGCGGGCCCATCCGGCTGCCGACCCGATCCGACCACGCGCCCGCACCGATGCGGCCAAGCGCGCCGAGGATCTGTGTGACGGTGACCAGCGCACCCGCCGCGGCCAACGACCAGCCGACATCCCGGTGCAACCACAGCAGCGCGAACGTCCACACGGTGCCCTGCGGGACGACGAGCAGAACCGAGACCAGATGGATGCGCCACAGCATGGCGTTGTCGCGATAGGGATTGGCGCGCAACGCCGGATCGGCGGCGGCGCGATCGGGACGCGGTGGGTCCACGATGCCGGCCAGACAACCCATGGCCGCGACACCCGCCATGAGTGCGGGAACGAGAATGGCCGCGGGTACACCGTGGGCGGAGGCGACGGCCGGAATCGCCAGCGCGCCGACACCGACGCCCAGCGGCTGCGCGGTCTGCCGGATGCCCATCGCCAGCCCGCGCCGCTGCGGCGGGAACCAGCCGACGATCACCCGGCCGCTCGCGCCGTTCGTGCTGGCCGCCCCGACGCCCCCGAGAAACAGCAGCGCGCCGAGGGCGATGTCGTTCGTCGTCGCCGCGGCGGCGCAGCCCGCCGCCAGCATCAGCAGCGGACCACCGACCAGCACCTTGCGTTCGCCGATTCGGTCCACCAGATAACCCCACGCGATCAGGGTGCACACCAGCCCGACGGTGGGCATGGCCACCAGCAGGCCCGCCGTCGCCAGCGGCAAGCCACGGTCGGTCAGCGCGGGCAGCAGGAACGGGACGCCGTGGATGAAGACCGCGCTGGAGGCCTGGGCGAACACGCCGAGACCGAGCATGGACCAGCGTCGAACCTCGTCGATCTGCGTAACGGTCGCCATCGGCCTCACCTCGACATCTCATTATTTGGGATACAATTCCCATTGTGTGAACTTCGCTGCTCACGGTACACCCGGCGGCGGTTCGATTCGACGGTTGCGGCTGTCGGGCTGCTCACAGCGCGCGCCGCCGTCGGATCCGGGCGGATTCCGTACCACCCGGTCGGGCGCGTTCGAGCAGGTGACGGTGGGTCGATAGACTCCGGGCATGCGTCTAGGTCGAGTTGCCAGTCCCGATGGAGTCGCTTTCGTCAGCATCGAAGGCGACGGAAGCGACAGCGTGGCCAAGGAGATCGCGGAACACCCGTTCGGCACACCGACGTTCACCGGCCGCAGCTGGCCGCTGGCCGACGTGCGGCTGCTCGCGCCGATCCTGGCCAGCAAGGTGGTCTGCATCGGCAAGAACTACGCCGCCCACGCTGCGGAGATGGGTGGTCCCGCGCCCGCCGACCCGGTGATCTTCCTCAAGCCGAATACCGCGATCGTGGGGCCGAACGCCCCGATCATCCTGCCGCCCAGTTCATCTCAGGTCGACTACGAAGGGGAGCTGGCGATCGTCATCGGCCGCCCCTGCAAGGACGTGCCCGCCGCCCGCGCGCTGGACGTGGTGCTGGGTTACACCGCCGCCAACGATGTGACCGCTCGCGACCAGCAGCGCCACGACGGCCAGTGGACCAGGGGCAAGGGCTACGACACGTTCTGCCCGCTCGGTCCGTGGATCGAAACCTCCCTGGACCCTTCGGATCTGGAGGTCGTCACCGAGCTCGACGGTGAAGTGCGTCAGCGCAGCCGCACTTCGCTTCTGCTGCACGACATTCCGAAGCTCATCGAGTGGATCACCACCGTGATGACACTGCTGCCCGGTGACGTCATCCTCACCGGCACCCCGGAGGGCGTCGGCCCGATGCGGGAGGGCCAGCAGGTGTCGGTGACCGTCGAGGGCATCGGAACCCTCACCAATCCCGTTGCCGCCAAACGCTGATCGAAAGAGAGCCATGACTGAAGTACGGGTCCGATTCTGCCCGTCACCGACCGGGACGCCGCACGTCGGCCTGATCCGGACGGCGCTGTTCAACTGGGCCTACGCCCGCCACCACGGTGGCGCATTCGTCTTTCGAATCGAAGACACCGATGCCGCACGGGATTCCGAGGAATCCTACCGGGCGATTATCGACGCGCTGCGCTGGCTCGGCCTCACCTGGGACGAGGGGCCGGAGGTCGGCGGGCCTTACGCGCCATATCGCCAGTCGCAACGAAAAGAACTGCACCAGGACGTTGTTCGGCGTTTGCTGGAGGCCGGTGAGGCTTACGAATCGTTCTCCACGCCGGAGGAAGTCGAGGCCCGTCATCGCGCCGCGGGACGCGATCCGAAGCTCGGTTACGACAACTACGATCGCGACCTGACGCCGGAGCGGATCGAGGCGTACCGGGCCGAGGGGCGCCCCGCCGTCGTCCGGCTGCGGATGCCAGAAGAAGACCTGTCCTGGAACGATCTGGTGCGCGGGGAGACCACCTTCAAGGCCGGCAGCGTCCCGGACTTCGCGCTCACCCGCGGTAACGGCCAGCCGCTGTACACGCTGGTCAACCCCGTCGACGATGCGCTGATGCGGATCACCCACGTACTGCGCGGCGAGGACCTGCTCTCCTCCACTCCCCGCCAGCTCGCGCTGTACGCCGCGCTGCGCCGGATCGGGGTCGCCGATTTCACTCCCGAGTTCGGCCATCTGCCGTTCGTGATGGGTCAGGGCAACAAGAAGTTGTCCAAGCGTGATCCGGAGTCGAATCTGTTCGCCCATCGCGACCGCGGGTTCATCCCCGAGGGTTTGCTGAATTATCTCGCGCTACTCGGCTGGGGCCTGTCCGAGGACCGCGACGTGTTCTCCATGGCGGAGATGGTCGAGGCCTTCGACATTTCGAAAGTGAATTCGAATCCGGCCCGATTCGACCAGAAGAAGGCGGACGCGCTCAACGCCGAGCACATCCGATTGCTGGCTCCGGGTGATTTTGCCCACCGGCTGCGGGAGTATCTCACCGGACACGGCCATATCGGCGCCGAAATCGATGAAAAAGTGTTCGCCGCGGCGGCGGAACTCGTGCAGACCAGGATTGTCGTCTTGTCCGACGCTTGGGACCTTCTGCGTTTCCTGTTCGCACCAGCGGAGGAGTTCGCGATCGACCCGGCCGCGGGGGCCAAGAATCTCGGTCCCGACGCGGCTCAGGTATTGCAGGCGGCTATTACCGCCGTGGAGCCGTTGACCGAGTGGACCACCGAAGCGATCGAAGCGGCACTGAAAAAGGCGCTGATCGATGATCTCGGGCTGAAACCGCGCAAAGCCTTCGCTCCGGTGCGGGTCGCGATCACCGGATCGCATATCAGCCCGCCGCTGTACGAATCCCTGGAACTGCTCGGCCGCGACCTCACCTTGGACCGGCTGCGCGCGGCGCTGGACTGGAAGGAGACCGCCCAGACCGGCTCCGAAGGCTGAAAATATGGCTTTGACCAGGCGATTTGTAGTTAACCCGTAGCCGTTTGGTACTCTTCTTCTCGGCCCGGAACACGGTCTCGAGTCACCCAGACGCGAGGCTGAACGACCTGGTCATTGGGGTATGGTGTAATTGGCAACACAGCTGATTCTGGTTCAGCCATTCTAGGTTCGAGTCCTGGTACCCCAGCGGAGTGTGTTGTAAGACTTCGGTTCGCGGCCGAAATCCCTCAGCACCTGGCGATTTGGTCGCCGGGCCTCGGCCAGATAAACTAGCCGAGCCTCCTGATCGAAAGATCAACCACGGCGCTCCTCGCGACAGTGAGAAGCAGTCCTGGCCCCGTCGTCTAGCGGCCTAGGACGCCGCCCTCTCAAGGCGGTAGCGCGGGTTCGAATCCCGTCGGGGCTACACGAATGGAAGGCCCATGCTCATGGAGCATGGGCCTTTCTCGTTTCGCAGTGTCTTGTGATGGTGCAACCCCCACGCCCCGCCTGGAGGGCTTCGCCCCCGGACACTCGGCGAGGGCTTCGCCCCGCCTGGATGGTCGTGGTCCGGTGGTGTGGTCAGTGGCGGATCCGGGCCTAGGCGGGCGGCGGATCTCTTCGGAAGCTCGGCCTGTCGTTGGTGGTACCTCGCCTGAACTACTGACTGTGCCGTATCTCACTCTCGGCCGATGGTTCGCGCTGGACCCCGTGGGCGCTGTCCGGCTCCGTATGAAGGGGCCATGATCCAGGTGTTCGGCGGGTACCAGCTCTGGTCCCGTCCCACCGTGGGAACGCCGCCGAGTCATCGAAGGCAGAGCGGCATCCCATGCGACGTGCTCGTGTGGACCGATTCGCATGCTGCGGCAGTCGGCCCGAGTCTCGATCCGCAATGACCTGGATCGCACGGCAGAGAGCGTCGGAGCCGCCTGTGCGGACGGTCAGGATCGCCCACCGGCAGGATCGGGCTGCGCGGCGGTGGCGCCGAATTGCCCGTGCCGGGTCTTCCGGGTGCGGGACTGTTCGAGCCGTCCCGGTGAGTCCGGCAGTCCAGCCGAGCCGTTCGCGGGAGAGGGGGCAAATGAGCGGCCCGGCTGCGCCGGTGGCAGCGGACGGACGCAAATCGGCCGCCGGGCCGTGCCGGTGGCAGCGGACGGACGCAAATCGGCCGCCGGGCCGCGCCGGTCGCGGGGGACGGACGCAAATCGGCCGCCGGGCCGCGCCGGTCGCAGGGGACGGACGCAAATCGGTCGCCGGGCCGCGCCGGTCGCAGGGGAGAGCGGCAAAAGAAAGGCCCTCCAGCGATCTTGCTGGAGGGCTTTCGCCGACTGTGCGGACTATCCGCTCTTGCGCCGGAATTCCCGCTTGTGGCCGACCGCGGAGTGCGCCGAGGACGCCTTCGACCGTCCGTCGAGGTGGTCGGCCGCGCGGGCGTTCTGCTGGTTCTTGCGCTCCAGTGCTTCCCGGAACTTGCGCTTCACCTCGTCGGCGCCGTTGGACTTACCCGAATCCGCCATCGCTGCTCCTCGTCGTCGCGGCCGCGCGCCGCGTCCTCGCGGGCGGCGGTGCCCGGCCGATTGCTGTCGAACACCCGACGCTAGCCCGTGCGAGGCGGTTGTGTCAGTTGGATTTCGCGCGCGTCGCGCGGCCCGATCGCGTTCGGGCCGGTCAGTCGAGTGCCTGCGCGGTACTGCCGCCCAGCGGCATCGCCGGAAGGCCGAGCTTGCGATGATCCCAGCTGCGCGTGCGCTCCGGCACGACGCGCACGGCGACCCGCTTGTTCAGCATGGCTTCGACCATCGGGCGCAATTCCTCGTTGTAGGGGCCGGTGTAGCGCTCCCATACGCTCACGCCGACGGCGAAGAGTTTCTCGGCGTCATCGATGATCTCGGCGCGGCCCTCGATCGAGACGCCCCGGAGTTGGTCGTAGGTGTCGCCCGCCTCGACCATGCAGGTGACCCGAGGATCGCGGCGCAGGTTCACCGCCTTCTGCGATTTGGCCTTGGTCTCGAACCAGATCTCGCCGTCGATGAGCGCGTACCACATCGCGGTCAGGTGCGGCGTGCCCTTCGGTCCGATGGTCGCCAGCGTCGCGATCCGGCTGCGCTGCAGGAACTCGGTGATCTCGGTGTCGGACATCACGATCTGTGCCCGTTGATTGACTCCCATGGGGCAACTCTAGAGAGTCCGGACTGAAACAGGTTACAGGCGCTTGTGCAGCGCCTCGGCCGCCGCGACCAGATCCGCCGCCCACCGCGCGCCCGGCCTGCGGCCCATCCGATCGATCGGTCCCGACACCGACACGGCCGCGACCACGGCGCCGCCCGCGTCGCGCACCGGCGCGGAGACGCTGGCCACGCCTGCCGCACGCTCGGCCGCGCTCTGCGCCCACCCGCGCTTGCGCACCTCGGCCAGCGCGCGTTCGCCGAACACCGCGTCGGCCAGGATGGTGCGCTGTAGTTCCGGGTCGGCCCACGCCAGCAGTACTTTGGCCGCCGACCCCGCGGTGAGCGGCAGCCGCGCCCCGATCGGCACGGTGTCGCGCAGTCCCACGGGAGGTTCCAGCGCCGCGACGCAGACGCGGGCGTTGCCGTCGCGGCAGTACAGCTGGACGCTCTCGCCGGTGATCTCGCGCAGCCGGGGGAGGATGGCCGACGCGGCCTCGAGCAGTGGATCGTTCGCGCTGGTCGCGAGCTCGGCGAGGGCCGGCCCCGGCCGCCAGGTGCCGTTGCTGTCGCGCGCGAGCAGGCGATGCACTTCCAAGCCGACGGCGAGACGGTGTGCGGTGGCGCGGGGTAGACCGGTGCGCGCGCACAGCTCGTTGAGACCCGAGGGATGCTCGGCTACGGCGTACAGGACCGCCACTGCTTTGTCGAGGACGCCGATGCCGCTATGCTGTCTCATAGAACGATACTAGCGTCTCGGATGTTGAGAAACCACCTCCACGGATCCTTCCTCTCAGCGTTCGGACCAGGCGCAGCTATCCCAACTTGTGCAACCGTCGCCGCGTCGGAGTCCAGATCGCGGAACGGCTGCTTCGTCCGAAAGGTGATCGACAATGGCCGAACCGCGCACGCTGGCCGAGAAGGTATGGGACCAGCACGTCGTCGCTCGCGGGGAGGGCGAGGGTGCCTCGCGCGAACCGGACCTGATCTACATCGACCTGCATCTCGTCCACGAGGTGACCAGCCCGCAGGCCTTCGACGGACTGCGCGCGGCGGGCAGGCCGGTGCGACGGCCCGATCTCACGATCGCGACCGAGGACCACAACGTTCCGACGATCGATATCGACAAGCCGATCGCCGACCCGATTTCGCGTACCCAGGTGGAGACGCTGCGGCGCAACTGCGCGGAATTCGGTGTGCGGCTGCACCCGATGGGCGACCTGGACCAGGGCATCGTGCACGTGGTCGGGCCGCAGCTGGGCCTGACCCAGCCGGGCACGACCGTGGTCTGCGGCGACAGCCACACCTCGACGCACGGCGCGTTCGGGGCGCTGGCGATGGGCATCGGCACCTCCGAGGTGGAGCATGTGCTTGCCACTCAGACCCTCTCGCTGCGCCCGTTCAAGACGATGGCGATCACGGTGGACGGCGTCATGCCGCCCGGCGTGACGAGCAAGGACCTGATCCTGGCCGTCATCGCGAAGATCGGCACCGGCGGCGGACAGGGCTACGTCCTGGAGTACCGCGGCGAGGCCATCCGGGCCATGTCGATGGAGGCCCGAATGACGATCTGCAACATGTCCATCGAAGCGGGCGCTCGGGCAGGCATGATCGCGCCGGACGAGACCACCTACGAATTCCTCAAAGGACGGCCGCACGCGCCGCAGGGAGCCGATTGGGACGCCGCGGTGGCCGCCTGGGAGGCGCTGAAGACCGACGAGGGCGCTGTTTTCGACGCCGAGGTGCACATCGACGCCTCCGAGCTGACTCCGTTCGTCACCTGGGGCACCAACCCGGGTCAAGGCGCCCCGCTGGGCGAGGCGGTGCCCGACCCCGCCGCCATCGCCGACGAGGTGGCTCGCGAGTCCGCGGAGAAAGCTCTGCGTTACATGGACTTGGAGCCGGGTACTCCGCTTCGACAAGTGCCGATCGACACCGTATTCGTCGGCTCGTGCACCAACGGACGCATTGAAGATTTGCGTGCGGTGGCCGGGATTTTGAAGGGACGTCATGTCGCCGACGGCGTGCGAATGCTGGTTGTACCGGGCTCGATGCGGGTTCGCGCACAGGCGGAAAAAGAAGGACTCGGGGAGATTTTCACTGCGGCGGGCGCCGAATGGCGGCAAGCCGGCTGCTCAATGTGCCTGGGAATGAATCCGGACCAGCTCGAGCCGGGCCAGCGTTGCGCGTCCACCTCGAACCGCAACTTCGAGGGCAGGCAGGGCAAAGGCGGCCGTACGCACCTCGTTTCTCCCCTCGTAGCGGCCGCGACGGCGGTCCGTGGAACTCTGTCATCGCCTGCGGATCTGGACTGACCGGCCCCGATTCCCTCAATCAAACCCAGGAGATTCGTTATGGAAGCCTTCACTGTGCACAAGGGCATCGGGGTGCCGCTGCGCCGCTCCAATGTCGATACCGATCAGATCATCCCGGCGGTCTACCTCAAGCGGGTGACGCGGACCGGATTCGAGGACGGGTTGTTCGCCGCATGGCGCACCGATCCCGACTTCATTCTGAACATCGCGCCTTACAACAGGGGTAGTGTCTTGGTGGCGGGTCCGGATTTCGGTACGGGATCGTCGCGTGAGCACGCCGTTTGGGCGCTGTCGGACTACGGCTTTCGGGTGGTCATCTCATCCCGGTTCGCCGACATCTTCCGCGGCAATGCGGGCAAGGGCGGTCTGGTCGCCGCTCAGATGTCACAGAACGATGTCGAAATGCTCTGGAAGTTGCTCGAGGAACAGCCCGGCTTGGAATTGGTTGTGGACCTCGAGGCGCGCACGGTGACGGCCGGAACCGTCGTGTTGCCGTTCGAAATTGATGACTACACCAGGTGGCGTCTGCTGGAAGGATTGGATGACATCGGCCTGACGCTGCGCCGGGAGGACGCGATCGCCCGGTTCGAAAAGGCAAGGCCAACATGGAAACCCACTACCCTGCCTGCACATATTTCGCAGACGTAATCACCCCCGCCGGTTAGCTGGACACCCGGAGTTGCGGTAGCTGGACGTGTGCTAAACCACATGAATTTTGGCGTGGCACATAGACTCTTGCCCAAAGTGGGTTTACCGTGGTACCTAGTCGGTCCGACGACGGGCCATTAGTCTGCGGAGGATTCAATGAACAAGGCGGAACTGATCGACGTTCTGACCGAAAAGTTGGGTACGGACAGGCGCACGGCCACCGCGGCAGTCGAGCATGTGGTCGACACCATCGTGCGCGCGGTGCACAAGGGTCAGAGCGTCACTATCACCGGATTCGGTGTGTTCGAACAGCGTAAGCGTGCGGCTCGCGTCGCGCGGAACCCGCGTACCGGCGAAACCGTGAAGGTCAAGCCCACTTCGGTGCCCGCGTTCCGTCCCGGCGCTCAGTTCAAGGCGGTGATCGCGGGTAAGCAGAAACTGGCCGCGACCGGGCCCGCCGTCAAGCGCGGGGTGAATGCGCCGGTGTCGGCGAAGAAGGCGGCGGCGAAGAAGACGGCGGCCAAGAAGACCGCCGCCAAGAAGTCGACGCCGACCAAGGCGCCCGCCAAGACGACGGCCCGCAAGGCCGCCGCCAAGGCTCCGGCGAAGACCACCGCGCGCAAGACGACCGCTACGAAGACCGCTGCGAAGAAGGCGCCCGCGAAGAAGACCGCGGTCGCGAAGAAGGCTCCGGCCAAGAAGACGGCCACCAAGGCCACGGCGGCCAAGAAGACCACCACCGCTGCCGCCAAGAAGACCACCGCGAAGAAGACCGCGGCCAAGAAGGCCTCGACTCGCGGAACCCGCTGATCTCGAGCCACCGCCGGATCGGCGCTGAATGCGTGGCCCCACGACTGGGCCCATTCGCCTCAACGTCGAGACGGCCCCGGGAGACACCCGGGGCCGTTTTCGGCTGTCCGCCTACCGAGACCTCACGGCCGTGGCCGCCACTCGGCGCCCGCCGACCCGCGCGGTGACGCGGGAGCTGCCGGTCTAATCCGACCGCACCACGTAGGCTGACAGCGATCGATCCAGATGGTCGGCGGCCACCAAGCGATGGCCGACGAACGACAGCACCCACACACTGCCCTTGCGATTGCGCGCCGACGGCAGCGCGACTCCATCGCGTTCGGCCAGCCATCCCAGCAGATCGGGGATCACCTTGCCCTGACTGCAGACGACACGAATGGCTTTGTCCGACACCAGGGCTCGAAAACGTTCCCGGGCGTCGTCCGGGTTTTCGGCGTACCCGGTCTCGGAAAGTAATGGCTCCTCGATGATTTCGACACCGAGTTTCTCCGCCAACGGCGTCACGGACTGCACGCAACGCAGTGGTGGAGCCGAATAGACCTCAGATGCGCCGAACGCCAAGAGGTTCGGCGTGAGCGCCTGTGCCTGCGCCTCGCCCTCGCGGTCGAGTGGACGCTGCTCGTCGGGACCGTTGAAGCGGTCCCTGCGGCCTGCTTTGGCATGCCGCACCAACAGCAGAGTGTCGGTGCGCGCGGGCAGCCGGGTGAAGGCGCGCACCACCTGCCGGTCCATCGGATACGACAGCTGGTCCATCACCCGATCCAGCGGATGCCAGCTGAGCACGTCCACCTCGGAGTTGACGGTGAACTCCCCGCCCACCTGTTCGGCGGCCCAATAGTCGACCCGCTTCAGCTTGCGGTGGCCGGGGATCGGGTAGGTCACGTGGCCGAGGTAGCGGCCGAGCCTGCTCTCCAGCCCGGTTTCCTCCCGTACTTCGCGGACCGCGGCCAGCACCGGGGTCTCGCCCGGGTCGAGTTTGCCCTTCGGCAGCGACCAGTCCTCGTACTTGGGGCGGTGGACGATCGCGATCTCGATCGCACCCGAGGACGACTCGCGCCACAGCACCGCTCCGGCGGCGTGGATATTGGCGGTGACGCGGGGATCCCAGAACGGGCCCCCCTCTTGTTCGAACCCCGTTTTGGCGTTCACTGCTGATCTGGCCTCCGCAGCCGCATCAAGAACTCCTGATGGTCTCTGATCTTGTCCCCGTCGCCGGACACGCCCGGCGACGCCTGCCACGTGCCGTCCGGTTGCAGCACCCAGCAGCGCGTGGTCGGCGACAGAGCCGAGTCGAAGACCCCGCCGAGTTGTTCGGTCAACCGCGGATCCTTCACCTGCGCCATCACCTCGACCCGGCGATCGAGGTTGCGGTGCATCATGTCGGCGCTACCGATCCAGTACTCGTCCTGCGCCTGGAAGTGCAGGATGCGGGAATGCTCCAGGAACCGGCCGAGGATCGAGCGGACCTCGACGTTCTCGCTCATCCCGGGCACACCGGGGCGCAGGCCGCAGATGCCGCGCACCACGATCTGTACCGGCACGCCCGCCTGGGAGGCCCGGTACAGCGCGTCGATGACCTCCTCGTCGACGATGGCGTTGGCCTTCAGCCGGATTCGGGCGTCCTTACCCTCACCCGCCAGATCGGTCTCGCGCTGGATGCGCTCGATGATGCCGGAGCGCACGCTGTGCGGGGCGACGAGCAGATTGCGGTAGTTCTCTTTCCGCGAGTAACCGGTCAGCGAATTGAACAGGTCGGTCAGGTCGGCGCCGATTTCGGGTGCGGCGGTGAGCAATCCGACGTCCTCGTAGAGGCGCGCGGTCTTCGGGTTGTAGTTGCCGGTGCCGATGTGGCAGTAGCGCCGGATGGTGGCGCCCTCGCGGCGCACCACCAGGCAGGTCTTGCAGTGGGTCTTCAGGCCGATGAGGCCGTACACCACGTGCACGCCGGCCTGTTCCAGCGCGCGGGCCCATTTGATGTTGGCCTGCTCGTCGAAGCGCGCCTTGATCTCGACCAGGGCGACCACCTGCTTGCCCGCCTCGGCGGCGTCGATGAGCGCGTTGACGATCGGGGAGTCACCGGAGGTGCGGTACAGCGTCTGCTTGATGGCGAGCACCTGCGGGTCGGCGGCGGCCTGTTCGATGAACCGCTGCACGCTGGTGGAGAACGAGTCGTACGGATGGTGCACCAGCACGTCACCCTCGCGCAGCGCGGCGAAGACGTTGCGCGGCGTCTCGCGCTCGCCGAACGCGGGCGGGGTCGCGGGAACGTACGGAGTGTCCTTCAGATTCGGCCGGTCGACGCCGTACACCTGCCAGAGGCAGGACAGGTCGAGCAGGCCGGGCACCTGGATGACGTCGTCGGGGTCGACGTCCAACTCGCGGAGGAGCAGATCGAGCATGTGCTCGGTCATGTCGTCGGACACCTCTAGTCGCACCGGCGAACCGAACCGCCGCCGGGCCAGTTCCCGCTCCAGCGCCTGGAGCAGGTCCTCGTCGCGATCCTCGTCGACTTCGAAGTCCGCGTTGCGGGTGATCCGGAACGAGTGGTGCTCGACCACCTCCATGCCGGGGAACAACAGGTCCAAGTGCGCGGCGATGAGCGCTTCCATCGGCAGGAAAGCCGCGATCGGGGAGCCGGAGTCGGTGCGGCGCACACGGACGAACCGGTCGACGTTGTCGGGGACCTTGACGCGGGCGAAGTGCTCGCCGCCGGTCGCGGAATCCTTTACCGTCACCGCGAGGTTGAGACTCAGCCCGCTGATGTAGGGGAAGGGGTGCGCCGGATCGACCGCGAGCGGGGTGAGGACCGGGAAGACCTGATCCTGGAAGTAACCCGAAAGGCGACTGCGTTCGTCCTCGTCCAGATCGCTCCAGTCGATGATCGCGATGCCCTCGGCGGTCAACGCGGGCAGCACGCTGTCGAGGAAGACGCGGGCATGCCGCACCGCGATCTCCTGGGTGCGCGCGGCGATCAGTTCCAACTGCTCGCCGGGGGAGCGGCCGTCAGCCGAGCGCACCAGCAGGCCGGTCTCGGCGCGGCGTTTCAGCCCGGCCACCCGCACCATGTAGAACTCGTCGAGATTGGACGCGAAGATCGCCAGGAACTTCGCACGCTCCAGCAACGGCAGCGACTCGTCCTCGGCGAGGGCGAGCACGCGGGCGTTGAAGTCCAGCCAGCTCAATTCGCGATTGAGGTAGCGATCGCGTGGCAACCGCGCCGCCGACGAGTCGGCGGACAAGGGTGTCGCCGCTGGGGGTGGCGTGGGAAGCAACGGCTGCTGCTTGACGGTTTCCGTATCGCTCACGTCACCGATCATCCCCTACCGGAGAGGTCGTGTGCATCCCGCGACCGTGATCGTCATGTGTCTCACGCCACCACGGCGACCGGCTAGCACACGTGTGGAACGTGTTCGTGAACGCCGCCCGGCCAGCCGATGTCGTGCAGGACAGCACGCGTCGCGTTTCCGGCCCCGAGTGCCACCGCGCGGTCCAGATCGGCGGGAGTGTCGACGTCCAAGCGCAGGCCCGGCCAGTCCCCGGTGAGATCGACGGCGCCCGCGTCGATATGGCTGCGTGCCGACCCGGGACCGAAACGGGGATCGAGCGCGGCGACCGGGTCGCGAACCACGAGCGCGGCGGTGCCGCTGCCCTCGTGATCGATCACGATCGAGCGCAACCCGCGCGGGGCGGCGGCGAGCATGTCCGACAGTTCTTCCGGGCGCAGCGCGGGCAGATCCGCCTGCAAAGCGAGCAGATCGATCGGGCCGTGCGCGCCGCGCAACGCGGCGGCGGTGGCGGCGAGCGCGGTGTTCAGCCCGTCGGCGTGCCGCTGACGCGGTTCCGGATGGACTTCCGCGCCCAACGTGCGGGCCAGGTCCGCGACGGCGGGGTCGGGCGTGACCACGGTGACCGATACGACCTCGCCGACCGCCGCGGTGGCGGTCACGGTGTCGGCGAGCATGGCCAACACCAACCGGGCCCGGTGCTCCGGGCGCAGCCGGTCGGCCAGTCGGCTCTTGGCCTGATCGAGGCTCTTGACCGCGATCACGGCATGCACGGCGTGCGGGCGCATGCGAGCAATCCTTCCATGGCATATTGGGCTGATGACGAGGGCGGCAGTGCTGGGCGCGGGATCGTGGGGCACCGCGTTCGCGAAGGTGTTGGCGGACGCGGGAACCGAGGTCACGATCTGGGCCCGGCGGCCCGAGGTCGCCGCGACGCTGGCCTCCGAACATCGCAATCCCGATTACCTGTCGGATATTCCGCTGCCGCCGGTCGCGGCCACCCACGACCCGGCGGTGGCGCTGGATGGAGCGGACATCGTCGTGCTGGCGGTGCCGTCGCAGTCGCTGCGGGCCAACCTCGCGGAGTGGAAGGGGTTGATCCCCGGCGACGCCACGCTGCTGAGTCTGGCGAAAGGCATCGAGACCAGGACGCTGCTGCGGATGAGCCAGGTGATCGAGGAGGTCACCGGGGCCGATCCGAGCCGGATCGCGGTGCTTTCCGGACCGAACCTGGCGCGCGAGATCGCGGTGGGCCAGCCTGCCGCGACCGTGGTCGCCTGCTCGGACAACGATCGCGCGGTGGCGGTGCAGCACGCCTGCGCGACCGGATACTTCCGTCCCTACACCAACACCGACGTGGTCGGCTGCGAGATCGGCGGCGCTTGCAAGAACGTCATCGCGCTCGCCTGCGGCATCGCGTCGGGAATGGGACTCGGCGACAACTCGATCGCCAGCCTGATCACCCGCGGTCTCGCCGAGATCATCCGGCTCGGGGTGGCCCTCGGCGCGGAGCCGGTGACGCTCGCGGGTCTGGCCGGCGTCGGAGACCTGGTCGCCACCTGTACCTCCCCGTTGTCGCGCAACCGGTCGTTCGGGCACGTGCTCGGCGCGGGCGGATCCATGGACGCCGCCCAGTCGGCCACTCATGGCCAGGTCGCCGAGGGTGTGAAGTCCTGCACATCGGTGCGCGCGCTGGCCGAGCGGCACGGCGTCGAGATGCCGCTGACCACCGCGGTGCATCAGGTCTGTCACGAAGGGCTCTCCGTGCGCGAAGCCGTCGGCAACCTGCTCGGGCGGCGGATGAAGCCCGAGTGAGCCCGCTCCGCCCCGGCGGGAGTGTCCGGGACGGTCAGCGGTGGGAGTGCGCATCGAAACGGGTACGGTTCGGGGCATGACGAACCGGATCAGGGTGGCTGTGGTGTTCGGCGGGCGCAGTAACGAGCACGCCGTGTCCTGCGTATCGGCCGGTAGCGTGCTTCGCCACCTGGATCAGGAGAAGTACGAGGTCGTGCCGATCGGCATCACCACGGAAGGCCGCTGGGTGCTCGGCGGTTCGGAGGTGGCCGCGCTCGGCATCCACGATCGCGCACTGCCGTCGGTGGACGCCACCGGCACGGCATTGACCCTGGCCGCGGACCCCAGCCGCCCCGGGGCGCTGATCGCGCTCGACGATCCCGGCGCGGCGCTCGGCTCGGTCGATGTGGTGTTCCCGATCCTGCACGGACCGTTCGGCGAGGACGGCACCCTGCAAGGGATGCTGGAACTCGCCGGAATTCCCTACGTCGGCCCCGGCGTGCTGGCCAGCGCCGCGGGCATGGACAAGGAGTTCACCAAGAAACTGCTCGCGGCGGAGGGGCTGCCGATCGGCACGCAGGTGGTGTTGCGGCCCGGCACCGCGACGGTCACCGAGGAAGACCGGCTGCGCCTGGGTCTGCCCGTGTTCGTCAAACCGGCCCGTGGCGGCTCATCGATCGGCATCACCCGGGTCACCGACTGGAACGAGCTGGACGCGGCCATCGCCGTGGCGCGCGCGCATGATCCGAAGGTGATCGTCGAAGCGGGCATTGTCGGGCGTGAGGTGGAGTGCGGGGTCCTGGAATACCCGGACGGCCGGGTCGCGGCGAGCGTGGTGGCGGAGATCCGGATGCCGGAGACCGGCGTCACCGTCGACGGACCCGCGTTCTACGACTTCGACACGAAGTACCTCGACGACGTCTGCGAATTCGACGTTCCCGCGAAACTGGACGACGAGGTGTCCGACCGGATCCGGGAATTGGCCGTGCGTGCCTTCCAGGCTCTCGACTGCCAGGGACTGGCGCGGGTCGATTTCTTCGTCACCGAGCAGGGGCCGGTCATCAACGAGATCAACACGATGCCGGGATTCACCGCCATCTCCATGTATCCGCGCATGTGGGAGGCCACCGGCATCGACTATGCCGCACTCGTCTCCACGCTCATCGAGACCGCGCTCGTTCGCGGCACCGGGTTGCGTTAGGGCCTGCCGTCGTCGGGTGCGCCCCAGGTGATCGGCGCGCGACTACTCGGAGTCAGTTGGGCAGCGGTCCCGGGTCGATCGGCTGGGCCGGGAGGTTGGCGGTGATGGTGTCGGAGACTTCTTGCAGCGGTGTCGGACCGGAGCCGTCAGGGACGGTGAGGGCGACGTAGGTCCCACGGTCGACGGCGAACCACGTGCTCGCCTTGGCGGCCTGGTCGCGGACCTCGAACCACTGCACGCCGTTCACGATCTGCAGCGGCGAGGCGCGATTGAATTCCAACGGGCGATCCAGCCCGCAGCGCAGCACGATGGCGTCGCCGCCGTCGGCGCGCTGCCATGCGCGTGTGGCGGGCGGAGCGGGCTCGACCAGCGTCGATTTCGTGAAATCACCCAGCTCCGCGGGTAAGGCGGGCAGCAGGGCGGCGCACGCCGGGCCCTCCGCAGCCGGAGCCGGGACAGGGCCGAGCACCAGCGGTTCGCGCTCGACGGGCGCGCGGTGCGCGAGTACGGCGGCGACGAGCACCGCGACGACCAGCACGACCGGAAGCGCCACGGCGGTCGCGATGAGCGCGGGCGGGTACTGGTGTGCCGGGGACGACGCGGGGCGGCTGTCCGGCTCACCGGTATCGGTATCCGCTTTCGCGCTGTCCTCGCTCTTCGACAAGGAAGGAGTGGTCCGCGCGTCCGAATCGGCGGCTTGTGGGCGATCGGACGCATTGTCCGTCGCCGCCGGTTCCTTCGGGGCGCTCCCGGGATCCGTGGCATCGGTGCGTTCGTGCTCGGGCTCCGCCGAATCACGGTCCGACGAATCCGCCGCCATGCTCACCGATCCTTTCCGCTACGCGCGTCGTCGCTGCCGCGCCGCAGGGCCGTTGGTACTCGAGTGCCCCCGAAAGGGTACCGTCGGGCTCATTCCAGCAAGCAGCGCGCCGGAGAGGATCGGTCATCAGCGCCAGCAGTGCCCCGAGGACAGTGCGTGAACTGGGCGAGTTCGCGCTGATCGAGCGCATCAACGCGGGTCGCGTCCAGGCGCCGGGTGTGCTGCTCGGCCCCGGTGACGACGCGGCGCTGGTCGCGGCGCCGGACGGCCGTTTCGTGGTGACCACCGACATGCTCGTGCAGGACCGGCACTTCCGGCTGGACTGGTCCAGCCCCGAGGACGTCGGCCGCAAGGCGATCGCGCAGAACGCCGCCGACGTGGTCGCCATGGGGGCGACGCCGACCGCGTTCGTCGTCGCGCTCGGCTGCCCGGCCGAGACCCCGCTCGAGGTGATCGACGGACTCGCGGACGGCATGTGGGCCGAGGCCGCCAGGGCGGGCGCGTCCATCGCGGGCGGCGATCTGGTCCGCAGCCGCGAACTGGTCGTCTCCGTCACCGCCTTCGGTGATCCGGGCCGCGGCGCGCCGGTCACCCGAGCGGGTGCCCGCGTGGGCGATGTCGTCGCGGTAGCGGGCCGCCTCGGCTGGTCGGCCGCGGGACTGGCCGCCTTCACCGCCGGAGCGACCGGACCGGAGTTCGTGGAAGCGCTTGCCGCGCATCGCGTTCCGCAGCCGCCGTACGCGCTCGTATTGAGCGCGCTGCGGCGCGGGCGACGCGGAGGATCGAATCCGTCTGAGGTGCAGCCCGTCTCGTCCCGAACCGAAACCACATCCGAGGTAACTGCCGGAGATCCCGCGACCGCACGCCTCGATTCGGGAGCGCCCGGCTCCCTCGGGACCTCGGCTACCGAGTCGTCCGCACCGGTCACGCTCGACGAGGACTTCGGAACCGAAGCGTCCGACGTCGGCCCGCACGCGCTGACCGACGTGTCCGACGGACTGCTCGCGGATCTGGGGCACATCGCGTCGGCCTCGGGCGTGGCCATCGATCTGGATTCGGCCGCCCTGCGCGACCCTGCGCTGGAACCGATCGCCGCCCGGCTGGATGCCGATGCGGCGCAATGGATCCTGACCGGCGGGGAGGACCATGCCTTCGCGGGCACCTGGGCGCCGGACGGTGCGCTTCCCCCTGGATGGGTCGCGGTCGGGCGGGTTCTGGCCGGTCGCGGGCTCACCGTCGACGGTGTGGCGCAGACCGGCGACGTCGGGTGGGAATCGTTCCGTGGGGCGGACTCGTCATGCGACGGCCGGTCACGCTAAGTTGTGCGGTCATGGGCGCGAAACCACTGTCGGAAATCATGGATCCGGGATGGGCGAAGGCACTCGAGCCGGTGGCGGATCGGATTACCGCCATGGGCGATTTCCTTCGTGCCGAGAACGCGGAAGGCCGTGGCTATCTACCGTCCGGTGACAACGTGCTGCGGGCCTTCCAGCGTCCGTTCGACGCGGTGCGCGTGCTGGTCGTCGGCCAGGATCCGTATCCGACGCCCGGTCACCCGATGGGGCTGAGTTTCTCCGTGGCGCCGGATGTTTCGCCGATCCCGCGCAGCCTGGCCAATATCTTCGCCGAATACAGCAAGGATCTCGGTCACCCGACGCCGTCCTGTGGCGATCTGAGCCCGTGGTCGGACCAGGGTGTGCTGATGTTGAACCGAGTGCTCACCGTGTCGCCCGGCAAGCCTGCCTCGCACCGCGGCAAGGGGTGGGAGGCGGTCACCGAGCAGGCGATCCGCGCCTTGGTCGCCAGGGACGAGCCGTTGGTCGCGATCCTGTGGGGCCGCGACGCGGCGACGCTGAAGCCGTTGCTGACCGAGTCCGAGGTGCCCTACATCGAGTCCGCGCATCCGTCGCCGCTGTCGGCGTCCCGCGGGTTCTTCGGTTCCCGCCCCTTCTCGCGAGTGAACGAACTGCTCGACGAACTGGGGGCCGAACCGGTTGACTGGCGCCTGCCCTGAGTTGGGCGTCTGTGTGTGATCGACCGAGTTAACGAGTGAGGAGCTGTTCCATGCACAACAACACCGTCCGGGGCGCGCTGCGCGGTACCACCGCGACCCTGGCCTTCTGCGCCGCTCTGAGCAGTGGCGCCGCCGTCGCGAGCGCGGCTCCGCTGCGGCTCGAGCCGGCCACGGAGACCACCACGGCCCCGGTCGCCGAGGAATACACCTCCAGCGGTTCCTCCACCATCTCCGCGTCGTTCAATGCCAAGATCGCGTGCCTGTTCTTCGCGGGCAACCTCGCCTGCTGAACGCTCGAAACGCCGGGTTCGCGCCAGCGCGTCCCGGCGTTTGTGCGATCCTACGGATCGTGAGTAATGCGAACTATCTTCTCGAACCGTCCCGGCTCCGGCTGCGCGGTTCGGGCGGAATCGAGCTGGCCGCCGATCAGTTCGGCCCGGTCGACGGCCCGCTCGTCGTCTTCCTGCACGGTGGCGGGCAAACCCGCCATTCGTGGAAGAAGACCGGAGCCCGGCTCGGCGCGTCGGGAATGCGGGTGGTCACGGTGGACGCCCGCGGCCACGGCGACAGCGAGTGGGCGCCGGATCGTGACTATCGGCGCCAGACCATGGTGGACGACCTGCTGCTCGTGCTCGAACAGCTGGGCGAGCCCGCGGTGGTCGTCGGGGCCAGCATGGGGGGAATCACCGGTCTGCTCGCCACCGCGCGGCCCGGCGGGGATGCGATCAGCGCCTTGGTGCTCGTCGACATCGTGACCAGGCCCGAGCCGGAAGGCGTCGCCCGGGTGATCGACTTCCTGGGCAAGCATCGCGACGGCTTCGACAGCCTCGAACAGGCCGCCGACGCGGTCGCCGAATACCTGCCGCACCGCCCGCGGCCGAAGAGCCCCGAAGGACTGCTGCGCAATCTGCGTGAGCGCGACGGCCGCTGGTACTGGCACTGGGATCCGGACATGCTCAGTGATCGGGTCGAGGACCCGTCCGCGATGATCGAGCCGATGGAGGACGCGGCGCGGGCGCTGCGCATCCCGGTGCTGCTGGTGCGCGGCATGCGCTCGGACGTGGTCAGCGCCGAAGGAGCCGAAGCGTTCCAGCGGCTGGTGCCGCACGCCCAGCTGGTCGAGATCGGCGGCGCGGCGCACACCGCGGCCGGTGACGACAACGACTCGTTCACCGACGCGGTGGCGAAATTCGTGCTCTCCACCCGGGAGTGATTCAGGCGAGTCCGGCGTAGTCGGGTTTGCGTTTCGCGACGAACGCGTCGACGCCCTCGCGTCCGGCGGCGGAGCCCGCGGCAGCGGCGATACCGTCGCGCTCGCTGTCGAGATGATCGCTCAGCGTCGCGGTGCCCGACTGCCGCAACAGCGACTTGATGCTCGCGTGGGTAGAACGCGGTCCGGTGGCCAGAGTGCGTGCGAGGCGCTGCGCCTCCTCGGCGATCTCGCCGTCGGGGACCAGCCTGCTCAGCACGCCGAGGCGCACTGCCTCGTCGGCGTCGAGGACGGCGTCGGTGAGCAGGATTTCGCGCGCCCGCCCCTGCCCCACGATGCGCGGCAGCGTCCAGGACATGCCCCCGTCGGGGCTCAGTCCGATGCCGGGATAGGCCGGGCGCAGTTTGGTGCCGGGCCCGCCGAGGGCTATGTCGGCCAGGCAGACCAGGCTCATGCCCGCGCCCGCGGCCCAGCCCTGCACCGCCGCGACCACCGGCACCGCGGTCGCGTCCAACGCGCGGACGAAATCGTGCAGATCGGTGGCCAGACCGCGGATGTGCGCGGAGCGGTCCTGCGCCGCGGCGAAGCCGCGCACGTCGCCGCCGGCGCAGAAGTTCGCGCCGGTGCCGCGCAGCAGCACCCCGCCCACCTCGGACCCCAGCGAACCCAGTGCGGCGGTGCCCGCGTTGATGCCCGCGAAGTCCATGGACGTGCCGTTGGCGGAGGTGGCGATGGTGATTTGGAGGACGCCGTCGACGGTCGTCACGTAGCCGGTTTGCTCGCTGGTGGTCATGATCTGCACCTTAACGGGCGCGGCCGGACGCAGTCCCTCGGTAGTCCGCACGGCAACCGGAGCGAGGGCGAGGTTACCTCTAGCAGCCGTCGTCCGACACCGACTCGGCGTGCGTCGTCGGCGTGCGCACCATGCGCACCTCGATCGCGGCGGTGAACGGTTCGACCTTGCGCGTGCCGTCGAGCACGAACCCATGCCGCCGGTAGAACGCCTTGGCGCGCGCATTCTGCTCGAACACCCACAGGGAGCACGGAGCGGCCGGATCGAGCGCGGCGCGGATCAGGTCGTCGGCGACCCCGCTGCCGTGCCAGGAGGAACGCACGTAGAGCGCGTGCAGTTCGATCGGGGTCACCGCGTCCGGGTCGCCGGGCGGGCCCGCGCTGGAGAATCCGATCACCACGTCATCGACGACCGCGACGTGCGTGCGGCCCGGATAGCGCAGCCGGTCGCGCTCCCACTGCTCGGCCCGTCGTCCGATATCGAAGGCGTCGAGCACGTGCGCGGGCACCAGCCCCCGGTACGCCTCGCGCCAGCAGGCGATGTGGCATTCGGCGAGGCTGTAGACGTACTCGGCGGTCAGCGGCTGAACCCGCCACGGATGCTCGGTCACAGCGGCCATGCGCGGCCCGCAGTCATGACAACGCCCCGGACCACCCGATACGGGTGCCGGGGCGTGTACCGACGAGGCCGGTCAGCCCGAGGGCGGATCAGCCGCGGGCGACCTTGCCCGCCTTCAGGCAAGAGGTGCACACGTTCATCCGGCGGGTGTTGCCCGGGGCGACCTGCGCGCGAACGGTCTGGATGTTCGGGTTCCAACGACGGTTGGTGCGCCGGTGCGAGTGCGAGACCGACTTCCCGAAGCCGGGGCCCTTGGCGCAGACGTCGCAGACGGCAGCCATAGTCGCGAACTCCTTCATGTCAATGGTGGGGACCGCCGCTTTCGCGGTGCGGCGCATCCTCGTGCAATGTCGAGTGCCCTGTCAGCGGAGAGCCGACCAGCGCAGACCGGTGACGGCCGCGCGAGGCAACCCTGCAAGGGTAGCTGTGCTGCCTTCGATCCACCAAACCGGTCCCCGTGAACGAGTGCCGGATCGGTCGCCGGGCATATCCATTCTAATGACGCGGTCTTACCGGTCGCCTGTCGGGACCGCCCGCTAACCTGGCGGGCGGTGGTGGTGCGCAGGTGGCGGAAGGGAGTGAGGTGACGGTGTCCGGAGCGCGAGACGTGATGGACGGCACGGCATTGCTGCGCTGGGGCCGTACCTGTCTCGCCGGCCTGGAGCATCGGCGCGAGGAGATCAACGCGCTCAATGTGTTCCCCGTCCCGGACGCGGATACCGGCACCAATCTGCTGGCCACGATGCGTGCCGCGGTGGAGGCGGGGGAGGCGGCCGCGCGGGCGGACGGGAGCGCCGCCCGTGCCGTCGCCGTCGCGATGGCGCACGGCGCGACGGTCGGCGCCCGCGGCAATTCCGGGATCATCCTGTCGCAGGTACTGCGCGGCGTCGCGGACACGGTGCACGGCGGTCCGTTCACGGCCGACAGCCTGCGCGCCGCGCTGGCCAGGGCCTCCGAACTGGTCCGTGAGGCACTGAGCGTGCCGATCGAAGGGACGATCCTCACCGTGCTCGACTGCGCGACCGCGGCGGCCGCGGCATGCCCCGACCAGGAATTGGCGGATGTGGCACTCGCGGCGGCCGACGGCGCGGCCAAAGCGCTCGGCGATACCCCGTTCCAATTGGGCGTGCTGCGTCGGGCCGGTGTCGTCGACGCGGGAGCCCGAGGGTTGGTCGTGCTGCTGGACGGCTTGGTCGCCGTGACCCGAGGCGAGGCGCCGACGCGGCCGGAGTACCCGCGGCCCGCGGCGGCCGACCGTTCGGCGCCCGCCGGCGAGGCCGAACCGCAGTACGAGGTGATGTATTTGCTGGCCGACTCCGACGAGCGGAAAGTGGCCGCGTTGCGCGCCCGTCTCGGCGAACTCGGCGACTCGGTCGTCGTCGTCGGCGACGGAAGCGGATCCTGGTCGGCGCACGTGCACTGCGCCGATGCGGGTGCGGCGGTGGAAGCGGGCATCGCGGCGGGCATGCTCAGCCGGATCCGCGTCGAGAACGTCGCTTTCGCTTCGCACGCGGACATATCCGAGGTGTCGAGCGGCCTCGGCGCGGCTGATCGTGCCACGCGCGCGAACCCCGGCGAACTGTCCGATGGCGATGCGTCCCGGGCCGGGCCTGCCCGAGGCGAAGGCATCGCGGGATCGGTTCCGCCCGCCGATTCGACCCAGGTGGTGGCCGGTGCGCTCGGCCCGAGCGTAGCTCCGGCCGACCGCGGGATTCTGGCGGTGGTCGCGGGTGCGGGCGCGGCGACGCTGTTCGAGGACGCGGGCGCGGTGGTGCTGGCAGGCGAGCCCGTCACCGCGGCAACTCTGCTGGCCGCGATCCGGCGTATGCCGAACCGAGAGGTACTGGTGCTGCCCAACGGCGCGCTGCCTGCGCACGAATTGGTCGCCGTCGGTGTCGCCGCGCGTGACGCCCACCGGGACGTGCTGCTGTTGCCGAGCGCGTCGATGGTGCAAGGACTGGCGGCCTTGGCCGTGCACGACCGCGGGCGGATCGCGGTGGACGACGCCTTCGCCATGTCCGAGGCGGCCGCCACCACGCGCTGGGGATCGCTGCGCGCGGCGACCGAGCGCGCGCTCACCATGGTCGGCACTTGCGAACCGGGCGATGGGCTCGGTCTGGCCGGGCACGACGTCGTCGTGATCGAGCGCGATGTGCCCGCCGCCGGGCGGACGCTGCTGGACCGGCTGCTCGCCTTCGGCGGCGAGCTGGTCACCCTGCTGATGGGCGCGGCGGCGCCGGATGGCCTCGGCGACGAACTGGCGGCGCATATCGCGCAGAACTTTCCCGGCGTCGAGGTGATCGTGTATTCCGGTGGGCAGCAGGGCGATTCGGTGCAGATCGGAGTGGAGTAGGCATGGCGGCACTGAGTGATCGGCTCGACCACATCCTCGGCGCGAAGGCAGCGGACTCGCTCGCGGACGCTTTCGACATGCGGACCGTCGAGGATCTGCTGCGGCACTACCCCCTGCGATACGCGACGCAGGGGCAGCCGCTCACCGAGGAAGCGCCGGAAGACGGTTCGCACATCACCGTCATCGGCCGGATCACGAAGGCCGAGCTGCGGCCGATGCGCAACCGCCGCGGTTCCCTGCTGAAGGTGGTCCTCGACACCGGCTCCGGGCGCGGCGTGGACGTCACCTTCTTCAACGGCGACAAGGTGAAGTACGTGGTCCGCGAAGGGTTGCGCGCGATGATGTCGGGCACGGTGAACTACTGGCGTCCCGGCCAGTGGAACCTCAGCCATCCCGGCTACTTGATCCTGCCGGAAACCGAGGGCGATGACGATTCGGTCGGCGCGCTGACCAGGGTGCGCGGCGGCGGAGACCTGCGCGGCCTCGCGGAGAGCGCGAAAGGCGCGGGGGGAGTGGACACCTCGTTCATGGAACGCGAGTTCATCCCGGTCTACCCGGCGACCGCGAAGGTGCAGAGCTGGGACGTGCTCGCCTGCGTGCGTCAGGTGCTCGACCAGCTCGATCCCCTCGACGATCCCGTACCGGAAGACGTGCGCGCCGAACGCGCGCTGCCGAACCTGTCCGACGCGCTGCGCCTGATCCACCTGCCCGAACGCAAGGACGATATCGATCGAGCCAAGGACCGGCTGCGTTTCGACGAGGCGCTGGCCTTGCAATTGGTCTTGGCCGAGCGCAGGCATGAGGTGTCCGGGCGCAGGGCGCGCGCTTGTGCTCCGCGGCCGGACGGTATCGCCGCGGCGTTCGAGCAGCGACTTCCGTTCGAACTCACCGCGGGGCAGCAGCAGGTCGTCGCGGAGATCTCCGCCGACCTGGCCCGTGAACAGCCGATGCACCGGCTGCTGCAAGGCGAGGTGGGCTCCGGCAAGACGATCGTCGCCCTGCACGCCATGCTGCAGGTGGTGGACGCGGGACTGCAGTGCGCGCTGCTCGCCCCGACGGAGGTGCTCGCCGCGCAGCACTATCGGTCGCTGCGCGGCATGCTCGGTGACCTGGGCGCCGCGGGCGAGCTGGGCGCGGCCGACCACGCCACCCGAGTGGTGCTGGTGACCGGGTCGATGTCGGCCTCGGCCAAGAAGGCGGCGTTGCTGGAAGCGGCGACCGGTGAGGCGGGCATCGTGATCGGCACGCACGCGCTGATCCAGGACAACGTCGAGTTCTTCGACCTCGGCATGGTGGTGGTCGACGAGCAGCATCGCTTCGGTGTCGAGCAGCGGGATGCCCTGCGCGCCAAGGCGAAAGCGGGCGCCAGTCCGCATCTGCTGGTGATGACCGCGACCCCGATCCCGCGCACCATCGCCATGACCACGCTCGGCGATCTGGAGACCTCCACGCTGACCGAACTGCCGAGAGGCCGCTCGCCGATCGTCTCCAGGGTGGTGCCGCGCAGGCAGCACCCGAACTGGGTGGATCGCGCCTGGGAGCGGATCGTGGAGGAGGTCGCCGCCGGGCGCCAGGCGTACGTGGTGTGTTCGCGCATCGGCGACGACGAGGAGGCCGCGGGCAAATCCCGCAACGGGCGGGCGAAGAACGGCGACGGCGAGAAGGACGGCCCGACCACCCAGGCCGTGCTGGACGTGTTCGAGACGCTGCGCGCGGGCCCGCTGTCCGGCGTGCGGGTCGGCTTGCTGCACGGCAGACTGCCCGCCGACGAAAAAGACCAGGTGATGCGGGCGTTCAACGACGGATCGGTGGACGTTCTGGTGTGCACCACCGTGGTCGAGGTCGGTGTGGACGTGCCCAACGCGACGGTGATGGTGATCGTCGACGCCGACCGGTTCGGCGTCAGCCAATTGCATCAGCTGCGCGGCCGGATCGGGCGGGGCGAGCACCCCGGTTTGTGCCTGCTGATCACGGATGCCGCGCCGGGCGGGTCGGCCATGGCGCGTCTGGACGCGGTCGCCGCCACCACCGACGGCTTCGAACTCGCGGTGCTCGACCTGCGGACCCGGCGCGAGGGCGACGTGCTGGGCGCCGCCCAATCCGGCACCGCCCGCTCGCTGCGCCTGCTGTCACTGCTGGACGATCTCGAGGTGATCACCGCGGCGCAGGAGTTCGCCCGCGCGGTGGTGGCGTCCGACCCGGGGCTGCGCGGGCATCCCGGGCTGGCGGGGATGATGCACGCGGCGGTGGACTCCGAGCGGCTGGAGTATCTGGCCAAGTCTTGATCGCCCCGGCGGTGTGGACGGGAGACGTCGGACTCCGGGCGCGCACGTGCGGCGGCCACGTCGCCGTTCGCGCACAGTGGCGGCCGAAAGATCGGTGCTGAACGGCGACCCGGCCGCACTGATCTCCTCGGCGGGCGCGCCGTTCACGGTGGTCGTGCTCGAGATCGACGCAGCGACTCCGGGCGATCCGCGCCGGGCCGACCCGCACGAGCTCGCCGGAAGCGAGTCGTCAGCGCCCGAGCCGCGGGTAGGGCAGGTCGGTGCTGGTGTGTTCGGCGACCGCCAACGGGCTGCCTATGTGCGGGAAGGCGCGCTGCGGACATGCGGGACGCTCGCACACTTTGCAGCCCGCGCCGATCGGGACCGAGGCCGCCGGGTCGTCCAGCTGCAACCCGGACGAGTACACCAAGCGGTCGGCGTATTCGATATCGCAGCCGAGGCCGACGGCGAAGTTCTTCGCCGCGGTGCCGAACCCGTGTGGGGCGATCGCCGCGGTGCGCGCGATCCATAGATACCGGCGGCCGTCGGGCATCTCGGCCACTTGGGTCAGGATCCGGCCGGGATGGGAGAAGGCCTCGTGCACCACCCAGAGCGGGCAACTGCCACCGACCCGGGAGAAGTGGAAAGCGGTGGCGGACTGACGTTTGGAGATGTTGCCCGCCCGGTCGGTGCGGACGAAGAAGAACGGAACGCCACGCTGGCCCTGCCGTTGCAGGGTGCTGAGCCGATGGCAGACGGTCTCGAACCCGACCTCGAAACGCAGGCCGAGCAGGTCGATGTCGTAGCGGAGTTCCTCGGCCGAGCGCAGGAACCGGCTGTAGGGCAGCACTAGCGCGCCCGCGAAGTAATTGGCCAGCCCGATCCGCGCCAGCGTGCGGGATTCGCCACTGAGCGACGGGCTCTCGGCCAGCACGGCATCCAGCTCGGCCCCGTACAGCAGGAGGCCGAGCGTGGTGGCGATCTGAAAGGCGCGCTGGCCCGGCCGCAATCGGCGAGCGAGCGTGAGCGTGCGGGTCTCGGTGTCGTAGTGGCGTTTGGGGACGGTGGGGTCGGCGCCGTCGCCGCGCACGAGAACGGTGACGCCGGCGCGTTCCTCGGCGATGCGGGCGAGCTGGCGATCGAGCGAGCCGATGGTCAGCCCGGAATTCTCGAACAGTTGCTCGGCGGCGATGTCGAGTTGCGGAATGTGATTGTGGTGGTCGTAGAAGAAGTCGCGTACGTCCTCGTAGGGCATGGGCACCCCGGGCGCGCCCGCGGGCGCGGACACCCGCGCGGACAGCAGGTCGAGCTGATCGGTGGCGGCGCGTAGGCGGCGATGCATGGCGACGACGATCCTGGCGACTTCCGGTTGGCGGGTCGCCAGCTCCTCCACCTCGGTCAGCGGCGCTGTGTGTCCGCCCGCGGCGTCGACCAGCACTTCGTGTAGATCCGATACGAGCCGCGCGTCGGAATCGGCGGCGAAGAACTGGACGTCCAGGTCGAAGGTGGAATTCAATTTCAGCAGTACGGGAATGGTGAGTGGGCGCTGGTCCCGCTCGAGCTGATTGAGGTAGCTCGGCGACAGATCCAGCGATTTCGCCAGAGCCGCCTGAGTCATTCTCCGCTCTTCACGCAACCGCCGAAGCCGGGCGCCCGCATACATCTTGCGCACGTGCACGATGGTAGCTGTGATTATTCGCAATCATCGCAATAACGCGCGCTATTACCCACAAAGATGTGCTTTTGCGAGGTGTCCAGCAATGTATTCGATCTGCGTAGCGTGCGAAGAGAGGTTTGCCACCGTGTCGTTGTGAACGCGTGAAATTCGCCGTTGCCCGCGGCCTGGAACGAAACCGACCCGGAAGTCGCTGACGCCCTTCCCTGCCGAGCAATTGCTTGGTTGAATCGAGGGGTCCAATCCCCGCCCCGGCACCAGGAAGTGAGCAGACGAATGCCCGATCCCGACGAGCTCGTGCGTGCGATGTGCCGAAGCTGGTCCGACCCGGATCCGGATCGGATCAGCGCGTACTTCGCCGAGGACGCCGTCTACCACAACATCCCGATGGAGCCCATCGTCGGCCGCGCCGCCATTCGCGACTTCATCGCGGGTTTCCTGACCACCTTCGACGCCATCGATTTCGACATCCACCACCAGATCGCCTCCGGCAACGTGGTGATGAACGAGCGCACCGACACCCTCCGCTCCGCCGGGCGCGAGACTCCGCTCCCGGTCATGGGTTTCTTCGAAGTCGCCGACGGCGCCATCACCACGTGGCGTGACTACTTCGACATGGTCGCCATCAACCGCGCCTTCGGACTGTAAGGGCCTCAGCCGAACAGATCGTTCTCGGATTCGGCTGTGGCGGCCTTGCGCGTCCAGGATTCGAGCCGGTCGAGATCGGTGCACCCGGTGATCTCGGCTCGCGTCTTCTGCCCGACGA
Source organism: Nocardia sichangensis (assembly GCF_047200615.1). Taxonomy (NCBI): domain Bacteria; kingdom Bacillati; phylum Actinomycetota; class Actinomycetes; order Mycobacteriales; family Nocardiaceae; genus Nocardia; species Nocardia sichangensis. The sequence goes on from NZ_JBJZOK010000002.1 coordinate 66,863, forward strand.
CGATCCCGCGCGCTTCCAGCACAAGGAGAAGGGCCCGCACCGCTTCTTCGGTCCGCCCCTCGTCGCGGCCTTGCGCCACGTACTTGCGGGCGAAGTCGCTCTGGTACTCGTACTTGAAGGTCGACGTCATGAGTTCCTCCAGTCGATGCCGGGCCGTCTTCGACAGGGCCGCGACAACAAGGGTCATAGTACATTTTCGCCCGCTCGTCATCCGTCGCGAGCGTGTCGGCATGGGATGAAATCTATATGGGCGCAATGACATTCGGATTTGTGAAGTGAACTTTCGTATCGTATGGAACCGAACCGGCCATCGGTGCGTCGAAAGTAAGCAAGAGGGGAAAGACGGTGTCGTAGTCGACTAGTGAGGAGGGGTAGCCGATGGAGCGTTGTTCCGGGTGTCATACGGCGTGGCGACGAGGGATGCGGACGCGGGCGCGGGAGTTGCCGGTCACGCGGCGGGAAGAACCGTGTGACCGGTACACCCTACGGCGGCGGCAGCCGCCTCGGCCGGAACCCGAATCCGGCTGAGGCCGTAGTTGATCCGGTGCCCCCTTCGGCAGGTAAAGGGGGCGCCGGATCGGCGATCTGCGGGTGGGTTACCGCACGGCCGCCGCTGCCGCGACCATGTTGCGAAGCGAGGCTTCCACCTCGGTGCGTCCCCTGGTCTTCAATCCGCAGTCGGGATTCACCCAAAGACGCTCGGCCGGAACGGCTTTCAATGCCGCGCGCAGCGATGTGGTGATCTCGTCAACGCTGGGCACCCGTGGAGAGTGGATGTCGTACACGCCGGGGCCGACGCCGAGGTCGAATCCCGCCGCGTTGAGGTCGTCGAGCACCTCCATGCGTGAGCGCGCCGCCTCTATGGACGTGACATCGGCGTCCAGTCCGGCGATCGCGTCGATCACCTCGCCGAACTCCGAGTAGCACAGATGCGTGTGGATCTGCGTCGCGTCGGACACCCCGGAGGTCGCGAGCCGGAACGACCGCACCGACCATTCCAGATACCCGGGCTGATCGGCCGCGCGCAGCGGAAGCAGTTCCCGCAAGGCGGGCTCGTCGACCTGGATGATCCGGATGCCCGCCGACTCCAGATCCACGGTCTCCTCCCGGATCGCCAGCGCCACCTGTCGGGCGGACTCGCCCAACGGCTGGTCGTCGCGGACGAACGACCACGCCAGAATGGTCACCGGGCCGGTCAGCATGCCCTTCACCGGCTTGTCGGTGAGCGACTGCGCGTAGCCGATCCACTCGACGGTCATCGGCTCCCGCCGCGCGACATCCCCGAACAGGATCGGCGGCCGCACGCAGCGCGTCCCATAGGACTGCACCCAACCTTGCTCGGTCGCCGCGAACCCGTCGAGTTGCTCGGCGAAGTACTGCACCATGTCGTTGCGTTCCGGCTCGCCGTGCACCAGCACGTCCAACCCCAACTCCTCCTGGAGCGCGATGACATCCGCGATCTCGGCCCGCATCCGGCGTACATACTCCGCCCGATCGATCTCGCCCTTGCGCAGCGCGGCGCGCGCCAGCCGGATGGCCGAGGTCTGCGGGTAGGAACCGATCGTCGTGGTCGGCAGCGCGGGCAGCCGCAGACGATCCCGTTGCAGTTCCCGGCGTTGTTCGGCGGGCGCGCGGCGGTCGGCGTCGGGCCCGAGCGCGGCGAGCGCTGCTCGCACGCGCGGATCGTTCAGCCGCGGATCCGACCACCGCGACGCCAGCGCCGCCCGCACCTCGGCCAACTCGGCGGCGATCGCCTCCGTGCCCTGGCTCAGCCCGGTGGCGAGCAGGCGCACCTCGGCCACCTTCTCCGCACCGAACGCCAGCCAGGACCGCAGCCGCTCGTCCAACCCGGTTTCCGCGGCCAGCGTGTACGGCACGTGCAGCAGCGAGCAGGAACTCGAAACCGCCACGTGCGCAGCGGATCCCAGCAACGCGCCGAGGGTGGCCATGGCGCGGTCCAGATCGGTGCGCCACACATTGCGGCCGTCGACGATCCCCGCGACGAGCAGTTTGCCGGTCAGCGCGGGCACGGCGGCCACCGTGGCGACGTCGGCGCCGGCCGTGAAATCGAGGGAGACCCCCTCTATTCCGGTGCTCGCCAGCGCCGTCAGCGCCGCATCCGGTCGCCCGAAGTAGGTCGCGACGAGGATCGCCGGGCGCTCGGCGGCGTCGGCGAGTTCCTCGTAGGTGACCTGCACCAAGTCGATTTCCTCCGCCGTGAGGTCAGTGACCAGCACCGGCTCGTCGATCTGCACCCATCCGGCACCGGCGACGGCGAGCCTGCGCAGCAGTTCCCGATACAGCGGCAGCAGCTCGATCAGCCGGGCGAGCGCCGAGCCGCCGGTCGCCTTCGCCAGTTTGAGGAAGGTGATCGGCCCGATCACCACCGGCCGCGCGGGCACCCCCAGCTCCAGCGCTTCCCGCAGTTCCGCGAGCAGCTTCTCCGGGTGCAGCGAGAAGGCGGTCTCCGGCTCGATTTCCGGCACCAGGTAGTGGTAGTTGGTGTCGAACCACTTGGTCATCTCCAAGGGCTCGACCGTGTCGGTGCCGCGCGCGGCGGCGAAATACCGTTCCAGCGGGTCCGCGATCCCGGCGACCCGGGGCGGCAGCGCGCCCAGCAACTCGGCGGTGTCGAGCATCTGGTCGTAGTAGGAGAACGTGCCGATCGGAACGGAGTCCAGGCCCGCGGCCCGTAATTCGGCGAATTGGGCGTGCCGGAGGTCGCGCGCCACGGCGTGCAACTGGTCGGCGTCGATCTTGCCCGCCCAATAGGCTTCGGTGGCCCGCTTCAGTTCGCGCCGCGGCCCCACTCGTGGAAGCCCGAGAACCGTCGCGGTAAACGGCTTTTGCTGTGCAACAGTCACGATGTTTCTCCATTGCTGAGGACGAAAGCCATCGCCATACGGGCAGGCGGAGAACCCGGTGACATGCCGGTGATGTTCCCGGCGGAGCCCGACACGTCAGCTGGTGATCCGCACGCCCAATCCACGAGGCGGTGGCCGCCGGGTACGGCGTACCCGGCACGGCTGGCAGGTCTTCGGACTCGCGGGCACCGGCCGTGCGGGCCGGCATACGCCGGAGTGCTCCCGATGGCCGACCTACTGGCCGTCGCTTCCCAAGTCGCCGAACCTTCCGGATCGCTGAACTCAGTGCCTGGTGACGGCGGTCGTTCCTGCATACCGCTGCGGGACAGTCCCGGATTCCCACCGGGTTCCCTCTCACCCGCCGTGACGTCGCCGTACGGGCGGGCTCGACTCCGTGGCGCGACGTCGGGGCTCCATCTCGTCGTGCTGCGGTGAACCAGCTGCCCACTCAGCATAGGACGCGGCCGAGCGAGCACACCGCGAGGGATCACACACCGGCATTTGCCCGCACCGCTCATCGCGAACCGATTCCGCACCTGCTTCCGTTCCGGCTATCGGCCGGGCCGCCCATGCGGTCCCGGATCTGCTCTCGACCGGCTACCAGACCGCCGGGCCACCCGGGATTCACCTTTCCGAACTCGTCGCATGCGTGGTTCGCCTGGTCCGAGGGCGCGAACTCGTGCCAGGGGAGCGCGGCTAGATGCCGGGATCGACCACCGGGACGGCTGCTCGGCGGCCTCCGCCGCCGGACCCGAACCGAACCCGGCCTCGGGACAGCACACCGGTTGCTGCCGCACCGCTCATGTGTCGGCGCTGTGAACGCAACTTCGCAACCGTGCTAGTCGGTCTTGTGAAAAGGTTTGCGAAGGGGGATTCCGTGTCGGTGCGGTTCACGCGGCCGGGTACCTTGGGTCAATGTTCTCGAAAGTCTTGGTTGCCAACCGTGGCGAGATCGCCATCCGCGCCTTCCGTGCGGCCTACGAACTCGGCATCGGGACGGTCGCCGTGTTTCCCTACGAGGACCGCAATTCGGTCCATCGGCTGAAGGCGGCGGAGTCGTACCAGATCGGCGAGCCCGGCCATCCGGTGCGGGCCTACCTGTCGATCGAGGCGATCATCAAGGCGGCCAAGTCGGCGGGCGCGGACGCGATCTACCCGGGGTACGGGTTCTTGTCGGAGAACCCGGATCTGGCGGCGGCATGCGCCCGCGAGGGCATCACCTTCATCGGACCGTCGGCCGAGGTGCTCGAACTGGCGGGTAACAAGGCGCGGGCGATCGCGGCGGCCAAGGCTGCCGGGCTGCCGGTGTTGCGTTCGAGCGCACCGTCGTCGGACGTGGAGGAGCTGCTGGCCGCGGCACGGGGGCTGGAATACCCCATCTTCGTGAAGGCGGTGGCCGGCGGCGGAGGGCGCGGGATGCGCCGGGTCGCCGCGCCCGAACAGCTGCGCGAGTCGATCGAGGCGGCCTCCAGGGAGGCGGAGTCGGCGTTCGGCGACCCGACGGTGTTCCTGGAACAGGCGGTGGTGAACCCCCGCCACATCGAGGTGCAGATCCTGGCTGATCAGCACGGGAACGTGATGCACCTGTTCGAGCGGGACTGCTCGGTGCAGCGCCGCCACCAGAAGGTGATCGAGCTGGCACCGGCACCCAATCTGGACCCCGCACTGCGGGAACGGATCTGCGCCGACGCGGTCGCCTTCGCCCGGCAGATCGGCTACTCGTGCGCGGGCACCGTGGAGTTCCTGCTCGACGAGCGCGGCAACCACGTCTTCATCGAGATGAACCCGCGCATCCAGGTGGAGCACACGGTGACCGAGGAGATCACCGACGTGGACCTGGTGCAGTCGCAGCTGCGCATCGCGGCGGGGGAGACGCTCGAGCAACTGGGTCTCAGCCAGGACGCCGTGACCATCCGGGGCGCGGCTTTGCAATGCCGGATCACCACCGAGGACCCGGCCAACGGATTCCGTCCCGACACCGGCCGGATCACCGCCTACCGCACACCCGGCGGCGCGGGCATCCGCCTAGATGGCGGCGCGAACCTGGGCGCCGAGATCGGCGCCTACTTCGACTCCATGCTGGTCAAGCTCACCTGCCGAGGCCGTGACTTCGATACGGCGGTGGCGCGGGCGAGCCGGGCGCTGGCCGAGTTCCGGATTCGCGGCGTCGCCACGAACATTCCCTTCCTGCTGGCGGTGCTGGACGATCCGGACTTCAAGGCGGGCCGGGTCACCACCTCGTTCATCGACGAGCGTCCGCAGCTGCTGACCCTGCGCCGGTCCGCGGACCGCGGCACCAAGATCCTCGACTACCTGGCCGACGTCACGGTGAACAAGCCGCACGGCGATCGGCCGACCACGGTGTACCCGCACGACAAGTTGCCCGCGATCGATCTGAGCGTGCCGCCGCCGGACGGCTCGCGGCAGCGGCTGCTGCGGCTGGGTCCGGAGGGTTTCGCGCGGGCGTTGCGTGAGCAGAAGGCGGTCGGCGTCACCGACACCACCTTCCGCGACGCACACCAATCGCTGCTGGCCACCCGAGTGCGCACCAACGGTCTGCTGGGCGTGGCGGGGCATGTGGCGCGATTGACTCCGGAGTTGCTGTCGATCGAGGCGTGGGGCGGAGCGACCTACGACGTGGGGCTGCGGTTCCTGTACGAGGACCCGTGGGAGCGGCTGGCGGCGTTGCGCGAGGCGATCCCGAACATCTGCCTGCAGATGCTGCTGCGCGGCCGTAACACCGTCGGCTACACCCCGTATCCGGAGGCGGTGACCCGCGCGTTCGTCTCGGAGGCGACCGCCACGGGTATCGACATCTTCCGTATCTTCGACGCGCTCAACAATGTCGACCAGATGCGTCCGGCCATCGATGCGGTCCGCGAGACCGGTACCGCGATCGCGGAGGTCGCGATCAGCTACACCGGGGATCTGTCGAATCCGGACGAGTCGCTCTACACCCTGGACTACTACCTGAAGCTGGCCGAGCAGATCGTCGACGCGGGCGCGCACGTGCTCGCGATCAAGGACATGGCGGGTCTGCTGCGCGCCCCGGCCGCGACCACACTGGTCACCGCGTTGCGCAGCAATTTCGATCTGCCGGTGCACGTGCACACCCACGACACCCCGGGCGGGCAGCTGGCCACTTATCTGGCCGCGTGGCAGGCCGGCGCCGACGCCGTGGACGGGGCGAGCGCCGCGATGGCGGGCACCACCAGCCAGCCCGCGCTCTCGGCGATCGTCGCCGCGGCGGCGCACAGCGAGTACGACACCGGGTTGAACCTGCAGAACGTGTGCGACCTGGAACCGTACTGGGAGGCGCTGCGGAAGGTGTACGCCCCGTTCGAGTCCGGGCTGCCCGCACCCACCGGTCGCGTCTACACCCACGAGATCCCCGGCGGGCAGTTGTCGAACCTGCGTCAGCAGGCCATCGCGCTCGGGTTGGGTGACAGGTTCGAGGAGGTGGAGGCGAAGTACGCCGCCGCCGACCGGCTGCTCGGCCGCTTGGTGAAGGTCACCCCGTCCTCGAAGGTCGTCGGTGACCTGGCGCTGGCGTTGGTCGGCACCGGTGTCGAGGTCGAGGATTTCGCCTCCGACCCGGGTCGCTACGACATCCCGGATTCGGTGATCGGTTTCCTGCGCGGTGAACTCGGCACACCCGCCGGCGGCTGGCCCGAACCGTTCCGCACCAAGGCTCTGGCCGGGCGCGGCGCGGCCAAGCCCGAGACACCGTTGACGCCCGCGGACGAGAAGGGCCTGTCCGGCAGCTCCGAGCAGCGCCGGGCGACGTTGAACCGGTTGCTGTTCCCCGGCCCCACCGCCGAATTCCTCGCCCACCGGGAGAAGTACGGCGATACCTCCGGGTTGTCGGCCAACCAGTTCTTCTACGGGCTGCGCCGCGGCGAGGAACACCGGGTGCAGTTGGAGAAGGGAGTCACCTTGCTCATCGGCCTGGAAGCGATCTCCGAGCCCGACGAGCGCGGTATGCGCACGGTGATGTGCATCTTGAACGGGCAGCTGCGGCCGGTCTCGGTGCGTGACCGATCGATCGCCAGCGAGATCCCCGCGGCGGAGAAAGCCGACAAGGCCAACCCAGGCCACATCGCGGCGCCGTTCGCCGGTGTCGTCACTCTCGCGGTCTCCGAAGGCGATTCGGTCGCGGCGGGCGACACCATCGGCACCATCGAGGCCATGAAGATGGAAGCCGCGATCACCGCGCCACGCGCGGGCATCGTCGGCCGCGTCGCCATCGGCTCCGTGCAGCAGGTCGAGGGCGGTGACCTGCTCATCGAACTGGCGGTGCGGGAGTCGTCCGCCGGATGACGAGGATCGTCGCGGGCGCGGCGGGCGGACGGCGCCTCCGGGTGCCGCCGTCCGGCACCCGCCCGACCTCCGATCGCGTCCGGGAGGCGCTGTTCAGCGCGTTGGACGCCCGGTTGGACTTCGCGGGCGCGCGCGTCCTCGACTTGTACGCGGGCTCCGGCGCGCTCGGGCTGGAGGCGCTGTCGCGCGGCGCCGAGCACGCGTTGCTCGTCGAATCCGACCGGAAGGCGGCGGCCGTTGTTCGCGGCAATATCGCCGACCTCGGGCTGCCCGGCGCCGAATTGCGGGTCGCGACGGTGGCCAGTGTGCTGCAACTGGGCGAGGCGGGCGGCTTCGACGTGGTCTTCTCGGACCCGCCGTACGCGGTGGACAACGCCGCGGTGCTGGCCGACCTGAGCGCGCTGGCCGAGCGCGGTTGGCTGCGCCCAGGGGCGGTGGTCGTGCTGGAGCGTTCGGCGCGTTCCCCCGAAACCGCCTGGCCCGCAGGCTTCGTCCCGGCCAAGTCGCGCCGGTACGGCGAAACCCGCATCGAGCTGGCGGAGTTCGATCCGGACGAATAGGCGCGCGTGCGGCCACCCGTGCCCGGCCGCGTGCGTCCTGCTAGCGTCGCCTCATGGCAGGAGCACTGTGCCCCGGGTCGTTCGACCCCGTGACCTACGGACACCTCGACGTTTTCACCCGGGCGGCGGCCCAGTTCGACGAGGTCGTCATCACCGTCATGATCAACCCGAACAAGCAGGGCATGTTCACCGTCGACGAGCGCATCGAGATGCTGCGCGAGTCGACCGCGCACCTGGGCAACGTCCGGGTGGAGTCGTGGCAGGGGCTGCTGGTGGACTTCGCCCGCGAGCAGGGCATCACCGCCATCGTGAAGGGTCTGCGCGACGCGGGCGACTTCGGCTATGAACTGCAGATGGCGCAGATGAACAAGAAGCTCTCCGGCGTGGACACCTTCTTCATAGCCACCAACCCGTCGTTCAGCTTCCTGTCCAGCTCACTGGTCAAAGAGGTCGCCGCCTACGGCGGCGACGTCGCCGACATGCTGCCCCCCTCGGTGCACAAGCGCCTCCTCGACCGCCTGGCCGAACGCAAGAACTGACCAACCAGGCCGCGAATCCGCAGGTGATCTCGCCTTCATCGCAAACCCGCCAGAACGCTGACGCGGTGGCGAACAACGGACCCTCTACGGGAAAGCCACGGAGCCTTCACACTTGCAGACTCGACCGGGTGGTTCACCACCCCCCTGTCGGGTCCGCCAAAGCAACTACTGATCACGCGAGAACATGGGTAACTCCCCGGGGAACGCCCAGAACTCCAGCGGCTGTCGACGCAAGACCTGAACGCGACTCGCGTCCCACCCCACTGGTAAGGCCTGAATACTCGGAGAGGCGGGCAGCGAGGCGGGCGGGCAGCCTAGAACACCAGACCACGTAGGGCCAGGAAGCGCATGCCGCCGACCACAGCGGTGATCGCCAGGATCGCGACGGCCTGGGCGGTGTCCCCGAGGCCGGGAGCCCACAGACCCAGGGCGGCCAGCCCCGCGGTGGTGACGCCGAGTCCGACCAACGCGAGCCCGCCGCCTTCCCATTGCGCGGTGAACCAGCCGACCCGTTCCGCGGCGTGGAAGGTGAGCTGACGGTGCAGCTCGTTGGCGATCACGGTGCTGACGATCGAGCCCACGACGTTGGCGATCAGCGGTCCGACGCCGTGCATGGCGAAGAACAACAGGACGTACGCGATATTGCTGGAGCCGCCGACCAGCGCGAATCGGATCAGCTGAGCGAAGGCTCGATCGCCGCGCAGGTACCGGGCGAGCCGGCCGAGCCCGGTCGCCACCGAGGTCCTCGGCAGTGCCGGATAGGGGCCGGCCCACGGCACGAAGAAGCTGGTGGCGCTCACTCCTCCGGGTCGCGGCAGTTCCAGTAAGGTCATCGTCTTTCCGATCGAACACAAGCCCTCGGCAGGGACAACGGCGAGAGTGCTCGCATGCTTCCCCCGTCGACTCTTGGCAGGTTCCGTTCGTAGCGCATATTCGGCAATCGCTGACGTGTCGGCGCCTGTCAACATTCGACGGCGGGTTGTCCTTACCTCCGGCTTCCTTGTCCGCGATCCAGGGAACGCGGTAGGTGCTGAAGATCTTGGTCGACCTTCCAAGAAAATGTAACACGAAGCGGAGAGGAGGTCTCCACTTGATTTTGTGGCGTGCGAGACACTGGCACGACACACCGGAAAGGGACTCGGCACGAGCCGTGACGAGGGGCACACTGGGCGTCGGCGGAGATTTCGCCGTGAGTCCGCAGGAGGGTAGTGAGCATGTATCGCGTTTTCGAAGCGCTCGATGAACTGGTCGCCATCGTCGAAGAGGCGCGCGGCATCCCCCCGACCCGCAGTTGCATCGTGCCGCGCGGCGACGTGCTGGAATTACTCGACGACGTCCGCGACGCGCTGCCCGGCGAACTCGACGACGCACAGGACGTGCTCGACCATCGCGACAAGATCGTCTCCGATGCCAGGACCGCGGCCGAGACCGCCGTGACCGGGGCGAACGAGCAGGCCGAGCGCACCATCGGCGCGGCGCGCGAGGAAGCCGACCGCATCCTCGCCGACGCCAAGGCGCATGCCGATCGGATGGTCGCCGAGGCGAGCGCGCACGCCGATCACCTGGTGGCCTCCGCTCAGGAGGCGGCCGATCGGGTGGTGGCCGACGGCAACGCCGAATACGAGGCGGTGACCGGCCGGGCGCGGGCAGAGTCGGAGCGGATGATCGATGCGGGCAAGGCCGCCTACGACCGCTCCGTCGCCGACGGGCTCGCCGAGCAGGAGCGGCTGGTCACGCAGACCGAGGTGGTGCGGGCCGCGCACGCCGAATCGGCCAGGGTGATCGACGCCGCGCACGCCGAGGCGGATCGCCTGCGCGAGGAGTGCGACCACTACGTCGACTCCCGGCTCGCCGATTTCGAGGAGACGCTGACCAGCACGCTGCGCACGGTCGGGCGGGGGCGCCATCAACTGCGCAGTGGGGCGGGCGCACCCGACTACGCCACGGAATTCCGCAGGTAGCGGCCCCGAGCGCGATGGGCCGCGTTTGGGCGCGGACCGCGTGATCGCGTATTGTTGAGTGGTTGCCCGTATCCCCTCGATCGTGAGTGAGTCCGTGATGTCCGCCGGTTCCGGTTCCGCGTCGCGTCCCCGATCGGCCAAGCGCCGGTCGCCGGACGCCGCTTTCGTGCTGGACACCCGCAGCCTCGGCCGCAGGCCGGGGACCATGCGCGAGCTGCGCCGTACCGTCACCACCGAGGAGCGGATCGGTCTGGATCTGATCGGCGTTCCGGTGGGTGCGCAGGTGGAATTGGATCTGCAGTTGCAGGCGGTGTCCGAGGGCGTGCTGGTCACCGGGACGGTCGAGGCGCCGATCGAAGGCGAGTGCTCGCGCTGCCTGGAGCCGTTCACCGACTCGGTCACCCTGCGGCTGACCGAGCTGTTCGCCTATCCGGACAGCACCACCGAGCAGACCACCGAGGACGACGAGATCTATCGCATGGACGACGACCTCATCGATCTGGAACCGGTGGTGATCGACGCCGTCGGGCTGGAGTTGCCGCTGCAACCGCTGTGCACCCCGGATTGCGCGGGACTGTGCCCGGAATGCGGCGTACGGATGGCGATTGCGGGATCCGACCACCGGCATGAGATACTTGACCCTCGCTGGGCCGGACTGGCCAGATTCGCCTCCGAATCGCCCGGCAGCGGCAGCCCCGACGAGGGTGCGGCCGACCGAGACCACTGAGCAAGACCGATCAGCCGAACCGGCAGAGCAATTAAGACAGAGGAGAAGTAGTCGTGGCCGTTCCCAAGCGCCGGATGTCCCGTTCCAACACCAGGTCGCGGCGCAGCCAGTGGAAGGCCACCGCGCCGACCCTGATCACCTGCCCGAACCGCGCCTGCGGCGAGAAGACCCTGCCGCACATCGCCTGCCCGTCCTGCGGCACCTACAAGGGCCGCCAGGTCACGGCGGCGGTCTGATCGTCCGATCTGTCGTAGCGACGTGACCGACGAACCCGACTCGTCCGGTGAACACGCGAGCCTGCTCGCCGCGTTGGGCGTCGACGTGCAGCCGGATCTGCTGCGTCTCGCACTGACTCATCGGTCGTACGCGTACGAGAACGGCGGTCTGCCGACGAACGAGCGTCTCGAGTTCCTCGGCGACTCCGTGCTCGGGCTGAGCATCACCGAACGGCTGTATCACGAGCATCCCTCGAAGTCCGAGGGTGAGCTGGCCAAACTACGCGCGAGCGTGGTGAACATGCGCGCGCTGGCGGAGGTCGCCCGCGGGCTCGGCGAGGGCGGGCTCGGTGCCCACCTGCTGCTCGGCAAGGGCGAGGAGCTCACCGGCGGCCGGGACAAGGAGAGCATCCTCGCCGACGGTATGGAGTCGTTGCTCGGCGCCGTGCATCTGGAGCACGGCATCGAGGTGGCTCGCGCCGTGGTGCTGCGGCTGTTCGCCGAGCTGCTCGAGCGCGGACCGCGGATGGGCGCGGGCCTGGACTGGAAGACGAGCCTGCAGGAACTCACCGCCGAGCGTGGTCTCGGCGTGCCCAGCTACGAGATCACCTCGACCGGGCCGGACCACGACAAGGAATTCACCGCCACCACGGTGATCGGCGGCCGGGCCTACGGGCAGGGCGTCGGACGGTCGAAGAAGGAAGCCGAGCAGAAGGCCGCGGGGGCCGCCTACGAGGCGCTGACCGCCGAAACCTGACGTGCCCGAACTTCCCGAGGTCGAGGTCGTGCGGCGCGGGCTCGCCGAGCACGTGGTCGGCCGGATGATCGAATCGGTGGCGATCACCCATCCCCGCTCGGTGCGCCGCCATCTCGAAGGCGCCGCCGATCTCGCCGCACGGCTGACCGGCCTGAAGGTCGAGTCGGCCGAGCGGCGCGGCAAATTCCTCTGGCTCACCTTCGACGATCCGGAGGCGGCGCTCGTCGTGCATCTCGGCATGAGCGGTCAGATGCTGGTCCAGCCCGCGGAAGCGCCGCTGGAGAAGCACGCCCACATCCGCGCCACCTTCGGCGACGGCACCCAGCTGCGCTTCGTCGACCAGCGCACCTTCGGCGGCTGGGCGCTCGCGCCGCTGGTCGAGGTGGACGGCACCCTGGTGCCCGAGCCGGTCGCGCACATCGCTCGCGATCCGCTGGATCCGCGTTTCGACGTCGAATCCGTGGTCGCCGTCATCCGGGGCAAGCAGAGTGAGATCAAGCGCGTGCTGCTCGACCAAGGCGTGGTCTCCGGCATCGGCAACATCTACGCCGACGAGGCGCTGTGGCGGGCCGAGATCCACGGGGGACGGACCGCCTCCGGGCTGTCCAGACCCGCGGTGCGCGGGTTACTCGCCGAAGTCGGCATTGTGATGAGCGAAGCGCTCGCCGCGGGCGGTACGTCGTTCGACGCGCTCTATGTGAACGTCAACGGCCAGTCGGGCTACTTCGAACGCTCCCTGGCCGTATACGGTCGGGAGCACGAGCCGTGTCGCCGGTGTGGTGCGCCGATCATCCGCGAGCGGTTCATGAACCGCTCGTCCTACTCCTGCCCGCGCTGCCAGCCGAAGCCTCGTCGTCGTTAGCGCGGGCGAGCTACCGTTTCCTCAGGGCGGTTCGGAATGTCAGCCGACCGTGAGGAAGGGAAGCATGCGCAAGCTCACCTATTACGTCGCGTCGACGATCGACGGTTTCATCGCCACCGAGGACGGCTCGGTCGACTTCTTCCCGGTCGGCGGCGACCACGGTCCCTCGATCAACGCGCAGTATCCCGAGACGCTGCCGACCAAGGTGCGCGAGGCGATCGGGTTGGAGGAGCGCAATCGCTACTTCGACACGGTGCTGATGGGACGCAAGACGCACGACTTCGGCGTCCGCACCGGCACCTCCACTCCCTACGCGCATCTGCGGCAATTCGTGGTCTCGACCACCCTGCCCGAGAGTCCCGACGCGGCCGTGGAGCTGATCTCGGAGAACCCGATCGAGAAGGTTCGCGCACTCAAGCGGGAGAGCGGGCTGGGTATCTGGTTGTGCGGCGGCGGGGAACTGGCGCAGGCGCTGCTGCCGGAGATCGACCAGATCTTCCTCAAGCTCTACCCGATCGTGCTCGGCAGCGGCCGTGCGCTGTTCGGCGCCGGGTCGCGGCTGCCGGAACCGGCCAAGTTCCGGGTGATCACCAGCACGGTGTTCGAGGACGGGGTGGCCTTCGTCAAATACAGCCGGGTGCACTGACCCGGTGCCCGGTCAGGAATCGAGCGGGATGCCGGACGCCGCCGCGGCGCCCGGTCCGGAGGCGGCGCTGCGGGAGATCGGCTTCTGGCTGGAGCGCTCCCGGGCGGAGACCCACCGGGTGAAGGCCTACCGGCGCGCCGCCGACGTCGTCGCGGAGTTGTCCGCCGACGAGCGGGAGGCGCGCCGGGCGGCAGGCACTTGGACCGAGCTGGCCGGCATCGGGCCCAAGACCGCCGCCGTCATCGAGCAGGCGTACGCGGGCGTGGTGCCGCGGTACCTGAGCGAGTTGCGGGCGGCCGCGCAGCCGATCGGGGCACCGGGCAAGCCGTTGCGCGAGCTGCTGCGCGGCGATCTGCACACCCACTCGAACTGGTCCGACGGCGGCAGCCCGATCGAGGAGATGATGCGAGTCGCGGCCGCGCTCGGGCACGAATACTGCGCCCTGACCGACCATTCCCCGCGCCTGACCGTGGCCAACGGCCTGTCCGCCGACCGGTTGCGCAGGCAGCTGGACGTGGTGGCCGAGCTCAACGACCGGATGGCGCCGTTCCGCATCCTCACCGGCATCGAGGTGGACATCCTCGACGACGGCACCCTCGATCAGCAGGCGGATCTGCTCGCCCGGTTGGATGTGGTCGTGGCCAGCGTGCACTCGCGTCTGCGTGACGACAGCGCGACCATGACCAAGCGCATGGCGTACGCGGTCGCCGATCCCAACGTCGACGTGCTCGGTCACTGCACCGGCCGCCTGGTCACGGGGGGACGCGGCACCAGGCCGGAGTCGACGTTCGACGCCGAAGTGGTGTTCGAGGCGTGCCGCACCTACGGCACCGCCGTGGAGATCAACAGCAGGCCCGAACGACTGGATCCGCCTTCGCGATTGCTGCGCCTGGCCGCTGAGATGGGTTGTCACTTCTCGATCGACACCGACGCGCACGCACCCGGCCAGCTCGACTGGCAGGGGTACGGTTGCGAGCGCGCGCTCGCGAACGGCGTCGCGGCGGAACGTGTGATCAATACCTGGCCGCTGGCGGATCTGTTGGCGTGGACTCGCGCGCAAGCGTGACCGCCGGGTTAACTTGTACCGAACAATACGACTTCGCCTGTGTCCGAAGGCTATTGCGGCACAGAATAAGGGTCACACGAATCGCTAGGGGTGGGATCAACTGGTGGGCGACTTTCCGCTCGAAATCGTACTCGCGCTCATCGGTATCGCGGTGCCCATCGGCGCGTTCCTGTGGGAGTTCGTCTTCGCCGGCCGCAGGCGCTTGGGCTATCGGGTGCAGATGGATACGCCGGTCACCGGTGAGATCGAATCGGTGTTTCCCGGTGTGCTCCCGCAACTGCGCCCCTCACTCGACGGCGCCAGTCCGGACCTGAAGGACATCTCGGTCGTTCTGGTGCGCGTCGAGAACAGCGGCATCACGACCATCGACAGCCACGACTACAAAGCGCCGGAAGCCGCGCGGATCGGCCTGCATCTGCGTTTTCCGCAGCGCCGCGTGATCGGCATGGCGGTGAACGAACTCAGCGATCCCGCGTTGGCCGACAACCTCGACGCCGATTCCGGCATCGCGGTGCGCGAGGACACCGGCGGGCACATCGGCGTGATCGACCTGCCGAAGGTGCCGCTCGCCCCCGGCGATCACTACAAGATTCTGGCGATCCTGCAGCGTTCGGAGGGCGTGGGCGAATACCCGCCGCCGGCGTTGCGCGGCGGCATCAAAGGCGGGCGGATCATCGAGACCCGCAGCCGCACCGGCGTTTCCCTGATGATGGTCGCGCTCACGGTCTTCTTGGTGCTGGTGATCGTCGTCCAGTTGGTGGTGTCCGCACTGGAGCCGTCGCCGACGCCGCTGGAGTGCGCCTCCGGCAAACTGACCGTGATCGGGTCTTCGGCGTTCGCCCAGGTGATCGAAGACGCCGCCGAGCAGTATCGGAAGAGTTGCGTCGGCGCCGATTTCACCTACGGCTTCGAAGGATCCGAGCGCGGACTGGACCGGCTCGCCGAAGAAGGCGCGGGCAATCCCGGGTTGCTCGCCGTCACCGACGGTGCGAAGGGCGGCGGCTATCCGACACTGGTGCACCGGCCGCTGGCGTTGTCGCTGTTCACCATGATCGCGCATCCCGGCGTCGGCGTCCGCGACCTCACCGCCGCCCAGATCCAGGATCTGTTCCGGGGCAGGATCGGCAACTGGCGCGAGGTGGGCGGTCCGGACTTGCCGGTGGTGCTGGTCAACCGCATACCCGGCTCGGGCACGCGCACCATCTTCGAACGCAGGCTGCTCGGCGGCACGCAGCCGGAGCGCCCGCACGTGAGCTGCACGGCGTTGAAGGGCACGGTCGTCACCGCGCCCGCGCAGTGCGAGGTGCAGGTCACCGCCGACATGCGCAAAGCGGTGGCCGAAATACCAGGGGCCATCGGCTATTCGGAATTCTCCGAGGCCGTCGGAGCCGGACTGCCGACCATCGCGATCGAGGGTGTCGGCGCGAGCCGGGACGCCGCCGTGCGGCGCGCCTATCCCTTGTGGGGCGTCGAGTACGCCTACAGCAACGGCGAGTTGCCCGGTGGGTCGCTCGCCGCGAGCTTCCTGCACTTCCTGACCGATCAGACCGGCAAAGAGGTGCTGCGCGCGCACGGCAACGCGCCGTGTGCCGACCTGCCCGATCCCGGTCGCTGCCTGCCGGATCAGTGACCCCGGACGTCGTTCCCATGGTCCGGCCGACAACGCGGGGCCACCGGACTACCCATCGGTAGCGGAACGAACGCTGCGGGAGGGGATTTTTCCCGAACTGTTTGGTTTGAACGGCACCCCCTGAGGTACCTCCCACTCGGCCCCCCTGATCATGCCGACCGCGTGACCAGGCCAACCAAGCCCCATGGACGGCGGTGCAGCTAGGTCTTCACCTCCGCCGCGGGGGCCACTTAGTTCAGTTCGGCGCCCGGTACTCCGAGTGCTGGGTGAATGCGAGTGCTACTTGGTTGTCCCTGGAAGGAGGGTCATGAGCGCGCTTTCCGTGCAGGCGTCGTCCGATCTGGAGATGCCGTCGTCCGACTACTTGTCGACAGATCGTTCCAGCGGCCCGTTTCGCATCGCGATGGTCGTGCCACCGTACTTCGACGTCCCGCCCAAGGCATACGGCGGCGTCGAGGCCGTGGTGGCCGATCTGGTCGACGCGCTGGTGGCTCGCGGCCACGACGTCACGCTGTTGGGCGCGGGGGAGCCGGGGACGAAGGCCAAGTTCGTGCCGGTGTGGGACCGGGCGCTGCCCGAACGCCTCGGAGAGCCGTTTCCCGAGGTCGTGCACGCGTTGCGGGTGCGCCGCGCGATCGAGAACCTCGCGGCCACTTCCGGTGTGGACCTGGTGCACGACCACACGTTCGCGGGGCCGCTGAACGCGACCGTCTTCCAGAACATGGGCCTTCCGACGGTGCTGACCGTCCACGGGCCGGTGGAGGACGATATCTACCGCTACTACCAGGATCTGGGCGACGAGGTCGCCTTGGTGGCGATCAGCGACCGCCAGCGCGAGCTCGCGCAGGGTCTCAACTGGTCCGGACGGGTGCACAACGCACTGCACGTCGACGATTGGCCGTTCCGCGTCGAGAAGGACGACTACGCGCTGTTCCTCGGGCGGTTCAACGAGTGCAAGGCCCCGCACTTGGCGCTGGAAGCCGCGCATGCCGCGGGTATCCCGCTGGTGCTGGCCGGCAAGTGCAGCGAGCGTCCCGAGCAGGCCTATTTCGAGGAGAAGGTGCGACCGCTGCTGACGGAAAACGATCACGTGTTCGGTCTCGCCGACGCGACGGCCAAGCGTAAGCTGCTTGCGAACGCGCGTTGCCTGTTGTTCCCGATCCGCTGGGAGGAACCGTTCGGCATGGTGATGATCGAATCCATGGTCTGTGGCACGCCGGTGGTCGCGCTGCGCGGCGGGGCGGTGTCCGAGGTGATCGTCGACGGCGTAACCGGCCGGATCTGTGAGGATCCCGCCGAATTGCCCGCGGCCATCGAAGAGGTCAGGGCGCTGGATCCGTACGCCTGCCGGGCGCACGTGCAGGCCAAGTTCGGCTCCGACACGCTCGGTTTCGGGTACGAGCAGGTGTATCGCCGGGTCCTGCGCTCCAAGAAGCGGTCCGGGGCGGTGCCGCTCGACACCGCGGCGGCCGTGACCACGCCACTCGACGACCCGGCGCCCGCCTCGCCGATCCGGATCGCGGCGAGCGGCTTGGCGTGACCGATTCCGTACCGGTGAGCCCCGCCCCCCTGAACTCCGGTGAGTCCACCGGGTTCGGGGGGTGCGGCTCGGTGACCCTGGTGGAAGGCGGCACCTTCTGCCTGTCCAATCGGCTCGGCGACGTCGAACCGGGTAAGCCGCACGGCTTGTTCTTCCGGGACGCCCGCGTGCTGTCGCGCTGGGAGTTGCTGGTGAACGGCAAACCCGCCGAGTCGCTTTCGGTGCTCAGTCCGGAGGCGTTCGCCGCCAGGTTCGTGTTGCGCAGGCCCCCGCAGGCGGGCCTGGCCGACAGCACGTTGCTGGTGGTGCGCGAACGGATCGTGGCCGACGGCATGCACGAGCTGATCACGTTGGAGAACATGGGCCGCGAGCCCACCGCGGTGCTGCTGGAACTGCATGTGGACGCCGACTTCGTCGACCTGTTCGCGGTGAAGGAAGGACGCGCAGGACACGGGCGGGCGGACGTGACGGTCGCCGACGGGGAACTGGTGCTGCACGATCACGCCGACCGCAGCCGGGGCATCTCGATCTCGGCGACCGTGGAGCCCGAGGTGATGCCCGGTTCGCTGCTGTGGCGGGTGATCGTGCCGGTCGGCGAATGCTGGCAGGCCGAGATCATCGCCCAGCCGACCGTGGGCAACCAGCGTTTCCAGGCGATCTCGCCGGGTGAGCACTACAACGTCAGCGCGCCGGGCCGCAAGATCGAGGCGTGGCGCGACACCGCCACCGACATCGCCGCCTCCGATCCGGCGCTCACCCGGGTGCTGCGCCGCACCGAGAGCGACTTGGGCGCCTTGCAGATGCACGACGAATCCGGCGACGCGCGGCCTTTCGTCGCCGCGGGCGCACCGTGGTTCATGACCCTGTTCGGCCGCGACAGCCTGCTCACCGCGTGGATGGCGCTGCCGCTGGAGATCGATCTCGCGCTGGGCACGCTGCAACAGTTGGCGGAACTGCAAGGGCAGGACGTGAACCCGCTCACCGAGGAGGAACCCGGCCGCATCATGCACGAGATGCGCCGCGGCCCCGCGGGCGGACAGGTGTTCGGCGGCCACATCTACTACGGAACTGCCGACGCCACACCGCTGTTCGTGATGCTGCTGGCCGAATGTCATCGCTGGGGCGCCGACCCGGAGGCGATCCGGCACCTGCTGCCCGCCGCCGACGCCGCGCTGCACTGGATCACCGACTACGGCGACCGGGACGGCGACGGCTTCGTCGAGTACCGCCGCGCCACCGATCGCGGCCTGGTCAACCAGGGCTGGAAGGACAGCTTCGACGGAATCAACGACGCCACCGGCCATATCGCCGAAGCGCCCATCGCCCTGTGCGAGGTGCAAGGGTACGTGCACGCCGCGCTGCTGGCCAGGGCCGAACTGGCGGAGGCTTTCGACGACTTGCGGCTGGCCGGCCAGCTACGCGAACGCGCCGCGGAGTTGCGCGTCAAGTTCGCCGAACAGTTCTGGCTGCCCGATCGCGGCTGGTATGCCGTGGCGCTGGACGGCGGCAAGCGCCAGGTCGACGCGCTGACCAGCAATGTAGCGCACTGCCTCTGGTCGGGCATCGCCACCGACGAGCACGCGGCGGAGCTGGTGTCGCGGATGGCGGCCCCGGAGATGGATTCCGGCTTCGGGTTGCGCACGCTGGCGTCGAACATGGGCGCCTACAACCCGATGAGCTATCACTGCGGCTCGGTCTGGCCGCACGATACGGCGATCGCGGTGGCGGGGCTGCTGCGCTACCGGCACGTTCCCGGCGCGGTGGAGCTGGCCACTCGGCTGGCCACCGGCTTGTTGGACGCGGCCGCGGTGTTCGACGGACGCCTGCCGGAGCTGTTCTGCGGCTTCCCTCGGTCTCGATTCGCCACGCCCGTGCCGTATCCGACGTCCTGCTCGCCACAGGCGTGGGCCAGCGCGGCGCCGCTGTTGCTGGTGCGCGCGTTCCTCGGTCTCGATCCCGACGCGCCGACCAGGACGCTCACCGTTCGACCGCAGCTGCCCGCGCGGTGGGGCAAGGTGTCGCTGCGCGCGCTGCGGCTCGGTGCGACCACCGTCGACCTCGAGGCAGAAGGCGCGCAGATCACCGCGGCGCGCTTGCCCGACGACTGGCGGTTGGTGACCCGATGACCCGCACCGATTGCCGCGGGTCGGGAGCGGGTATGCCCCCGATATAAGGACATTGCAAGCCTTCTCGCACTGATACGCAGCACGGGAGGTGCACGATGCAGACATCGCTGGACATACAGGATCTGTGGCGGACCCGGTACCGGGACTGTTCCGCGGAGCCGTCGACGGATCTCGACATGGATCGCGCATTGTTCATTCGCAGCGTGCACGCCGGTCACGGCCCGGAGTGCCGCCAATATCTCGCGGCGGCGGCGTACTGTCTCGCCCACGGCGACGAGCACTGAACCATCGGCCGCACTCCGCGGAACGCGGTGTCGGCAGGGCACCGAGCGTCCTGCCGACACCACGCACCGCCGTGACGACGCCTACAGGATCGCGAAGGCGACCACGAGCCCGAGCGCGAAATGCGCGGCCGCCACCACGAGCACCTCGGTGGTGTAGGTGTCGGCGTGCAGCGCGGCGCCGATGTCGATGCCGAGCGCCCGTTCGATGACGCGCACCGAGATGACCTGCGCGACAATGCCGACCAGGCCGAACACCAGGGCGGCGATCAGGCCCTCGGAGAGCTTGCCGCCGCCGCCCACGGCGAAGATGGCGAGCACGACGATGAACGCCATGCTGATCATGCCCGCCGCGGTGACGATGACGGCGTTCGGCTTGCCCGCCACCACCAGCTTGCGCAGCTTGCCCGGCGTGGTCAGGTCGATGGCGTAGAAGCCGACGAGCATGAGCACCAAGCCGACGAGGGCATAGAGGACGATCGCGCCCACGCCCTCGCCGAGCGAGTTCCAGTACCCCGATTCCAGGGCGACTGCGGTCATCTTGATCCTTCCGAGATGGATCGGCATGCGGCCGAGATGGGTTCGTGCTTGACGGTGACGATGCTCAGTCGGTGGCGATGCGATGCGGGACGAATGCGGAGCCGTCGTCGGTGATCAGTCCCGCGGTCTCGCGGATACCCAGCCCCGCCGCGGCGTCGCCGACGATCCACGCGCCGAGCACCGGACGCATGTCATCGAATTCCGGGAGCGGATCGAGCAGTTGGTACACGTAGCCTTCCTCGCCGTAGACGCCGCCGGTCGCGGTCTCCAGTCCGGCGCCGACGATCGTCATGTTGGCGCCCTCGCGTCCCAGCTTCGGTTTGCGGATGTACTCGGTGAGCTCGTTGGGTTGGTCGAGGTAGGCGGGCAGCAGATTCGGGTGACCCGGGTACATCTCCCACAGCACCGCCAGGATCGCCTTGTTGCTCAGCAGCGTCTTCCACAGCGGTTCGATCCACATGGTCTCCGGCAGGCTGTCCACGACGCGTTTGCCGAAATCGTCGTCGAGCACCCATTCCCACGGGTAGAGCTTGAAGACCGCCTCCATCGGAGCCTCCGCCAGGTCGGCGAAACGCTCCAGCTCGGAATCGAATCCGATCTCCTCGATCGGCAGCGCGATGGTGTCGAAACCGGCCTCGGCCGCGGTCTCCTGGAGGTAGGCGGTGGTGACGTTGTCCTCGCCGGTGGCGTCCGCACCGGACCAGGTGAAGTGCAGCTGCGACGTGGGCAGCACGTCGCGCAACTCGCCCCACCGCTCGACCAGCTTCTCGTGCAACGAGTTCCACTGGTCGCCGCCGGGGTAGCGGTCGGTCAGCCAGTGCCACTGCACGATGGCCGCCTCCAGCAGCGAGGTCGGCGTGTCGGCGTTGTACTCCAATAGTTTCGCCGGACGCCGTGCGTCGTAGCGCAGGTCGAAACGCCCGTACACGTGCGGATCGGAACGCCGCCAGGATTCGGCGATCGGGCCCCAACTCCATTCGGGCAGGCCGAAATCGGCGTACCGCTCGGTGAGCACGATGTGCTCCACCGCGTTCAGGCACATCGAGTGCAGGAGTTCGACGTCGGCCTCCAAGGCGAGGATTTCCGACATCTCGAACTCGTAGTGCACCGACTCGTCCCAGTACGGCCGCGGCTGACCGCTCGCGTCCCGCCCCGGGGCACCGTAGACCAGGCCTTGGCTCTCGATGATCTGCTGCCAGCCCGGCCGGGGCGTATCCCGTACACGCCGCATCTACGATCCTCCGCCGCTCTTGCTACCCAGGCCGCCGCGCTGGATGGTGGTGCCGCTCTTGGTCTTGATCTCGGCGCTCTTCGGCTTGATCGTGGTGCCGCCGACGGGCGGTTTGCCGATCGTGCCGGTGCCGCCGTAGTAGTAGCGGTACTGCGGCCCGCCGCCGAGGATGATCAAACCGGGATTGATGCCGGTGTCGTTGACGAAGCCAGGACGGCCGTCGCCGCAGTAAGAGTCGTCGACCACGATTTCTTGGCCGTTCTCGATTTTCATGCACTGGGCCGTGACCCGGTCAGGGGCAGCCAAGGCGCGATAGGCCAGATAGCCGCCGCCGACCAGGGCGGCGACGCCGACGATGGCGACTCCGCCGATCATGACGCGTTTGCGGGTGCGCTTCTTGGCCTCCTCGGCCGCGGCGGCCGCGCGCTGGACTTCCTCGGCGCGCTTGCGCGCCTTGTCGCGCGCTCGTGCCTCGGCCACCGTGGGCGGGCGGGGGCGGGTCACGCCCGCTTCTTGGCGTTGGATACTGCCGGGGCGAGGAGGGGGCGCGGCGGGCGGCCGATCGCCGGGACCGGCCCCGCTCGCTGGCGCCGAAGGGGGCCTCGACCAGTTGTTTTCGGGCTGATCGGCGTCACCCGATGCGGACGTGGAGGTCGATCGGTCGGCGCCACCGGCGGCAGGTGTCGACCTGTCCTGTGCATCGCCGGACGTCGGCGTCGGCGGTTGCCGGTCCTCGGCCGGGCGCTGTGGGCCGGACGGCCGCTCGGGCTCCTCCCGGCGCTCGTCACCCGGATCTCGCGTGCTCATCGCTGCGCCCCCCTCGTCGCCCGAACCACCACTACCGCTCCTCGAAACCGGTCAAATCACCCCGCGCGGGCTCCCAGCTTTCCACAACCAACCTGACCTGACCAGGTGTGTCCTCGGAACGCAAGAGGGCCAGCAACCGCTCGCAAGCCGGTCGCGGACCTTCGGCGACCACGTGCACGCGGCCGTCCCTGGCATTCGTCGCATGCCCGGCCAGTCCCAGTTCGAGCGCGCGGGACCGGGTCCACCAGCGGAAACCGACACCCTGGACCAGTCCGTGCACCCAGGCGCTCAACCGAACGGCCTCGTCCATCAGGCCTCGATGTCGAACGACAGCGTCACCTTCGATCCCGCTTTCAACGTCCGCCCCACGGTGCAGACCTTGTCGATCGCGCGCTGCACGGTGACCAGCAACCGTTCACGAGCCTCCTCGTCGAGGTCGCTGAGGTCGAGTTCGAACACCTCGTCCAGCTGCGGGTAGACCTCGTTCTCCCGGTCGGCGTCGCCGGAGACGCGAATGGTGGCGTCGAAGTTGTCGCCGAGTTTGCGCGACAGGGGGAAGTCCGCGCTGAGGCCGGAGCAGGCGGCGAGCGCGATCTTCAGCAGCTCGCCGGGGGTGAACACACCGGGGACGCCCTGCGAACCGATCAGGACCTCGGCGCCGCGGGAGCTGCGGCCGGTGTAGGCCCTGGTCCCGGTGCGCTCGACCCACAACGTGGTCGGCTCCGGCGCGCTCGGCGCCGCGGGGGCGGTGACGGGTGTAGCGGTCTGTTCAGCCATGGGTTCGATCCTGCCATTGTCGTCGCAATCAGTTCGCGGGCCTGGCAACGCCGCGCGAGGACGGGCCATTCCGCGCGGTCGGCGGACCGTGGCCGGGATTACTCCTGGAACCGGTATCCCATGCCCGCCTCGGTGAGCAGGTGCTTGGGGCGTGACGGATCGTCCTCCAGTTTGCGGCGCAATTGCGCCAGATAGACCCGAAGGTAATGGGTCTCGGTGGCGTACGACGGGCCCCACACCTCCCGCAGCAGCTCGCGCCGCCCGACCAGCTTGCCGCGATTGCGCACCAGCATTTCGAGCATGCCCCACTCGGTGGGGGTCAGGTGCACCGTCTCGCCGCGCTTGGTGACCTTCTTGGCGGCCAGGTCGACGGTGAACGAGTCGGTGGTCACCACCGGCGCCGAGGCATCGGGATCGGTGACGCCGCGCCGGACCGCGGCGCGCAGCCGGGCCAGCAGTTCGTCCATGCCGAACGGTTTGGTGACGTAGTCGTCGGCCCCCGCGTCGAGCGCCTCGACCTTGTCGGCGGAATCCGTCCGCGCCGACAGCACGATCACCGGCGCCGAGGTCCAGCCGCGCAATCCGGCGAGCACCTCGATGCCGTCCATGTCGGGCAGGCCGAGATCGAGGATCACGACGTCCGGATGCCGGTCGGCGGCCGCGCGCAGGCCCGCGCTGCCGGTCGCCGCGGTGATCACCTCGTAGCCGCGGACCGAGAGATTTATTCGCAACGCGCGCACGATCTGCGGTTCGTCGTCGACCACGAGCACCTTCGTCGCCACCGCATCGGGCGTCTTCGTCACAACCGCCGCCTCCTGTGTCGTCGCGGACACCTCACTCACCCGCGCTCGTCGTCTCGTGTGCCACGCCCGTGCCGTTCGCGTCCGGTGCCTCGCCGCCGGGCAAGTCGACCAGCATGGTCAATCCTCCACCGGGTGTGGGCTCGGCGTGCACTGTGCCGCCCATCGCTTCGACGAACCCGCGCACCACCGACAGGCCGAGCCCGACGCCGGTCGTGTTGTCCCGGTCGCCGCGCCGCTGGAAAGGCTCGAACAATTGCTCCTCGGTGCCGTGCGGTACGCCGGGACCGGTGTCGATGACCGCGATCGCGACCCGGTCGCCCGCGCGTTCGGCGGTGACCCGGACCGTGCCCGCGCGTGGGGCGTGCCGCAGCGCGTTGTCGATCAGATTGGCCAGCACCCGTTCCAGCAGGCCGCTGTCGGCGAGCACCGAGACGTCGCCGACCTCGACCCGCACCCGGTCCATCGCCGCGCGTCGCAGCCCGCGCGCACCCATCCCGACGCTCACCAGCGCGCGGTGCACCGCCTCGTCCAGGTAGACCCGCCGCACCTGCGGCGTGACCACGCCGACCGCGAGCCGGGAGGAGTCGAGCAGATTGCCGACCAGCGCGGTGAGCTGATCCACCGACTCCTCGATGGTCTCCAGCAGTTCGGCGGTGTCCTCCGGGGAGAACTCGATGTCGTCGCTGCGCAGGCTGGAAACCGCCGCTTTGGCGCCTGCCAGCGGGGTGCGCAGGTCATGGCCGACCGCCGAGAGCAACGCCCGCCGCAGGCGATCGGCCTCCAGCAGGGCCGCGGCGGCGCTGGCCTCCTCGGCCAGGCGAGCCTGCCGGACCAGAGCGACGGCCTGGTTGGTGACCGCGTTCAGCACCGGACGGTCGGCGGCCGCCAGCGGGCGGCCGGCCAGCAGCAACCAGTGCACGGCATCACCCGCCTCGACCACGGTGTCCGCGTCGGAGGGCCGCCGCGGTGGGTCCACTCCCACCTCGGCGAGGACCTGGTCACCCGACACCAGGGCGACCGCGCGCTGCCCGAACACCTCCCTGATCTGTTCGAGCAGCCGGGGCAGATCCGCGCCGTGCAGGATCGCGCCGGAGAACATGGTCAGCAGTTCGGCTTGCCGAGAGGCCTTGCGCGCCTGCGCGGTTCGCTTCGCGGCCAGATCGACCAGCGCGGCCACCGCGACGGCGACGATGAGCAGCACCACCACGGTGATGAAGCTGTTCGGCTCGGCGATGGTCAGGCTGTAGCGGGGTGGCGCGAAGAACCAGTTCAGCAGCAGGCCCGACAGCAGCGCCGAGAAGGAGGCGGGTACGACGCCGCCGAGCAGCGCGACAGCGACCACGCCCACTACGAACACGGCACTGATGCCGCCGAGATCCAGCACCTCGTCGAGGTAGGCGGCGCTCAGCGCGCACACCAGGGCCGGTACGGCGACGGCGGCGAGCCACGCCGCCACCGGGCGGCGCGGATGCAGGGCCGCGTACCGGAATCCGCGGTGGGCCTCCTCGTGCGTCACCATGTGCACGTCGATCTTGCCGGAGCGTTGCACCACCGTGGAGCCGATGCCCTCATCGAAGATGCGCGCCCACCGCGAGCGACGGGAGGTGCCGAGCACCAGCTGGGTGGCGTTCGCCTCTCGGGCGAACTCGAGCAGGGCGGTGGGCACGTCCTCGCCGGTCACGGTGTGCAGGGAGGCGTCCAGGCTGGCCGCCAGCTCGCGCAGCCGGGCCAGCCGCTCGGTGGAGACCCCGGCCAGGCCGTCGCCGCGCACCACGTGCACGACCACCAGGTCGGCGCTGGATTTGGTGGCGATCCGGCCGGCCCGGCGCACGATCGTCTCCGATTCCGGACCGCCGGTCACCGCCACCACGACGCGCTCGCGCGCCTCCCACAGTTCGGTGATCTTGTGGTCGGCCCGGTACTTGGCGAGCGCGGCGTCGACCTGATCGGCCAGCCACAGCAGCGCCAGTTCGCGCAGCGCGGTGAGGTTTCCCGCGCGGAAGTAGTTGCGCAGCGCGGCGTCGATCCGCTCGGCGGCGTACACGTTGCCGTGGGAGAGCCTGCGCCGCAATGCTTCCGGCGTGATGTCGACCAACTCCACCTGATCCGCCCCGCGCACCACGGCGTCGGGCACCGTTTCGCGCTGCTGGATGCCGGTGATCTGCTCGACGACGTCGTTGAGGCTCTCCAGATGCTGCACGTTGACCGTGGAAATCACGTCGATCCCCGCGTCGAGCAGCTGCGCTACGTCCTGCCAGCGCTTCTCGTGCGTGCTGCCGGGCACGTTGGTGTGCGCCAGCTCGTCGACCAGCACCACCGCGGGGGCGCGGCGCAACACCGCCTCGACGTCGACTTCCTGGTACGTGCTACCGCGATATTCGATCAGCTTCGGGGGGATGCGTTCGATGCCATCGAGCAATTCCGCGGTTTTCTCCCTGCCGTGTGTTTCGACCACCGCGGCCACCACGTCGCGACCGCGCTCCAGTCGCCGGTGCGCCTCGCCGAGCATGGCGTAGGTCTTGCCGACTCCCGGCGCGGCGCCGAGGTAGATACGCAGCTGACCGCGTTTCACGCCTTCATCATCGCGCGTCGCGCCGCCCCGGCCGAACACCCCTGGGTCGTCCCGGCGCGCTGCCCCACGTCACCGCCGCACATCATCGGCCTCGATCCGCACCGGTTGCAGCCGCGGCGTCTGCGCACGAGCGCCGAATGCGCGAATGACCAGCGCGCAGCAGACGAATGCGAGGACAAAGATCACTGCCGACATTGCGATCCTCTCTTCCTTCCCGGCGCCGGTCGCGCTGGAATCGTCCCGCCTGGCCGGCTCTCCACTTCTACCGCCGCCAGGCGGGCCGACCTCGATTTTTACGGTGTGTTGACGGTCCGCCCGTGTTCCTTGACGCCATACTTGCGGGCATCGCGGGCCCGTCAACGAACCGCAAATGCCAGGTGCCGGGGCGTCAAGAAGTCGTCAGGAAACGACCCAACGCGCCATCGGGGCGCTTCACTCGCTCTGTCGCGCCGAAGCCCGGCGCGCGGATGGAGGTTGTCGAGCTATGTCGGTCGTGGTGTTCACCGCGCTCACCGTGGCGGCGTTCGCGCTGCTGGGGTTGATCCAGCGCGGGGTGGAGAAGTTGTGACCGCGAACCTGATCGGTCTCGTTCTCGCCGCAGGCGTCGCGGTCTACCTGGTCGCGGCGCTGCTGTTTCCCGAGAGGTTCTGAGTGAGCACGACAACCGCGGGGATCGCCTTCGTGGCCTCCCTGGTCGCGGCGCTCGCGCTGGTACACGTGCCGCTGGGCGACTACATGTACCGGGTCTACGAGGGACGTGCGCATTCTCGCGTCGAACGTCTCGTCTATCGCGCGATAGGCGCGCATCCCGAAGTCGAGCAGCCGTGGCCCGTGTACGCGCGCAGTGTGCTGGCCTTCTCGGCGGTCGGCATTCTCTTCCTTTTCTTCTTCCAGCTCGTGCAAGGCAGGTTGCCCCTGCACCTGAACGATCCGGGCACCGAGATGACGCCCGCGCTGGCGTGGAACACCGCGGTCAGCTTCGTGACGAACACCAACTGGCAGAACTACTCCGGTGAATCCACTCAAGGGCACCTGGTGCAGATGGCCGGGCTCGCCGTGCAGAACTTCGTCTCGGCGGCGGTCGGCATGGCGGTGGCCGTGGCGCTGGTGCGCGGGTTCGCTCGCAGGCACACCGGTGACCTCGGCAACTTCTGGGTGGACCTGGTGCGCGGCACGCTGCGCATCCTGCTGCCGATCGCGTTCGTCTTCGCCCTCGTGCTGGTGGCGGGCGGGGCGATCCAGAACTTCCACCTGCACGACCAGGTGGCGCACACGCTGGGCGGCACCGAGCAGACCATCACGGGCGGCCCGGTCGCCAGCCAAGAGGCGATCAAGGAACTCGGCACCAACGGCGGCGGCTTCTACAACGCCAACTCCGCGCACCCGTTCGAGAACCCGGCCACTTGGACCAACTGGGTGGAGATCTTCCTGCTGCTCGTGATCAGCTTTTCGCTGCCGCGCACCTTCGGCCGGATGGTGGGCAGCCGCAAGCAGGGCTACGCGATCGCCGCGGTGATGGGGACGATCGCACTGCTCAGCGTCACGCTGACCAACCTGTTCCAGCTCCAGCACCACGGCACGGTACCGACCGCGATCGGCTCCTCGATGGAGGGCGTGGAACAGCGCTTCGGTGTGGCGAATTCGGCCACCTTCGCCGGTGCTACCACCCTGACCTCCACCGGCGCGGTCGATTCCTTCCACGATTCCTACACCAGCCTCGGCGGTCTGATGACGATGTTCAACATGCAGTTGGGCGAGGTCGCGCCGGGCGGCGCCGGGTCGGGCCTGTACGGCATGCTGATCCTGGCGGTGATCACGGTGTTCGTCGCGGGCCTCATGGTCGGTCGCACCCCGGAGTATGTGGGTAAGAAGATCACGCCGCGCGAGATCAAGTTGGCCGCGTCGTACTTCCTGATCAGCCCGCTGATCGTGCTGGTCGGCACGGCCGCCGCGATGGCGATGCCGGGCCGGCGCGCGAGCATGCTCAACTCCGGGCCGCACGGACTGTCGGAGGTGCTCTACGCGTTCACCTCGGCCGCCAACAACAACGGCTCCGCTTTCGCGGGCCTGACCGGCAACACCGAGTGGTACAACACCGCGCTGGGCCTGGCCATGCTCTTCGGGCGCTTCCTGCCGATCATCTTCGTGCTCGCGCTGGCCGGTTCGCTCGCGCGGCAGGGCACCACTCCCGCATCGATCGGCACGCTGCCGACCCATCGTCCGCAGTTCGTCGGCATGGTCGTCGGCGTGACGGTGATCCTGGTCGCGCTCACCTTCCTGCCCGCGCTGGCGCTCGGGCCGCTCGCCGAAGGAATCCACTGACATGTCGAGTCCCGCGATCGATGAGAACGTCTCGGCACAGGCCGAGCCCGAGCGGCCACGGGGCAGGAGTGTCCCGAACGGCGTGCTCGATCCCAAGATGCTGCTGACCTCGTTGCCGGACGCGGTACGCAAGCTCGATCCGCGCACGCTGTGGCGCAACCCGGTGATGCTGATCGTCGAACTGGGCGCGGCGTGGTCGACCGTGCTCGCGCTGGCGGACCCGACCTTCTTCGCCTGGGCGATCGTCGTATGGCTGTGGCTCACGGTGATCTTCGCGAACCTTGCCGAGGCCGTCGCGGAGGGGCGCGGCAAGGCGCAGGCCGACACGCTGCGCAAGGCGAAGACCGACACCGTCGCGCGGCGACTGGTCGAGTGGTCGCCGGGCGCGCGGGTGGTCGAGGAACGCGTCGCGGCCCCGGACTTGCGCCGCGGTGATCACGTCGTTGTCGAGGCGGGGCAGGTGATCCCCGGTGACGGCGACGTCGTCGAAGGCATCGCCTCGGTCGACGAGTCGGCGATCACCGGTGAATCCGCTCCGGTGATCCGGGAATCCGGCGGTGACCGGTCGGCGGTGACCGGCGGCACCACCGTGCTGTCGGACCGGATCGTCGTCCGGATCACGCAGGAACCGGGGCAGAGCTTCATCGACAAGATGATCGCCCTGGTGGAGGGGGCCAGCAGGCAGAAGACCCCGAACGAGATCGCGCTGAACATCCTGTTGGCGGCGTTGACGATCATCTTCGTCTTCGCGGTGGTCACGCTGCAGCCGATGGCGATCTTCAGCAAGTCGAACAATCCGGGCGTGCCGGACACCGTGGCGCTGGACGCGCACGGCGTCACCGGCATCGTGCTGGTCTCGTTGCTGGTGTGCCTGATCCCCACGACCATCGGCGCGCTGCTGTCGGCGATCGGGATAGCGGGCATGGATCGCCTGGTGCAGCGCAATGTGCTCGCCATGTCCGGGCGGGCCGTCGAGGCGGCCGGAGACGTGAACACCTTGCTACTGGACAAGACCGGCACCATCACGCTCGGCAACCGCCAGGCGGCGGACTTCGTCCCGGCGCCCGGCGTGAGCAAGGCGGAACTGGCCGACGCCGCACAGCTTTCCAGCCTGGCCGACGAGACCCCGGAGGGCCGCTCGGTCGTGGTCTACGCCAAACAGGCCTACGGTCTGCGGGAGCGCACACCGGGCGAGCTGAGCCACGCGCGGTGGGTGGAGTTCACCGCGCAGACCCGGATGTCCGGCGTCGACGTCGAGGGCCGTCTGCTGCGCAAGGGCGCGGCGAGCGCGGTCACCGAATGGGTGCGATCGCAGGGTGGTTCGGTGCCGGCGGAACTCGGCGCCACCGTCGACGGCATCTCCGCCGCGGGCGGCACGCCGCTGGTCGTCGGTCAGGTCGACGGCGGTGCCGCCCGGGTGCTCGGCGTGATCCACCTCAAGGATGTGGTGAAGCAGGGCATGCGCGAGCGGTTCGACGAGATGCGCAGCATGGGCATCCGCACGGTGATGATCACCGGCGACAACCCGTTGACCGCGAAGGCGATCGCGGACGAGGCGGGGGTCGACGACTTCCTCGCCGAGGCGACGCCGGAGGACAAGCTGGCGCTGATCAAACGGGAGCAGGAGAGCGGACGGCTGGTCGCGATGACCGGCGACGGCACCAACGACGCGCCCGCGCTGGCGCAGGCCGATGTGGGCGTCGCGATGAACACCGGCACGTCGGCCGCCAAAGAGGCGGGCAACATGGTGGATCTGGATTCCGATCCGACCAAATTGATCGAGATCGTCGAGATCGGCAAGCAACTGCTCATCACGCGTGGCGCGCTGACGACGTTCTCCATCGCCAACGACATCGCCAAGTACTTCGCGATCATCCCCGCCCTGTTCGTGACGCTGTTTCCCGGCCTGGACCTGCTCAACGTCATGCGGCTGTCCAGTCCGCAGTCGGCGATCCTGTCCGCGGTGATCTTCAACGCGGTCGTCATCGTGGCGCTGATCCCGCTGGCGCTGCGCGGTGTGCGCTACCGGCCGTCGAACGCGTCGAAACTGTTGAGCCGCAACCTGACCGTCTACGGGCTCGGCGGCATCATCGCGCCGTTCCTCGGCATCAAACTCATCGACCTCGTGGTCCAGTTCCTCCCCGGGATGTCCTGACATGCGCCTTTCAACCTGGATCCGGCAGCATCTCGCCGCCCTGCGCGCGTTGCTCGCGCTCACCGCGATCACCGGAATCGTCTACCCGCTGGCCGTTTTCGCGGTGGCCCAGCTGCCCGGCCTGCACGAGAAGGCGGACGGGTCGCTGGTCGCCGTCGACGGAACGACCGTGGGATCCGGCCTGATCGGGCAATCGTTCACCGGATCCGACGGCGCGGCCCTGGTGCGGTACTTCCAGAGCCGCCCTTCCGCCGCCGGTGACGGCTACGATCCTCGGTCCACCGCGGCGAGCAATCTCGGACCGGAGGACATCGTCGACACTCCGGCACGCGCGAGCCTGCTCACCACGATCTGCGCCCGCAGCAAGGAGATCGGCGACCGTGAGGGGGTCGACGGCAGTCGTCCGTTCTGCACGAAAGGCGGTGTGGGCGCGGTGCTCTCGGTGATCGGACCGCGTGACGCCGACGGGGACGTTTCGCATCCCGGTCAGGTCGTCAGCGTCAACGAGGCGTGCCCGGCGCAGCCATTCGTCGCCGCCTTTCGAGGCGTCCGAGTCGAATGCGCCGAACCGGGACGGGACTATTCCGCCGGGCGAGTCGTCCCGATCCACGGCGACGCGCCCGCCGATCCGGCGGTGCCCCCCGATGCCGTCACCGCGAGCGGGAGTGGGCTGGACCCGAACATCTCGCCGGAGTACGCGGCCATCCAGGTGCCCCGGGTCGCGAAGGCGCGCGGGATTTCCGAACAGCAGGTGCGCGCGCTGGTCGCCGAGCACACCAGCGGCCGGACGCTGGGATTCCTCGGCGAGCCGCGAGTCGAGGTGCTCCGGTTGAACCTGGAGCTGGATCGCCGGTTCCCCGGTTGATCCGCGCGGTGCCGCCGCGGGCGGCGCCGGGTGCCGCCCGCGGCGGTCAGTGGCCGCGGGCGATCCAGTCGGCGAGGAGAGGTTTCTCCGCGCCGATGGTGGTGGAATCGCCGTGCCCGGTATGGACCGTGGTCTCCTCCGGGAGCGTCAGCAGGCGTTCGCGGATCGACTCGATGATCGTGCCGAAATCGGAGAACGATCGGCCGGTCGCACCGGGTCCACCGGCGAACAATGTGTCGCCCGTGAACACGACCTTCGCATCGGGCAGATGCAATGCGACGGAACCGGGGGAGTGGCCGGGGGTGTGCAGGACGTGAAGCTCGCTGTCCGACACCGCGATTCGATCGCCGTCCGAGAGCGGCCGGTAGGCCGCGTCCGGGTGGGTCATGCGCCACAGCGGCTCGTCGCCGGGATGCAGCAGGATCGGCGCCGCCGAGCGCTCGGCCAGTTCGGGGGCGACCGTCACGTGATCGTTGTGTCCGTGGGTGCACACGATCGCGCGAACGGTGCGCCCGGCGACCGCCGCGACGATCGGATCGGCGTCGTGGGCGGCATCGATGACGACCACTTCGTCGTCGTCGCCGACGAGCCAGATGTTGTTGTCCACCGCCCAGGTTCCGCCGTCGAGACAGAAGTCGCCGGAGGTGACGACGCGGTCGATGCGGACGGTCACCAGACCACCACCGAACGCAGCACGTCGCCCGCGTGCATCTTCGCGAAGGCCTGCTCGACCTGGTCGATCCCGATGCGCTCGGAGACGAAGCGGTCCAGCGGCAGCCGTCCCCGGCGGTAGAGGTCGATCAGGGTGGGGAAGTCGCGTTCGGGAAGACAGTCGCCGTACCAAGCGGATTTCAGCGCGCCGCCGCGCGAGAAGAAGTCCAGTAATGGCATCTCGAGGGTCATCTCCGGGGTCGGCACGCCGACGAGGACCACTGTGCCCGCCAGGTCGCGACCGTAGAAGGCCTGCTGCCAGGTCTCCGGCCGTCCGACCGCGTCGATGACCACGTCCGCGCCCCAGCCGTCGGTGTACTCCTGGATCTTCTCGACCACGTCCTCGGTGCTCGCGTCGATGGTGTGGGTGGCGCCGAAATCCGTGGCCCACCGCAGTTTCCGGGCGTCGCGGTCCACCGCGATGATGGTGCGCGCGCCCGCCAGCCGGGCTCCGGCGATGGCCGCGTCCCCGACGCCGCCGCAGCCGATCACCGCGACGGTGTCGCCGATCGAGACGTTGCCGGTGTGTATCGCCGAGCCGATGCCCGCCATCACCCCGCAGCCGAGCAGGCCCGCCACCGCCGGGTCGGCGGCCGGATCGACCTTCGTGCACTGGCCTTCGTGTACCAAGGTCTTGTCGACGAACGCGCCGATGCCGAGGGCGGGAGTCAGCTCGGTCCCGTCGGCGAGCGTCATCTTGTTGCTCGCGTTACGGCTGTCGAAGCAGTACCAGGGCTTGCCGCGCTTGCACGCCCGGCACTCGCCGCAGACCGCGCGCCAATTGAGGATCACATAGTCACCCTCGGCCACGTGGGTTACCGCGGCGCCGACGGCTTCCACCACGCCCGCCGCCTCGTGGCCGAGCAGGAAGGGGAAGTCGTCGGTGATGCCGCCTTCGCGATAGTGCAGGTCGGTGTGGCAGACCCCGCACGCCTGCACCCGCACCACCACGTCGTGCGGGCCCGGATCGGGGATCACCACTTCGACGAGCTCGACCGGTGCGCCTTTGCTGCGGGCCACGATCCCGCGGACGGTTTCCGACACCTGTGCCTCCTGAGCGAGTTCTCGGGACGCGGATCCGGACGTTTCATGGACCCGCGAGCCGAACACCTGTCCATACAGTTGTTCTCGGTGCGAACACTACCGCCGGATCGCGGGAAGTCTCGAGTTTCGGCGCGGAATCACGGCGGGGGTTGACATTCCACTTTGGAGGGTTATGCTTAAGTCATATTCCACTATGGAAGGTGGAACCCGTCGATAGGACCAGGCATGGACATCTCCACCGGCACCCGCGCCTCGAATGCCGAACGCGACGCCGTGGTGCGCCTGCTCGGCAGGCATATGGCGGACGGGCGGATCGATCTGCCCGAATACGACCAGCGCGTCGCCCAGGTGTACGCCACCACCGACCGGGAGGACCTGCGCGGGGTGTTGTCCGATCTGCCCGAACTGAGCAAGGACGCGGGCGCACCGGCCTCCGCACGCCCGCGCATCCCGATCTGGCAGCGCATCGAGGGCAGCACCTGGCTCGCAGTGAGCGCGCTGGTGCTGGTCATCTGGGGCGCGATCTCGCTCAGCGTCGGCGCCTTGACCTACTTCTGGCCGGTCTGGGTGATCGGCCCGTGGGGCGCCGTCCTGGCGTTCCGCATGGTGGCCGGCTTCGAGAACGGCCGATTCACCCACCGCGCGAGCTGAGCGTCATTCCTCGGCGCTGTCACCCGGATCATCGAGTGACAGCGCCGTTTTCGTGTCCTACCATCTGCGCCGCGAGGACTCGTGCGGGGGAAGCGAGGTATCGCGGCGTGACCGCTGGTCGTCGCGATGGCGGCGGCTGGGTGGTTGGTCGTAGGTCCGTTCCGGTGCTCGGTCGGATGGGGTGGGGCGGTCGCGGTAGGGAGTATCGGGTCGCTCTCGTCGGCCGGTCTCGGACTCGAAGTCCCTGGGCTCCTGGCCACGCCCCGATCGCCGGTTCGCTCGCGGCCATCGGGCATCCGCTTCGTCGTAGTCGTCGCGATGTCCAGCGACGGGTGTTGTGCCGTGCCCGTCCTGCTGCCGACGTCTCGGCAGTTCGGGGCGGCCGGGTGTAGGGCGCGGGTGTGCATCCGTCCCGCCGCCGCGCGGGAGCCGATCGCCGCGCCGAGTGGGTTCGGGTTCGTCACGGCGACGGCGCGACGGCGCGGGCGAACCGTAGTCGTCGGCCGGACGCTTCGCTTGTCCGGTGGGCCGGGGTTTGTCGCCGCGAGTTCGTCGATCGGTATCGGTGCGCGGGGACGAGGGCGGTGGGTCGGCGGCTCCGCGCCGGGTGGAGCGAGTTTCGCCGTGCGCGGCTAGGGACTCGCGGGATCGTGTCGCAGCGGGTTTTCCGCGGTGGTCATGCTCGTCGGAGGCTTTCTGCTGGAGCACGGGAAGTTCCCGGGTGTCCTGGGTGGCGCTGACGCCTTTCTCCTGATACTTCGCGGAAATGTCGTGAGCGCGCAGCCACGCACCCGGGTCGTGGCGGGCGGCGGCGTCCAGCCACGGAAGGGTGTCCTCGAGCAGATCGAGCAGGTCACCGCGCCCGTCGCCGAGTGCGCCGCGGATGGCGGGGAAGACGTCCGCGGGGAACGTCCACTTCCATTCCGACCGCGCCTCACCGTGTCGGCGGCCGTGCAGGACGAGGTCGCCGGAGCGGGAGATTTTCGCCCGCACCGTTCGCGTGCCGGATTCGATGACGAGTTCGCCGGTCTCGCTGCGGGTGATCTGCTCCGTCTCGTCATGGTCGTCGAGTTCGCCGGGCTCGATGTCGTCGTCGGGGTCGACGCGGCGCATCCACTTCGTCACCGCGCCCAGCGGGAGCAGCGGCTGCCGGTCGTCAGAGTCGCCGGAGCGGGTGATCCGCAATGTCCGCGCAATCCCGGCGACGAGATCCGCGCGCCCGGGGGCTTCCGCGGGTTCGGGCAGGTCTTCGTCCTCGAAGTGAGCCATGGGCGTCGACCGCGCGCCGGTGCCGGTGCGTCCGGCACGCTCGCCCCTGCCGTACCCGGGGTCGGCGGATCGCCCGGCTCGACCGGGAAAATTCCCAGAACTGGGAGTTTCGTCCTCCTCGTCGTCGTCCCACGGCGGGTCCGCGTCCTGCTCCTGCGCCCGCAGTTTGATCTCGAACCACGCCGCGCCCAGGGCGGCCGCACCGAAGGCGGCCGCGATCGCGACCTCCACCCGCACATCGCTCAGCAGCGCGCTCTTGCTGCGTTCACAGGCGTGCAGGAGCAGCAGGCTGCCGAGTACCAGCCCCGCGATCCGGGCAAGGCGGAACCGGGTACTTGTCCCTGGTGAGGGGGCAGACATCGTGGTGCGCTCCCGAAATTCCGCTGGCGAATCAGAGGGATCGTATGTGGCCGGAGGGTGTGGCGTCAGTGCCAGTTCGAGACCGCGCGGAATCGGCGGACCCACGGGTGGGGAGGGTACCGGTGGCAGGCCGAGCGCGGGCGGGCGTTCCCCGGTCGCGGCGAGAGGGCTGAGTGGGCCGTGCCGCTGACGCCGAACGGCAGCGTGGCCGCCCATCCCGGCAAACCTCGAGCACATCGAAATGCGCGCGAACCGGCGGCGAGTCGATAACCTACGGATATCGCCGAACCACCACTCGGCCGCGCACGCCGTCGGGCCCCGGAGGCTCCCGGTACGCGACGGATACCATGACAGGTCGCCGGATGCGCTGCCGCGACGCGAAACGCCGACCGGGCAGAACACGGAAAGGTCGTCGAACTTGCACCTGAAGAGCCTGACGTTGAAGGGCTTCAAATCCTTCGCGTCCGCGACGACCCTGCGCTTGGAACCGGGCATCACGTGTGTGGTCGGTCCCAACGGATCGGGCAAATCGAACGTCGTCGACGCGCTCACCTGGGTGATGGGCGAGCAGGGCGCTAAGGCGCTGCGCGGCGGCAAGATGCAGGACGTGATCTTCGCGGGCACGGCGGGCCGCGCCCCCCTCGGCCGCGCCGAGGTCACGCTGACCATCGACAATTCCGACGGCGCGCTGCCGATCGACTACGCCGAGGTGTCCATCACCCGGCGCATGTTCCGCGACGGCGCGGGCGAATACGAGATCAACGGCAACTCCTGCCGCCTGATGGACGTGCAGGAACTGCTCAGCGACTCCGGTATCGGCCGCGAGATGCACGTCATCGTGGGGCAGGGTCAGCTGTCGGCCATCCTGGAGTCGCGCCCGGAGGACCGCCGCGCGTTCGTCGAGGAGGCCGCCGGTGTGCTCAAGCACCGCAAACGCAAGGAAAAAGCGGTACGCAAGCTCGAGGCGATGCAGGCCAACCTGGCCCGGCTGACCGACCTCACCACCGAACTGCGCCGCCAGCTCAAACCGCTGGGCAGGCAAGCCGAGGTGGCGCGCAGGGCGCAGACCGTGCAGGCCGACCTGCGCGATGCCCGGTTGCGGCTGGCCGCCGACGATCTGGTCACCCGGCGCGGAGAGCTGGCGAGCCAGCAGAGCAAGGAAGCGTACGCGCGCGAGCAGCAGATCACCGTGCACTCCGAGTTGGACGCCGCCAACGCGGCGCTGGCGCAGCAGGAATTCCAGCTGTCCCGGCTGACGCCGAGCGCCGAGGCCGCCGCACAGCTGTGGTTCCAGCTCTCCGCGCTCGCCGAACGGGTCAACGCGACCATTCGCATCGCCGGCGACCGGGCGCGGCACCTGGACACCGCAGCTCCGGTCAGCAACGGCCGCGACCCCGAGCAGCTCGAGGCCGAGGCCGACCGGGTCGAAGCCGAGGAGGCCGAACTGCGCGAAGCGGTGGAGATCGCCGCGGAGACCTTGGAGGCGGCCCGAGACCAACTGGCCGAACGCGAATACGCCGCCAAGGCCGCCGAGCAGGCGCACCTGGCCGCCGTGCGGGCGATCGCCGACCGGCGCGAGGGCGTGGCCCGGTTGTCCGGCAAGGTGGACACCCTGCGGGCCAGGGCGCAGTCGGTGGACGCGGAGATCGCGCGACTGTCGGTCGCCATCGCCGACGCCCGTCACCGCGGCGAGGCCGCCCAAGCCGAATTCGACACGGTGCAAGCCGAACTCGCCGAACTCGACGCGGGCGAGGCCGGCCTGGACGCCCAGCACGAGCACGCGGTACAGGCGCTGGAACTGGCCGATCAGCGGGTCACCGAACTGCGTGAACAGGACCGCGACGCGAGCAAGCGAGTCGCATCGCTCGGCGCGCGGATCGAGGCGCTCGGCATGAACCTGGCGCGCCGGGACGGCGTCGCCTGGCTGGTGGAGCACCGCGAACAAGGTCTGCTCGGCCCGCTCTCGGCGCTGCTGCGTGTGCACGGCGGCTTCGAGGCCGCGGTCGCCGCCGCGCTCGGCCCGCTGGCCGACGCCGTCGCCGCCGACACCGGCGAGTCCGCGCACGCCGCGATCCAGGCGCTCAAGGACGCCGACGGTGGCCGCGCCGCCGTCGTCTTCGGCGCCGAGCGCACCGATCGGCCGCAGCCGGGCGCGTTGCCCGACGGCGCCCGCTGGCTGGTCGACGTGGTGGAGTGCCCCGATACGGTGCGCGGCGCGATCGCGGCGCTCACCGCGGGGATCGCCGTGGCCGACGATCTGCCCGCCGCCCGCGCGCTGGTCGCGGTGCGGCCCGAGCTGCGCGTGGTCACCCGCGACGGCGATCTCGCCGGAAACGGCTGGCTGCTGGGCGGTTCCGATCGCGCGCCCAGCCAGCTGGAGATCCAGGCCGACATCGACGCCGCCCGGACCGAACTGGTCGCGGCGCAGCGGCGCGCCGAGGAACTCGAGGCCGCGCTGTCCGGCGCGCTCGAAGAGCAAGCCGATCGCAAGGACGCCGTCGACCACGCGCTGCTCGCCCTGCACGAATCCGACCAGGCGCTGGTGGCGATCTACGAGCGGCTGGGCAGGCTCGGCCAGACCGCCCGCACCGCACACGCGGACCGCGAACGGCTGGTCGGCCAGCGCGACGACGCGGAGACGAGCCGGGAAGAGGCACTCGCCTCGCTCGCCGAACTGGAAGACCGCCTGCGCCATGCGGAACTCGAGCAGGCCGAGGTCGATGCCGACGGTGCGGGCGCGGCAGGCACCGAGTCCGCGGGCCGGGCGCGGGAGGAGGCGGCGGCCGCGCTGGCCGAGGCGCGGGCGATGGAGGTCGAGGCCAGGCTCGCCGTGCGCACGGCCGAGGAACGAGCGGAATCGGTACGCGGCAAGGCGGACTCGCTGCGCCGGGCCGCGCGCGCCGAGCGGGAGACCCGGGCCAGGGCCGAGCGCGCCCAGGCCGCGCGCAAGAAGGCGGCGGAGGTGGCCGCCGCCGTCGCCGAATCCGGCGCGAAGATCGCGGGCGAACTCGAGCGCGTGGTCGCCGAGGCGGGCGCGCGCCGGGACGAACTGGTGCGCAAGCGCTCCGAGTGTGCCGCGCAGGTGGAGCAGGTCAAGGAGCGGGTGCGTGCGCTCACCGCGCAGCTTTCCCAGCTCACCGACGCGGTGCATCGGGACGAGGTGGCGAAGGCTCAGGCGGCGCTGCGCATCGAGCAACTGGAGGCGACCATCGCCGAGCAGTTCGGCATCGCGCTGGACGACCTGATCGCCGAGTACGGTCCGGACGTGCCGCTGCCGCCCTCGGCGCTGGAGCTGCAGGAATATGAACAGGCCAAGGAGCGCGGCGAGCAAGTCAGCGAACCCGCGCCGATGCCTTACGACCGGCAGACCCAGGAACGTCGCGCCAAGCGTGCGGAGAAGGATCTCGCCACCCTGGGCAAGGTGAATCCCCTGGCGCTGGAGGAATTCGCGGCGCTGGAGGAGCGGTACAACTTCCTGGCCACGCAACTCGAAGACGTCAAGAGCGCGCGCAAGGATCTGCTCGACGTGGTCGCCGAGGTCGATGCCCGCATCCTCCAGGTGTTCACCGAGGCATACGCCGACGTGGAACGCGAGTTCGTCGAGGTGTTCGCGAAACTGTTCCCCGGTGGCGAGGGCAGACTGCTGCTCACCGACCCCTCGGACATGCTCACCACCGGCATCGAGGTGGAGGCACGTCCGCCGGGCAAGAAGGTCAAGCGGCTGTCGCTGCTGTCCGGTGGGGAGAAGTCGCTGACCGCGGTCGCGTTACTGGTGGCCATCTTCCGCGCCCGGCCCTCGCCGTTCTACGTGATGGACGAGGTCGAGGCCGCGCTCGACGACACCAACCTGCGCCGGTTGATCGGCCTGTTCGAGCAGTTGCGGGAGAAGAGCCAGCTGATCGTCATCACCCACCAGAAGCCGACGATGGAGATCGCCGACGCGCTCTACGGTGTCAGCATGCGCGGCGACGGCATCACCCAGGTGATCTCCCAGCGGCTGCGCGGGGAGAACCTGGCCCCGGTCGGCGCGGCGGGCTGAGCCGCGCCGCGCGGTCACCCGCGGCGTGCGCGGAGGGTGACGGTGCCGGAGTCCAGGTCGACCAGCGGATCGTCACCGGAGACCCGATCGTCGACCTTCGCGATCGCCACCCATTCCTTGCGCTCGTGGATGTGCTTGCGCGACGGGCCGAATACTCGTCGACCTCCGCGCCGACCGGGTCGCGCCGGGCGCGGCCGGGATCCTCCGCGCGGGCTTATCAACGCGCCGAGGGTACGCCTCGCCGCACGATCATCCCGTTGAACAGGGCGAATAGTCGCCTCCAATCACCCTGCGACGCGCGCGTTCTCGTGGTCGAGCAGCACTTTGATCTGCGCCGCGCCGGTCTCGGCGAGCCAAGTGTCGAACGTGCGCAGCCCGGGGTGCATCTCGCGGATCTCGTCGACGTCGGCGAGCCAGCCGCCGGTGTGGCGCATGAGGCGCCACGTATTGCCGATCTCCTCGCCGAGCGCGTCCGCCTCGGCTTCGGTGACTTCGTGGTAGCGCACCTGATGCCCGGTGGCGGCGCTGATCGCCGCGGCGGCCGCGGGTGGGACGAGCACATCGCCCGCGAGTTCGAGGACGCGGCCGTGGAAGCGATCCGGGTCGGCGAACGCGAGACCGGCGATATCGCCGATGTCCGCGACGGCGATGACCTTCATCGGACCTTCGGCCGGGAACAGGTGCCGGTGCACGCCGTCGAAGATGCCGTCGACGGGGGACGTGCGCAGCAGGTAGTTCTCCATGAAGCGCACCGGGCGCAGCAGGGTGTACCGCACGCCGCTGGCGATGACGGCGTCTTCGATGCGCTTCTTGCCCCTGGCGCCCCACGAGACGTCGTCGCCCATCGACGCGATGCCGGTGAACACGATCTGCCACACACCGGCCGCACGCGCGGCGTCCACGACGGCTTCTCCGCGCGCGGCTTCCAATTCGACATCCCAGCCTTTGGGGCCGTACGCGGCGGGCGGGACCAGGAACAGTCCGCTGACGCCGGCCAGCGCCGCGGGCAAGGTCTCGGGGGCGTCGAAGTCGCCGACGGCGAGTTCCGCGCCCGCCGCGGCCAACTCCCGCGCGGCGGGCGACTGCGCGTCGCGGACCAGCGCGCGCACCGCCCTGCCGTCGGCCAGCAGTCGCCTGGCGGTCACGCCGCCTTGCTTGCCGGTGGCGCCGGTGACCAGGATGAGGTTGTGCTGAGGGGACATGCTCCGCCTTCTCTGCTCGGTAGAATCGGGTTGGTTGACCCGGATTCGAACGATACGGGTGCCTCGACCCGATTGACCAGGCTGCTCAACGGAAGGCCGTAACGAAATGACCGCATCGCTCGCCCCGGGCGCGACGTCGCGAGCCGATGCCCGCCGCAATCGCGCCCTCGTGCTGGCTGCCGCGCAACGCGCCTTCGCGGAGCAGGGCGCCTCCGTGTCGCTCGTCGAGGTCGCCCGCAGGGCGGGTGTCGGCGCGGGCACCGTCTACCGGCACTTCCCCACGAAAGCCGCACTGTTGGAAGCGGTTATGCAGCAGCGCGTCGACCGGTTGGCGAAGATGGCCGCAGACCATCTCGCCGCGCCGGATCCGGGCGCCGCCTTCTTCGACTTCTGCACCGCGGTGATCACCACAACGCCGGACAACCAGGCGTTATGCGACATCGTTCAGTCCGACGACGGCTGGCCGCGTGCGCTTTTGCGCAGCGCGGGGGCGCGTTTCCACGACGCGTTGGCCGCTCTGCTCGACGCGGCCAAGCGCGACGGGGCGGTCCGGGCCGACATCGAACTCGACGATGTGCTGGCGATCTTCACCGGATGCGTTGCGATCCAACGGCTACGGAAGGCGCGGGGCGGCATGGACCGTAGCGCCGCCATCGTGCTGGACGCGCTGCGCGCGGAGCCGGTAGGGCTGATGGTGACGAAACGGGATGCGGTGGCCGAAGTCCGTAACGAAACTGTCGATCGTAACGAAAGTGGAGCCGACAGCTGCCCGGTATGTCACGCGGCGTTGTCCCGCGCTGGGACGGGCCGACGGGCGAGATATTGCTCGGCGGCATGTCGTCAGAAAGCTCATCGCCGGCGCATCGCGGCGGCGCGCTGAGCCGAATGGCGCATTTGTGCCAATCGGTTCTCCGCTGCGCCACGAACCGCTCGGACACCGGCCCGCGATTCGGGTGAGCCGGTGGTCCACGCTGCGCCCGCCGTAGGGTTACCGGTGGCTCAGAGCAGGTCGCTGACGTCGTCGGGCACGTCGACGGCGTACTTGCGCAGGATGTCCATCGAGATCACTTCCAGGGCGTTCTCGTGCGTGGCGGCCAGCACCACGGGCGCGGCGACGCCGTCCTCGTGCGCGTGCAGCCATCGCACGGCGACCACGCACCATCGGTCACCCGGCTGCAAACCGGGAAAATTGTTCTCCGGACGCGGCGTGCTCAAATCGTTTCCGATGGAAGCTTGATGCTCCAGGAATTCTGCCGTGACGACGGTGCACACAGTGTGGCTGCCCAGATCCTCCGGCCCGGTACTGCAGCAGCCGTCCCGGTAGAAGCCGGTGAGAGGATCGGTGCCGCACTCTTCCAGCGGCCCCCCAAGCACGTTTCGATCGGTCACGTCGCCGATCCTATTGTCCCTTCGCGAGAAGTTCCGCAGGACAAGAAATCTGGAGGGCTGTGTCGGTGCCCGCTCGCACCCGCCCTCGGCCCGGCACCTGCGATGTTGGCCGAGTTCGCGC
This sequence comes from Nocardia sichangensis, assembly GCF_047200615.1. NCBI lineage: Bacteria > Bacillati > Actinomycetota > Actinomycetes > Mycobacteriales > Nocardiaceae > Nocardia > Nocardia sichangensis. Next base: position 109,815 of record NZ_JBJZOK010000002.1, read on the forward strand.
CCCCGGCCCCGGCGCGCGACGCGCGCGCCGGGTGCGGCTCGGGGCCGATCCCGTGACGGTCGGTCTGCAAGGATGGTCCGCGTGAGTCCTGAAGTCTGGATCCTGATCGCCGCGGTCGCCGCACTGCTGCTCGTCGTGCTCGTCGCCGGTTTCGTCCGGTACAAGCGCGGCCGCGTGTCGCTGACTCCGCCCACGCAGGAGAAAGAGGTGACCGACCGGTCCGGTGGTTATGCCGCGTCCGGCGGATTCACCTTCAGCCGGGGCGGCGCGGCGACCGAACCGCAACCGGTCGAGCGCACCGACACCGAAGGACAGCCGCACGTCGGCGACGACGCCGCGATTCCACGCGACGCGCCCAAACGCGGCATAACCAACGTTCCGTTGCCGGACGCGGACGTCACCGAGGCCTCCGTCGCCCCGGACGTCGTCGAGCCGGCCGCCGAGCCCGAGGCGGGCACTCCGGCGGCCGAGACGCCAGCGCAGGCGCCCGACCAGCTGGAAACCCAGGAGAGCCCGGCCACGGCCGAGGACGCGACCGCCGAGCCGCCCACCGACACCGCGGGGCCGGACACCGAAGCCGCCACCGAGATCGTCGCGCCCGACACGCCCGCGGGGGTGGAAGCACCCGTCGCGCTGGAGGAGATCGAGCCCACCGCCGGCCGCCTGGTCCGGCTGCGCGGACGACTGTCGCGCTCGCAGAACGCGGTCGGCAAGAGCCTGCTCGGCCTGCTCGGTGGCGGTGACCTGGACGACGACTCGTGGGAAGAGGTGGAGGACACCCTCGTGCTGGCCGACCTCGGCACCGCGAGCACCACCGCTGTCGTGTCCCGGCTGCGCTCGGAGATGGCGGCACGCAGCGTGCGGACCACCGACCAGGCGCGTGCCGTGCTGCGCGACGTGCTGATCGAGCAGCTGCGACCGGAGCTGGACCGCTCGGTGCGCGCGCTGCCGCATCCCGATCACCCGTCGATCCTGCTCGTGGTCGGCGTGAACGGCACCGGCAAGACCACCACCACCGGCAAGCTCGCCCGCGTGCTCGTGGCCGACGGCCGCCGGGTGCTGCTCGGCGCGGCCGACACCTTCCGCGCCGCGGCCGCCGACCAGTTGCAGACCTGGGGCGAGCGGGTCGGCGCCGACACCGTCCGCGGCCGCGAGGGCGCCGACCCGGCCGCGGTCGCGTTCGACGCGGTGGCCGCGGGCGTCGAGCACGGCGTCGACGTGGTGCTGATCGATACGGCCGGTCGGCTGCACACCAAGACGGGTCTGATGGACGAGCTGGGCAAGGTCAAGCGCGTCGTGGAGAAGAAGGCCGCCGTCGACGAGGTCCTGCTCGTGCTGGACGCGACCGTCGGGCAGAACGGACTGACCCAGGCCAGGGTGTTCGCCGAAGTGGTCGATATCACAGGCGTCGTGCTGACCAAGCTCGACGGGACGGCGAAGGGCGGCATCGTCTTCCAGGTCCAGCACGAATTGGGCGTGCCGGTGAAGCTGGTCGGGCTCGGTGAGGGGGCTGACGACCTGGCTCCGTTCGAGCCCGCCGCGTTCGTGGACGCGCTGCTGGGCTGAGCCGTTCCACTCGCCGAGACCGGTCGAAAGAGGTTGCCGCCCGCGGCGTTCCATCCACGAGGTGCGCCGAGGGCGCTCGTTCGATCGCCGCCGCCCTCGGTGCGAGGGCGGTCACACCCCGGAAGTTTGCCGACTCCTCGTGCGCGGTAACGAATGTCCGATTTCCCGAACACCGTGCTCACAGCGCCGGAAAACCGCTGGTGCGTGGGACGAAACCTAGTGGCAACACAGCTGCTCCATCCGTTCACGTAGGTGAAACACGGCAGCTCTACGGATGAAACACCGAGTTAGGACCCTTCTGTTCAGGTCCATTTGCCGGAAGCGGCTGGGCCCGAGATGAGGAGGACATTAAGGTGGCTTTTCCACTTACCGGTGCACCGGATACCGGTGACACCGCTTGGATGCTGGCGAGTTCGGCGCTCGTGTTGCTGATGACGCCGGGCCTGGCTTTCTTCTACGGCGGCATGGTCCGGTCGAAGAACGTGCTCAACATGATCATGATGAGCATCAGCGCCATGGGCCTGGTCGGCGTTCTGTGGTCGCTGTACGGATACTCGACGGCCTTCGGCGACAACACGTTCGGCGTGATCGGTGACCCGACGCAGTTCTTCGGCCTGAAGGGCCTGATCGGCGGCAACTCCGTCGCCGAGGTCAAGGACGCGGCGGGCGCGGTCACCACCGACGCGGTGAACATCCCGCTCGCGGGCACTATTCCGGCGACCGTCTTCGTCGCCTTCCAGCTGATGTTCGCCATCATCACGGTTGCCCTCATCTCGGGTGCGGTCGCCGACCGCTTGAAGTTCGGCGCGTGGCTGGTGTTCGCGGGCATCTGGTCCACGGTGGTCTACTTCCCGGTCGCGCACTGGGTGTTCGACTTCGAGGTCAAGGACGCCGACGGCAACGTCGTGCACGAGGGCGGCTGGATCGCCAACAAGCTGCTCGCGGTGGACTTCGCCGGTGGAACGGCGGTGCACATCAACGCCGGTGCGGCCGGTCTGGCCCTGGTGCTGGTGCTCGGCAAGCGCAAGGGTTGGCCGACCACCCCGTTCCGCCCGCACAATCTGCCGTTCGTCATGCTCGGCGCCGGTCTGCTGTGGTTCGGCTGGTTCGGCTTCAACGCCGGATCCGCGGTGACCTCCGGCGGCCTCGCCGGTTCGACCTTCGTCACCACCACCATCGCGACCTGCGCCGGGATGCTGGCCTGGCTGTTGGTGGAGAAGATCCGCGACGGCAAGCCCACCTCGCTGGGCGCGGCCTCGGGCATCGTGGCGGGTCTGGTCGCCATCACGCCGTCGTGTTCCTCGGTGAACGTGCTCGGCGCGCTCGCCATCGGCGTCGTCGCCGGCGCGCTGTGCGCCCTCGCGGTCGGCCTGAAGTTCAAGTTCGGTTTCGACGACTCGCTCGACGTGGTCGGCGTGCACCTGGTCGGCGGTATCGTCGGCACCCTGATGGTCGGTTTCGTCGCGGCGCCCGAGGCGGGTGCGGCCAAGACCGGTCTGTTCTATGGCGGCGGTTTCGATCAGCTGTGGCGGCAGGCGGTGGGCGCCGGTGTGGTACTTGCCTTCTCCTTCATCGCGACCCTGATCATTGCCTATATCGTGAAGTTCACCATTGGGCTGCGCGTGAGCGAGGAAGCAGAGTCGGTCGGCTTGGACGAGTCCGAGCACGCGGAAACCGCCTACGACTTCGCCGCTCTGGGTAGCACGGCACGTTCGGCCGTCAAGGAGGCATGACGAACATGAAACTGATCACCGCAATCGTCAAACCGTTCACGCTCGAAGACGTCAAGTCGGGTCTCGAGCAGGCGGGTGTGTTGGGCATGACCGTCAGCGAGGTCCAAGGGTACGGCCGGCAGAAGGGCCACACCGAGGTGTACCGCGGCGCGGAGTATTCCGTCGACTTCGTGCCGAAGGTTCGCGTCGAGGTCGTCGTGGACGATGCCTCCGTCGACAAGGTCGTGGAGGTGATCGTGGAGGCCTCCCGCACCGGCAAGATCGGCGACGGCAAGGTCTGGATCACTCCGGTGGAGGCGATCATCCGGGTGCGGACCGGCGAACGCGGCACCGACGCGCTGTAGCGGAAACGAGTCGAGCGGCGGCCCCGCTCCCACCGGAGCTCCCGGTCGGGGCGGGGCCGCGCGCATCAAATGGGCGGTGGGTTGTGGCTAGTCAGTACGAGCACGACGGTGATCCGAAGGTCACCGAACAAGGCAACGGCAAGGTGTCCAACGGGGCGGCCGACCTGGTCCGCGCGCGAACCCAACTGCTCGACGGCGGCCAGCCGCGCAATCCCCGGCTGGATGCCCAGTCGCTGCGCCAGGCGCTGGTCGACCTCTATGAACTCTGGCTCACCAGCAAGGGCGCCGAACTGGGCATCGCCCCCGACAGCGGTCTGGCCGTGGTGGCCGTCGGCGGCCTGGGGCGCGGGGAGATGCTGCCGTACTCCGATCTGGACCTGGTGCTGCTGCACGACGACGTCGACCCGGCCCGGGTGGCCGAGGTCGCCGACCAGCTCTGGTATCCGCTGTGGGACGCGCACATCAAACTCGACCACAGCGTGCGTACCGTTCCGCAGGCGCTTCGGGTGGCCGCGGACGATCTCATCGCCGCGCTCGGCATGCTCGAGGCCAGGCACATCGTCGGCGACCAGGAACTGAGCAATCTGCTGATCGGCGGGGTGCGCCGGGAGTGGCGCACCGGCATCCGCTCCCGCTTCGAGGAGCTCATCGCCCAGGCCAAGGCCAGATGGGAGCGCAATGGCGAGATCGCGCACCGCGCCGAGCCCGACCTGAAGAACGGGCGCGGCGGCCTGCGCGACATCCAGCTGCTGGACGCGCTGGCGATCGCCCAGCTCACCGACGCCATGCCCGGATTGGGGCCGGACGTGCCCGGCGGCGGATTGAAGCAGGCGCACCGTCGGCTGCTGGACGTGCGCACCGAACTGCACCGTGTGGCGGGACGAGCCCGCGACCAGCTGCGCGCACAGGACGCCGACGAGATCGGCGCTGCCTTGCGCATCGGCGATCGGTTCGATCTGGCCCGCACACTGAGCGATTCGGCCCGGACGGTCAGCTACTCCGTGGACGTCGGGCTGCGTACCGCGGCCAACGCACTGCCCCGCCGGGGATTGGCGCGCCTGCGCCGGATGCCGGTGCGCAGGCCGCTGGACGAAGGCGTGGTCGAGCACGCGGGTGAGGTCGTGCTGGCCAGAGACGCCCGCCCGCAGCGCGACCCCGGGCTGATCCTGCGCGTCGCGGCGGCGTCGGCGCAGACCGGCCTGCCGATGTCGGCCACCACCCTCAACCGGCTCTCCGAGGACGCTCCCGAGCTACGCGAGCCGTGGCCCAAGGACGCCCTCAACGACTTGCTGGTCCTGTTGGGCGCGGGCCGCGGCACGATCGACGCGATCGAGGCGCTGGACCGGACGGGATTGTGGGGCAGGCTGCTGCCGGAATGGGGCGCCGTGCGCGACCTGCCGCCGCGCGATGTCCAGCACATCTGGACCGTCGACCGGCATCTCATGGAGACAGTCGCCTACGCGGGCGGGCTGAGCACCCGGGTCGCCCGCCCCGACCTGCTCGCCCTCGGTGCGCTGCTGCACGACATCGGCAAGGGTCGCGCAGGCGATCACAGCGTGGTCGGCGCGGAACTGGCCACCCATATCGGCCGCCGCCTCGGACTGTGGCCGTCGGACGTGCGCACGCTCAGCGCGGTCGTGCGCCATCACCTGTTGCTGCCGGAAACCGCGACCCGGCGCGATCTGTCCGATCCGGAGACGGTGCGGTACGTCGTCGAGGCGCTCGACGGCGATCCGCAACTGCTGGAGCTGCTGCACACCCTGGCCGAGACGGATTCGCAGGCCACCGGTCCCGGCGTGTGGGGCGACTGGAAGGCGTCGCTGATCGGTGAACTGGTCCGGCGCTGCCGGTTGATCATGGCGGGCGACCAGCTGCCGACACCGGAACCGATCGCACCGGACTTGGTCGAGAAGGCCAGGGCGGGCGGCGTGCACGTCGATCTGCAGCCCGGTGAGAGCAAGCACACGTATGTGGTCACCGTCATCGCGCCCGACAGTTCCGGGCTGCTGTCCGACGCCGCGGGCGTGCTCGCGCTGCATTCGCTGCGCGTGCTGTCGGCCGCGCTCGGCGTCGAAGGCGCCTCCGCGGTGGACACCTTCGTCGTCGCGCCCAAGTTCGGCGATCCGCCGGACCCGGGGCTGTTGCGCCAGGAATTGATCCGGGCCACGGCCGGCGACCTGGATGTGGCGGCGGCGCTGGCCAAACGCGAGCGCGAGGCGGGCACGATCGGCCGGAGCCGGTACGCGCAGGCCCAACCCCGGGTGATCTGGTCGGACACCTCGGTACCGGGGCAGGTGATCCTGGAATTGCGCGCCGAGGACCGGGTCGGCTTGCTCAGCCGCCTGGCCGCGGAGCTGGCCGGCTGCGGAGCCGACGTCCGTTGGGCCAAGGTGGTCACGATGGGGTCCGCGGTGGTCGACAGCTTTTGCCTCGAGCTGGGCGCCGAGGACAGCCCCGCGCGCCGCGAAACGATCGAGAAGGCGCTTATCGCGGTGGTTCCCAGAACCGCGCCGAAACCGCCTGCTGACGGTGCTCGAGATTCGGAAAATGGTGATTAGCAGCACTTTTATCCGGTGATAAATCTGTTGCGCAATATTTGCTGCATCCCAACTCTCGTCTCGCGACCTGACCCTACGATCTAGAGCGTCCGGCTATCGCGAGCACGAGGGGAGCAGGTCGATGGCAATTGAAGTCGTTTCGGCGTCCACGATGACGAGTGACGAGACCGCGCACATGGCGCGCTGCGTCGGCGGCGACCGGTGGGTGGTCTCCTGGCTTCCTGGTCGCACGCTGACCGGGCGACAGGCGGTTACCGCGATGACGATCGCCTCCACGGTCGCCACCTCGCCCATCCCGAGCAGGGCCGAGTGGGCCGTTCTCGACGGCCTGGCCCTCGAGCTGGGCCTGACCGCCAACGAGGCGGTCTTCATGGTGGCCGAGGAGAACCACGACTACCGCAAAACGGCCAGGCCGCGCCGTCGCGTGCTCGACTAGCGAGCCCGCCGCGCCGGGAAGGACGCACCGCCTGCGCGAACACGCGGGCGATCCCATTACCCTGGGAGAGAATGTGACGTCCCCCGAGATCAGGAGCGCGATCGGTGTTCGAATCCCTGTCCGACCGGCTTACCGGTGCCCTCAAGGATCTGCGCGGTAAGGGGCGTCTGTCACCGGCCGACATCGACGCCACCTGCCGCGAGATCCGCCTGGCCTTGTTGGAGGCCGACGTCGCGCTGCCCGTGGTCCGCGGGTTCATCGGGCGGATCAAGGAGCGCGCCAAGGGCGCGGAGGTCTCCGCGGCGCTGAACCCGGCCCAGCAGGTCGTGAAGATCGTCAACGAGGAACTCATCGGGATCCTCGGCGGCGAGACCAGGCGGCTGAACCTGGCCAAGAACCCGCCGACGGTGGTCATGCTGGCCGGTCTGCAGGGTTCCGGTAAGACCACGCTCGCGGGCAAGCTGGCCAAACTGCTGAAGGGGCAGGGCCATCAACCGTTGCTGGTGGCGTGCGACCTGCAGCGCCCCGGCGCCGTCACCCAGCTGCAAGTCGTCGGCGAGCGCGCGGGCGTGCCCGTCTACGCGCCGCACCCCGGCACCTCGATCGGTGGCGGTGAGAACCCGCTCGGCATCTCCGCCGCCGATCCGGTGAACGTGGCGCGCGGGGGTGTCGAAGAGGCGCGGCAGAAGCAGTACGACGTCGTCATCGTCGACACCGCGGGCCGTCTCGGCATCGATGAAGAGCTCATGCGCCAGGCCGCGGGCATCCGCGACGCCGTGCAACCGGACGAGACCCTGTTCGTGCTGGACGCCATGATCGGCCAGGACGCGGTCAACACCGCCGAGGCGTTCCGTGACGGCGTGGGCTTCACCGGCGTGGTGCTCACCAAGCTCGACGGCGACGCCCGCGGTGGTGCGGCGCTGAGTGTCCGCGAGGTCACCGGCGTGCCGATCCTGTTCGCCTCGACCGGTGAGAAGCTCGAGGACTTCGACGTCTTCCACCCGGATCGCATGGCCAGCCGCATTCTCGGCATGGGCGACGTGCTCACCCTGATCGAGCAGGCCGAGCAGGTCTACGACGCCAAGCAGGCCGAGGAGGCCGCCCGCAAGATCGGCAGCGGCGAGCTCACCCTCGAGGACTTCCTCGACCAGATGCTGGCCATCCGCAAGATGGGCCCGATCGGGAACCTGCTCGGCATGCTGCCGGGCGCGGGCCAGATGAAGGACATGCTCGCCCAGGTCGACGACAAGCAGCTGGACCGGGTGCAGGCGATCATCCGCGGTATGACCCCGGCCGAACGGGCGAACCCGAAGATCATCAACGCCTCGCGCCGCCTGCGCATCGCCAACGGTTCCGGTGTCCAGGTCTCCGAGGTCAACCAGCTCGTCGACCGCTTCTTCGAGGCCAAGAAGATGATGACGATGATGGGCCGCCAGATGGGGTTGCCCGGCGCCCGTCGCGGCAACGCGAAGAAGGGCAAGAAGGGCAAGAAGGGTGGTCGCGGCCCGACGCCGCCGAAGGTGCGCGGTGGTTTCCCCGGGATGGGCGGCATGCCCGGCCTGCCCGCGGGGATGCCCGACCTGTCCAACATGCCTGCCGGTCTGGACCAGTTGCCGCCCGGCCTGGAGGGCTTCGATCTCAGCAAACTGAAGTTCCCGAAGAAGTAGGCCACTTACGCCGCCCACGCTGTTCGTGGGCGGCGTGCCTGTGTGCCTCGCCGGTCGGTCGCCGTGTGCGCGGCGTCGCTGCCGCGTGGCCGTGCTTCGCGCGAAATGTCCGATCCGGGAGTCGGACACCAGGTTGGCGGCCGCCGACGAGTTCCAGGAGGTTGCGGTGCATCTGCGCGGTGTGGTTCTTCCCGAAGGCGAGGTGCGCGACCTCTGGGTGCGCGACGGCCTGGTGTCGTTCGAGCCCGTGCCCGGAGCCGAAACGCTGTGCGGCTCGGGCTGGATCGTGCCGGGACTGGTCGACGCCCACTGCCACGTCGGGATCCGGTACGGCGGGGGCCACGAGGACCACGCCGGCGCCGTCGCACAGGCCGAGACCGAGCGCGCCGCCGGTGCCCTGCTGCTGCGCGACGCGGGCTCGCCCATCGACACCCGGTTCGTCGACGACCGCGAGGACCTCCCGCGGATCATCCGCGCGGGCCGCCACATCGCCCGTCCGAAGCGCTACATCCGCGAACTGGGCATCGAGCTCGACGACGAACGCGACCTGCCGGAGATCGTCGCCGAGCAGGCCCGCCTCGGCGACGGCTGGGTGAAGATCGTCGGCGACTGGATCGACCGCTCGGTGGGCGACCTGCGGCCGTTGTGGAGCGACGCGATCCTGAAGGAGGCCATCGCCGCGGCGCACGCCAACGGTGCGCGGGTCACCGCACACGTCTTCGGCGAAGACGCGCTGCCCGGCCTGATCGACGCCGGTATCGACTGCCTGGAGCACGGCACCGGTCTCACCGACGAGACCATCGAGATGATGGTCGAGCACGGCACCGCCCTGGTTCCCACCCTGATCAATATCGACACCTTCCCCGGTATCGCCGACAGCGCGGGCAAATTCCCCGTCTACGCCGCGCACATGCGCGATCTGCACCGGCGGGTGCGCGGCACGGTCGCCGCCGCGCACGAGGCGGGCGTGCCGATCTTCGCGGGCACGGACGCGGGCGGTTCCATCCGCCACGGGCGCATCGCCGACGAGATCGCCGCGCTCGGCGCCGCGGGACTGTCCCGGCACGACGCGCTCGGCGCGGCCTCCTGGCAGGCGCGCGAGTGGCTCGGGCGACCCGGCATCGAGGACGGTGCTCCCGCGGATTTCGTTGTCTACGAGGAGGATCCGCGTAGCCACCCCGAGACGCTCACCACGCCGTACGCCGTCGTGCTGCGCGGGCGCGTGTACGGCGGGCACGGTCCGGTCACCGGCCATAGATAACTCGGCGCCGCGGCTCACCCGCGCGTATCCGAAAGGGGCGTAAGGTCGGATTTCGTGACAATTCGCCTCGGATATCAGATGCCCAACTTCAGCTACGGCAAGTCGGTGCGCGAGCTGTTCCCCACGGTGATCGCGCAGGCCCGAGAGGCCGAAGCCGCCGGTTTCGACACGGCCTTCGTCATGGACCACTTCTATCAGTTGCCCGGCATCGGCACGCCCGACGAGCCGATGCTCGAGGCCTACACCGCGCTCGGCGGCCTGGCCACGGCGACGGAGCGAATCCAGTTGTCGGCGTTGGTCACCGGCAACACCTACCGCAACCCGGCGATGCTCGCCAAGACGGTCACCACGCTGGACGTGGTCAGCGGTGGCCGCGCGGTGCTCGGCATCGGCGCGGGCTGGTTCGAACTCGAGCACCGCTCCCTGGGCTACGAGTTCGGCACCTTCACCGACCGCTTCGAGCGGCTCGACGAGGCGCTGCACATCATCCAGCCGATGCTGCGCGGCGAGCGGCCCACCTTCCAGGGCAAGTGGTACCGGGTCGAGAACGCGATGAACGAGCCGCGCGTACGCGACGATCTGCCGATCCTGCTCGGCGGCAGCGGTGAGAAGAAGACCTTCGGCCTTGCCGCTCGCTTCGCCGACCATCTCAACATCATCTGCAACGCGTCCGAGCTGCCGCGCAAGATCGAGGCGCTGCGGGCGCGCTGCGCGGAGGTCGGCCGGGATCCGCGGACCCTGGAGACCAGCTACCTGTGCTTCGTCATGATGGACGAAGACGGTGACCTCGTGCGCAAGCAGCAGCGGGATTACTTGAGCCGCATGGGTATCGACCTGTCGGCCCTGTCGGACGCCGAGCTCGCGCAGAGCCCGGCCGACCGCCAGTTCGTCGGCACACCGGACGAGGTTGCCGAACAGCTGCGGACCCGCGTTCTGGACCACGGCGTAGACGGTCTCATCATCAATATGGTGTTCAACGGGCACGAGCCGGGTGCGGTCGAACTCGCCGGGCGTACCTTCGCTCCCTTGGTGCGCTGACGAGCGCGAACCCGGCGCGAATACCGTTGGCGCTGGTTATGATCGGGCAATGATAGCCCCTCCGTGGCGCGCGTCGTACGGTGTCGACGCGCCGTCGGTGCTGTTGTTGCTGGGAGTTCTCGCGGTCGGGTATCTTGCCGCCGCGCTGGTGGTGGCGCTGTTCCAGCAACTGCGCCCGTGCCTGCTGCTCCTGCTGATCGGCGTCGTGCTGGCCACGCAGTTCGGGCTGTTCCTGCACGCGACCCGCCGGGGCAAGTTCCGGGTCTGGGCGCGCCTGCTCGACGACCTCGAACTGCGTGGCGACGAACGATTGCTCGACATGGGGTGCGGGCGCGGCGCGGTGCTGCTGGCCGCCGCGCGCCGCTTGCCCGCCGGGTGTGCGGTGGGCCTGGATCTGTGGTGCTCCGCGGACCACTGCGAGAACACCCCGGCCACCGCGGAGCGGAACGCGCTCGCGGAGAACGTCGCCGATCGGATCGAGTTGCGCACCGGCGACATGACCCGCATGCCGTTCCCGGACGGCGTGTTCGACGTCGTCGTCTCCAGCTTGGCGATTCACGACATCAAGACCGCCGAGGGCCGGGCGGCGGCGCTCCGGGAGGCGTGCCGCGTGCTGCGTCCCGGCGGCAAACTGGTCATCGTCGATATCGGCGACACCCGGGCGTACCGCGCCGTCCTGGCGGCGAACGGCGCGACCGCCCTCACCCTGCGCCCCGTGGGGTGGCAGATGTGGTGGGGCGGCCCCTGGGTCCCCACCCGTGCGCTCACCGCCACCGTCCCGGGCTAGCCGCATCGAGACGCCGAGCCTCACTCCATGGCGCGGGCGACGCCCGCGGCAACGAGTCGCAGCACCCGGAACACGCCGGGTACGACGTACTCGACGGCAGCCTCATCGCCGAGTTCGCTCGCGATGTCGCGGGTGATGCGGGCGGGTCGTGTGCGGTGGCGTCGGAACAGTCGCATGCCTGGTTATGGCGGGTGGGCATCGTTGTGTGAACACGCACGCGATTTCTGGCGGGATCGTCCGGTCTGGCACAATGGACCACCGTCCTTCCGGACAAGTGTCAGCCCGTCTCCGGTTCCGTACCGCGCGGCGGTCACACACTCGAAAGCGCAAAACCGGGCTCGCAGACCATGCGGGTCGCCGAATTGCGTCGTGACCAACCAACGAAAGGCAGATCAGCAGTGGCTGTTCGCATCAAGCTCACCCGCCTGGGCAAGATCCGCAACCCGCAGTACCGCGTCGTCGTCGCGGACGCCCGCACCCGCCGTGACGGCCGGGCCATCGAGTCCATCGGCAAGTACCACCCGAAGGAAGAGCCCTCGCTGATCGAGATCAACTCCGAGCGCGTGCAGTACTGGCTCGGCGTCGGCGCGCAGCCGACCGAGCCGGTCCTCCAGCTGCTGAAGATCACCGGCGACTGGCAGAAGTTCAAGGGCATCGAGGGCGCCGAGGGCACCCTGAAGGTCAAGCCGGCCAAGCCGTCGAAGCTGGACCTGTTCAACGCCGCGCTGGCCGCCGCCGACAACGAGCCGGTCGCCGAGGCGGTCACCCCCAAGAAGAAGGGCAAGAAGGACGCCGAGGAGGGCGCCGAGGCTGCCGAGGCCGGCGAGTAATGAGCGGGCGATACCCGTCCATCCGATACCCGTCACGAGCCGTGCGCAGACCGGCCCCGACGACGGGTGAGTTGCGTCGTGAGGTGATGGAGCAGTGAGCGCCGTCGTCGCCGATGCCGTCGAGCACTTGGTGCGCGGTATCGTCGCCAATCCCGATGACGTCCGCGTCGAGCTGATCACCGGCCGCAGGGGACGCACCGTCGAGGTGCACGTTCACCCCGATGACCTGGGCAAAGTGATCGGTCGCGGCGGACGTACCGCGACCGCGCTGCGCACCCTCGTCGCCGGTATCGGCGGCCGGGGCATCCGGGTCGACGTGGTCGACACCGACCAGTAGATGGAACTCGTCGTCGGGCGGGTCGCCAAGTCGCACGGCGTGCGCGGCGAACTCGTCGTCGAGGTGCGCACCGACGAGCCGGAGGCGCGTTTCGCGCCGGGCGTCAGGTTGCGCGGTCGGCTGCCGCGAGCGGCGGAGGTTCGCGAGTTCACCGTGGAGTCGGCCCGGCAGCACTCGGGCCGGCTTCTGGTGTTCCTGTCCGGTGTGACCGACCGCACCGCTGCCGACGCGTTGCGCGGCATGCTGTTCGTGGTCGACAGTGCCGACCTTCCGCCTTCGGAGGATCCGGACGAGTTCTACGACCACGAACTGGAGGGGCTGGAGGTACGGCTCACCGACGGCACCGTGGTCGGCTCCGTGCGCGAAGTGCTGCATTCCGCGGCGGGTGAGTTGCTGGAGGTGCGGGCCGCGGACGACGGGCGGGAGATCCTGATCCCGTTCGTCACCGCCATCGTGCCCACGGTGTCCCTCGCCGAGGGCGTGATCGTGATCGATCCGCCCGAAGGTTTGCTCGACCCGGAATGACACGGTGGGCGTCCGACCGCGCGTCGCTCGCCCCGGCCGACGACCTGCGGCCCGGCGGCGCTAGGAGACAGTCATGAAACTCGACGTCGTCACGATCTTCCCCGAGTACCTGGAGCCGTTGCGCACGGCACTGCTGGGTAAGGCGATCGACAAGGGACTGATCTCGCTCACGGTGCACGACCTGCGCCGTTGGACGCATGACGTGCACAAGTCCGTCGACGATTCCCCCTACGGGGGTGGGCCGGGCATGGTCATGAAACCGACCGTGTGGGGCGACGCGCTCGACGAAGTATGTCCCGATGACGCGCTGCTCGTGGTCCCCACGCCCGCGGGGATGCCGTTCACGCAGGCCATGGCACACAGCTGGGCCGCCGAGCGGCATCTCGTCTTCGCCTGCGGCCGCTATGAGGGCATCGACCAGCGCGTCTTCGACGACGCCGCCCGCCGCGTCCGGGTGCAAGAGGTCAGCATCGGCGACTACGTGTTGATCGGCGGCGAGGCGGCCGTGCTGGTGATGACCGAGGCCGTGGTCCGGCTGCTGCCCGGTGTCCTCGGCAATCAGCAGTCACATCAAGAGGATTCGTTTTCCGACGGGTTGCTCGAAGGTCCCAGCTACACCCGTCCGGTCTCCTGGCGCGGGTTGGACGTCCCTCCGGTCCTGCTGTCCGGCGACCACGCGAAGGTGGCGGCCTGGCGGCGCGAGCAATCACTCGCGCGGACCCGCGAGCGTCGTCCGGACCTGCTCGCGGACCACGGCACGGCCGGACCCGAGCGATAGACCGCTGCACGGCTACATCGAGTGGGCACTGGCCCCTATCCGGCCCGCTTCAAGCTGGTCTTCGGCGCGTGGACGATCGACTCGCCCGAACTCGCCACGGCCGCTCACGCCGCGCAAGAGGCGCAGATCGACATCGTCGCCCGATGCCAAGCCGCGGGCGACCTTCCCGCCGGCGACCCCATCCGCCTCGCCGCCCTGCTCCGCGCACTCGCGCACGGCGCCGCCGACCTCGCCGCGGCGGGCCACCTCGCGGCCGATGGAAAGGCAACGCCGACCCCACCGACCTAGGTCGACGACCTCCTCACCCACCTGAATCCGAATTCTCGAGCAGCCATGCATCATCGGCCGTGCTCGGGCCTTCGGCACCGACGTCACCGCCGAGAGGTGTACCGACAACGGAACGTTGCCCTCGGTGGACTGCAGCGGGGATCGTCAGGGCAGCAGACCATGGCGGCGGGCGGCCACCACCGCCTCGTGCCGGGAGTGGGCGTCGAGTTTGACCATCGCGTTGCGAAGGTAGCTCTTCACGGTCTCCGGGCCGAGTGAGAGTCGTTGCGCCGCTTCCTGATTGGTGCAACCCAAGGCGATCTGGGATAGCACGTCGAGTTCTCGGCGGGACAGTTTCGGGCCGTCCGGCCGCGGGTCGCCGGTCATGACCCGGGTGAGGCGCTCGCATACCGCGTGCAGGCGTCCGCGCAGCCGATCGTCCTCGGTCGAGCGCGCCATGCCGCGCAGTTCGGCGTGGATGTCGCGGAGTTCCTCCGTGATCGCCGGTGCCGCGGCCGCCGACGGCGCGGTGGCCTCCAGCATGCGCAGCCGACGGTCGACCTCGTCGCGAACGGCGATCTCGGTGGCCAAGCGGCGCCCGGCCTGCACGACCAGATCCGCGGTGCGGTCGCCCAGCGGACTCGCGCCGCGCGTCGCGGCGTAGAGCACCGCGCGGGAGCGCTGGTCCACCACCACGGGCACGGCGAGCACCGACCGGATGCCCTCGCCGGAGACCGGCCCGTCGTAGTCGTGGGTGATCGAGGAGGCGCGGCGATAGTCGGAGACCGCGGCGGGCCGTCCGGAATCCATCACCCGTCCGCCCAGCCCGGAAGCCCGCACGACGGCCAGACCGCGCAGGCCGTTGGTCAGCGTGCCGACGAATTCCGACAGCAGCAGCGCGTCGCCGTGCACTTCGCCGCCGAACGCCACCGGCACGCCCGCCGCGCTCGCCACCCAGCGGATCTCGGCGCGCAGCGCGTCGCTGTCGCGCGGACGCAGCAGTGCGGTGTGGGTCACGAGACTCACCCCTTTTCGGGGGTAGTGGGCAGCGGGATGTGACCCACATCCTATTGCACACCCGGGTTGAGCTGGATCACAGAACGAGGAGAACTGAAGATGGGCACCGATCTGAATCAGCGGGTGCGCGAACTGCTGGACTGTTACGACCGCGCCGACGCGTCGGCGGCGGACCTGCTGTGTGATCGGCACCCGGCCGACCGGGTCGCCTTCACGATCGTCGAGGCCGACTTGTCCTCGACCGACCTCACCTACGGCGAACTGCGCGAACGCTCCGCCCGCTTCGCCGACGCACTCGCCGGACTCGGCGTCGAACCCGGCCACCGGGTCGCCACGCTGATGGCGAAATCCGCGGACCTGGTGGTCGCTCTGCTCGGGATCTGGCGCCGGGGTGCGGTGCACGTTCCGCTGTTCACCGCCTTCGCTCCGCCCGCGATCGCCCTGCGGTTGAACGCCAGTCGCGCCTCGGTCGTCATCGCCGATGCCGACCAGGCGCCGAAGCTGGCGCCGGGACCCGATCTGCCCGGCGATCCGTCCTGGCGGCTCATCGTCACCGGAGCGGAGGCGCCCGAAGGGGCGCTGCGGATGGACGAGTTGCTCCACGCTCATACGGCCACCTCTCCGCAGGCTCAGCCGATCGTGGTGGGCGGTGACGGACTGCTCGTCCAACTGTTCACCAGCGGCACCACGGGCACGCCCAAGGGCGTCCCGATTCCGCTGCGCGCGCTCGCCTCCTTCCACGCGTACCAGGAATTCGCGCTGGACGTCCGCCCCGACGACGTCTTTTGGAACGCCGCCGATCCGGGCTGGGCCTACGGGCTCTACTACGCCATCCTCGGCCCGCTGGCCACCGGCATCCGCAGCATCCTGCTGCACGCGGGCTTCTCGGCACCGCTGACCTGGCAGGTGCTGGAGACGTTCGGCGTCACCAACTTCGCCGCCGCCCCGACGGTATATCGAGCGTTGCGCGCCGACGGTGCCACGCCGCCCGTGCATTCCCGATTGCGCCGTGCGTCTTCGGCGGGAGAACCGCTGACCCCTGAAGTGGTCGCGTGGTCCGTCGAGTACCTCGGTGTCGCGGTGCGCGACCACTACGGCCAGACCGAGCACGGCATGGTTATCTGCAACGCCTGGCACGAAGACCTGGACACCGAGACCCCCGCCGGATCGATGGGTCGCTCGCTGCCCGGCTGGACCTGCGCCGTGCTCTCCGACGACGCCGACACGATCGCTCCCCCCGGCGAATTGGGCCGGGTCGCGATCGATACGGAACGCAGTCCGCTGCTGTGGTTCCTCGGCTATCTCGACGCTCCGGACCGCACCGCGCAGCGCTACACCGCCGACGGCCGCTGGTATCTGACCGGTGACGCGGGCTCACAGGACGCGGACGGCTTCTTCCGCTTCTCCTCCCGCGACGACGACGTGATCATCATGGCCGGCTACCGCATCGGCCCGTTCGAGGTGGAGAGCGTTCTGGTGCTGCACGAGCAGGTCGCGGAGGCGGCGGTGGTCGGCATTCCGGACGAACTGCGCGGCGAAGTGCTCGAGGCGTTCGTCGTGCTGCGTGACGGCGCCGTCGGCGGTGCCGAGCTGGAAGCCGAGCTACAGAGCCTGGTGAAGCGAAAGTTCGCGGCGCATGCCTACCCGCGCCGGGTTCACTTCGTGGCGAGCCTGCCGAAGACGCCCAGCGGCAAGGTGCAGCGGTTCGTGCTGCGGCAGGGCGGTGCCCGATGACTTCGGCCATGTTGCCCCTGCCCAGCTACGCCTCGGGCGTGTCGGACGTCGCGCTGCTCGGCGACACCATCGGCGGCAATCTCGATCGCGCGGTGGCGGCGTTCCCGGACCGGGAAGCCCTGGTGGATCTGCCGAGCGGACGGCGCTGGACCTATCGCGCTCTCGGCGCCGCGGTCGACGCCCTGGCCTGCGGCCTGGCCGCACAGGGCATCGGCAAGGGCGACCGGGTCGGCATCTGGGCGCCGAACCGCGCGGAATGGTTTCTGGTGCAGTACGCCACGGCGAAAATCGGCGCGATCCTGGTCAACATCAATCCGGCGTACCGCACCAGTGAACTGGAGTACGTGCTGTGCCAGGCGGGCGTGCGAATGCTCATCGCGGCCGAGCGGTTCAAGTCCTCGGACTACGTGGCGATGATCGAGCAGGTCCGGCCGAACTGTCCGGCGCTGACGCAGGTGCTCGTGCTGGGCACACCGGAGTGGGAGGCGCTGTCGGGCACCGAGATCGACACCGATCGGCTCGTCGAACTGGGTGCGCAGCTTTCCGCCGACGACCCGATCAACATCCAGTACACCTCGGGCACAACCGGTTTCCCGAAGGGCGCCACGCTCAGTCACCACAACATCCTGAACAACGGCTATTTCGTCGGGGAACTGTGCGGATACACCGAGCAGGACCGGATCTGCGTCCCGGTGCCGTTCTACCACTGCTTCGGCATGGTGATGGGCAACCTGGCGAGCACCAGCCACGGTGCCGCTATCGTGATTCCGTCGCCGTCGTTCGATCCGAGAGCGGCCCTGGCGGCGGTCGAAGCCGAGCGCTGCACCTCCCTCTACGGTGTGCCGACGATGTTCATCGACATGCTCGCCGCGCTGAACTCGGCCGCCGCGGACCTGTCCACGCTGCGCACCGGGATCATGGCGGGCTCGCCGTGTCCGGTCGAGGTGATGAAGCGGGTGATCGACCGGATGGGCATGCGCGAGGTCTGCATCTGCTACGGCATGACGGAGACGTCTCCGGTCAGCACCCAGACCCGGCGCGACGACGGCATCGAACGGCGCACCGCCACCGTCGGCCGGGTCGGGCCGCACCTGGAGGTCAAGATCGTCGATCCCGCAACGGGTCTCACGGTGCCGCGCGGCGAACCCGGCGAACTGTGCACCCGAGGCTATTCGGTGATGCTCGGGTACTGGGACGAGCCGGACAAGACCGCCGAGGCCATCGATGCCGCCCGTTGGATGCACACCGGCGACATCGGCGTGATGGACGACGAGGGCTATGTGGCCGTCACCGGCCGGATCAAGGACATGGTCATCCGGGGTGGCGAGAACGTCTACCCGCGGGAGATCGAGGAATTCCTCTACACCCATCCCGACATCCTGGACGCGCAGGTGATCGGTGTGCCGGATCCGAAGTACGGCGAAGAACTGATGGCCTGGATCCGGATGCGCGAGGGCGCAACGCCGTTGGACGCCACGGCCGTGCGAGACTTCGCCGCCGGCAAGCTGGCGCACTTCAAGATTCCCCGCTACGTGCATGTGGTCGAGGAATTCCCGATGACGGTCACCGGCAAGGTCCGCAAGGCGCAGATGCGGGAACTGTCGCGGCGGCTGCTCGGCCTGGACGACAGCTGAGACGAGGGAGGTTCACCTGGGTGTGGACCGCGTGTCAGGCGGCGACGGTAGTGTCTCCGACGTGACGACAGCGCCCGAGACTGCCAGTGCAGAGTCCACACCCGCCGTGCCACGCTCCGACACCGCGGGCCCAGCCAGCGTGAACCGTCGCATCGCCGAGGAACTCGCGGTGCGCGAGACCCAGGTGCGCGCCGCCGTCGAGCTGCTCGACGCGGGCTCGACGGTGCCGTTCATCGCCCGGTACCGCAAGGAGGTCACCGGCGGCCTGGACGACGCGCAGCTGCGCGTGCTCGACGAGCGTCTGCACTACCTGCGCGAACTCGACGAGCGCAGGGCCGCGATCATCGAATCGATCCGGGGCCAGGGCAAACTCGACGACGCTCTGCATCGGCAGCTCCTGCTCGCCGAGACCAAGGCCCGGCTCGAGGACATCTACCTGCCGTACAAGCCGAAGCGGCGCACGAAGGCGCAGATCGCGCGTGAGGCCGGGCACGAGCCGGTGGCCGACGCCCTGATCGAGGATCCGAACACCGACCCGGCGCAGTACACCGCCGAGCAACTCGACGGCGCGCGCGCCATCCTGGTCGAACGTTTCGCCGAGGACGCCGATCTGGTCGGCGAGTTGCGCGAACTGATGTGGAACCGCGGGCAGGTCACCTCGACCGTGCGCGCGGGCAAGGAGGAGGCGGGCGCGAAGTTCGCCGACTATTTCGAGTTCAGCGAGCCGTTCGACAAGCTGCCCTCCCACCGCATCCTGGCGCTGCTGCGCGGCGAGAAGGAGGAGGTGCTCACCCTGCACCTCGAACCGGACACCGAGGAGCCGCAGCCGGGCGAGCGCACCGTCTACGAGGGTCGTATCGCCACTCGCTTCGGCATCGCCGACCGGGGCCGCCCCGCCGACTCCTGGTTGCTGGACACGGTGCGCTGGGCTTGGCGGACCAAGCTGCAGGTCAGCCTCGGCATCGACACCAGGATGCGGTTGCGGCAGGCGGCGGAGAAGGACGCGGTGGACGTGTTCGCCGCGAATCTGCGTGATCTGCTGCTCGCCGCCCCCGCGGGCACCCGCACGACGATGGGTCTGGACCCCGGCTACCGCACCGGCGTGAAAGTGGCGGTGGTCGACGCCACCGGCAAGGTGGTCGCCACCGAGGTGATCTACCCGCACAAACCGCAGGGCCAGACCGAGAAGTCGCTCGCGGTGCTCGGCGCGCTGGTGGCCCGATTCGGCGTGGAACTCATCGCCATCGGCAACGGCACCGCCTCGCGCGAGACCGACGCCCTTGCCGCCGAACTGATCTCGCGCATCCCGGAGAACAAGCCCACCAAGATCGTGGTCTCCGAGGCGGGCGCTTCGGTGTACTCCGCCTCGGCCTACGCCTCGCAGGAGCTGCCCGAGCTGGACGTGTCGCTGCGCGGCGCGGTGTCGATCGCGCGCCGGCTGCAGGACCCGCTGGCCGAACTGGTGAAGATCGATCCGAAGTCCATCGGCGTCGGCCAGTACCAGCACGACGTGTCCGAATCGCTGCTGGCCCGTTCGCTGGGCGCGGTGGTCGAGGACGCGGTGAACGCGGTCGGCGTGGACGTGAACACCGCCTCGGTGCCGCTGCTGTCGCGGGTCTCCGGCATCGCCGGGTCGGTGGCGGAGAGCATCGTGGCGCACCGGGATCAGAACGGCCCGTTCCGCAGCAGGACCGCGCTGCTCGACGTCCCGCGGCTGGGCCCGAAGGCGTTCGAGCAGTGCGCGGGCTTCCTGCGCATTCGCGGCGGCGACGATCCGCTGGACACCTCCGCGGTGCACCCGGAGGCGTATCCGGTCGTGCGGCGCATCCTCGAATCGACGGGACGCGGCATCGCGGAGATCATCGGCAACACCACGGCGCTGCGCTCGCTGCGCGCGGGCGATTTCACCGACGAGCGCTTCGGTGTCCCGACCGTTACCGACATCATCGCCGAGCTGGAGAAGCCGGGGCGCGACCCGCGTCCGGAATTCAAGACCGCTGAGTTCGCCGCGGGCGTGGAGAAAGTCGCCGACCTGAAGCCGGGCATGGTGCTCGAGGGCGTGGTGACCAACGTGGCCGCCTTCGGCGCGTTCGTCGACGTGGGTGTGCACCAGGACGGCTTGGTGCATGTCTCGGCCATGTCGCACAACTTCGTCAAGGATCCGCGCGAAGTGGTCAAGTCCGGCGACGTCGTGAAGGTGAAGGTGCTCGAGGTGGACGTCGCGCGCCAGCGCATCGGTCTGTCCCTGCGCCTGGACGACGAACCCGGCACGCCCGCCAAGGGCGGCGACAACCGGCAGCGCGGTCAAGGCGGCGGCCGATCCGGTGGAGGCGATCAGCGGCAGCGGCAGAATGGTCAGAACAGGCAACAGGGCCAGAACCGCAATCAAGGACAGGGGCGTGGCGGCAATCAGCGCAGGAACGCGCCGGCACCTAGCGGCGCGATGGCGGACGCCTTGCGCAGGGCGGGTTTCGGCCAGTAGCCCGGTCCGCAGGAGGAAGTAGCGGCCATGCGACGGTGGCTCCACGAGGACGTGATCGCCCAAGGGCGGCTGCCGTTGCTGTGCTTCCTGCTCGGATTCATCGTCGGATTCCTGTTCATCCGCCTCAGCGTCCGGCTGATCCGCGCGCGGGTGCGCTGGTGGCCGGGCAACCTGCGGGCCGGTGACACGCACATCCACCACATGGTGTTCGGGGTGATCCTGCTGCTGTCCTCCGGCGTCGGCATGGTCGCCCAGTACGAGAGCGCCGACACCGCCACGGGCAGCATCCTCGCCGCGCTGTTCGGCGTGGGCGCCGCTCTGGTGCTCGACGAATTCGCGCTGATCTTCTATCTGCGCGACGTGTATTGGGAGGAGCAGGGGCGGACATCGGTGGACGCGGTGTTCGTCGCGCTCGCCGTGACAGGATTGCTGCTGCTGGGCTTCCATCCGCTGTGGCTGCTGGACATCAACGATTTCCGGCGGGATCCGAGCCTGGAGGTCCGCTCCTTCGTCGTCGTGTTCGCCGTGGTCAACCTCGCTCTCGCCGCCATCGTGATCGCCAAAGGGAAGATCTGGACCGGCCTGTTCGGCATGTTCTTCCTGCCGTTGCTGGTCGTCGGTGCGCTGCGGCTGAGCCGCCCTGGCGCGCCCTGGGCGCGCTGGCGTTACGGCGACCGCAGGCGCCTGAGGTACCGGGCCATCGTCCGGGAACGGCGATACCGTCGCCCGGTCATCCGCGCCAAGATCTTCGTGCAGGATCTGGTCGCCGGAAAACCGGACGTCGAGCACGTCCGCACGGCGGCGGAGGCGGAACTCACCCGTACGGTTGTGCCCGCCCCGCCCGCTCCGCACCGCGACCATTCGTTCTGGCACTCCGACCACGGCTCGCCGCGTACGCCCGGCCCGCCGCCTGTCCAGGACGCGATCTCCGGCGAACAGCACCGCTGACGAACGCTCAGCGGAGGGGTCGGCCGGCAACGTGCCGTGCGCGGCGGGGGATGATCGGGGTCGCGTGAGATTGCCGGAAGCCTCTGTGTCGCGTAACCCGTAAATGGTTCTGTCGCAGGACATTTTTCGATCGACGGTGGCTATGCGTATACGTATACTGCGTTCATGTTGGATCCGCTCAGCCTTGCGGTCGGCGCCGGCCTCGTCGGTGTCGGCTGGGTATGTGGTCGATTCGTGCCTCGGCGAGGCCGGGCGGGGAAGGAGCTTCGCGCACGCTGCGGTTGTGGTCACGACCTGGCACTGCACGACCGCTCCTCGGGCGCTTGTCACGCCGAGATCTCCCGCAAAGGCATCCACGGCCTGCGTGAGTGGGTCGGTTGCAACTGCCGCCGCTACACCGGCCCGATTCCGCTCGAAGAAGTGTTCGCCTCGCCCATACTCCCGCCGGAGTCGTGAACCGATCGCACCGCCTCGGGCGTAACGTGAAGAGACCGCCGACTCGCCACCACCAGGGTCGATTTCTTCCACGGCGCGCCGATCTGGCACAATGCTCAGGTTGCCCTGGGTGGTTGTCGACCCGGCGCATCCCATTGATCGGAGCATGAACCGGCCGAGCACGCCAAGTGCCGCCAGGGTCCTCTGTTCGCGCGAAACCATAAGGATGGAAATGAACACCCTTGACTTCGTCGACGAGAAGTCGCTGCGCAGCGACGTCCCCGAGTTCCGGCCGGGCGACACGCTGAACGTGCACGTGAAGGTCATCGAAGGCTCGAAGGAGCGCATCCAGGTCTTCAAGGGCGTCGTGATCCGTCGCCAGGGTGGTGGCATCCGCGAGACCTTCACCGTCCGCAAGGTGTCGTTCGGTGTCGGCGTCGAGCGCACCTTCCCGGTGCACAGCCCGAACATCGACCACATCGATGTCGTGACCCGCGGTGATGTCCGTCGCGCCAAGCTGTACTACCTGCGCGACCTGCGTGGCAAGGCCGCCAAGATCAAGGAAAAGCGCTGAGTTAGCTTTTCGGCACAACAGATCTTCCTCAGCCCGGCATCGGACCTCGGTTTCGCTGCCGGGCTAATCTGTTCGGCGTGGCAGACGAAAGTGGGTCGGTATCGGTGTCCGAATCGGGCGACGAGAGTACGCGGGCGGGTCGCGCCAAGCGGCGATCGAAGAAGAAGCAGCGGCCGTTCTGGCAGGAATTGCCGATCCTCATCGTGATCGCCGCGGTGATCGCCGCGCTGATGGTTACCTTTGTCGGTCGGCCGTACGTGATTCCCTCGGAGTCGATGGAAACCACGTTGCACGGATGCGCCGGATGCACCGGCGACCGCATCTACGTGCAGAAGCTGAGCTACTACTGGGGTGACCCGCAACCGGGCGACGTGGTCGTGTTCGTCGGCCCGCCGTCGTGGAACACCCGCTACCAGTCGATCCGCTCGGACAATCCCGCGGTCCGTGGCGTGCAGAACTTCTTCTCCTTCTTCGGCTTGGTGCCGCCGGACGAGAACGATCTGGTGAAGCGCGTCATCGCGGTCGGCGGCCAGACCGTGGAGTGCTGCGACCCGCAGGGGCGGGTCATCGTGGACGGCAAGCCGCTGGACGAGCCGTACGCCCGGTACCTCGCCCCGTACGTGCCCGGCCAGCCCTACAACGCGTCCGGCGGCCGCGAGTTCAAGCCCGTGAAGGTGCCCGAAGGGCATCTGTGGGTGATGGGCGACAACCGCAACCAGTCCGCCGACTCCCGCGCCCACATCACCGACGAACTGCAGGGCACCATCCCCGTGGAGAACGTCCGCGGCAAGGCGGTGTTCAAGATCTGGCCGCCCGGACGGATCGGTCCGGTGCACTCGGAGAATCCCCAGCAGAACTGATCACGCGAGGCGCTGGATAATTGAACGGTGGGGCAAGGTCGAGTGCCGGTGGGTAACGGTTGGCCGCCGCGTGTGGTGATGCGCAGGGCCGGAGGATTGCGCACGCTCGAGGCGGCGTTGATCCGCAGTGGTCTGGGGCCGGTCGCGGGTGTCGACGAGGCGGGGCGCGGCCCCTGCGCGGGACCACTGGTGGTGGCGGCGTGCCTGCTGGCCCCGAAGGCCTACGACAGGCTGGCCGGCCTCGACGACTCCAAGAAGCTCACCGAGGCCACTCGCGAAGAGCTGTATCCGGTGATCGTCCGTCTGGCACTCGCTTATCAGGTCGTCGTGATCCCGGCCTGGGAGATCGACTCGATCGGCATCCACGTCGCCAATATCGAGGGGATGCGCCGCGCCGTGGCCGGGCTCCGGCGCACTCCCGGCTACGTGCTGACCGATGGGTTCCGGGTGCCCGGCATACCGGTGCCTTCGCTGCCGGTGATCGGCGGCGACGGTGCGGCGGCCTGCATCGCGGCGGCCAGCATCCTGGCCAAGGTCACCAGGGACCGCATCATGGTCGAGCTGGACGGGCGGTTCCCCGGCTACGGATTCGCCGCCCACAAGGGCTACAACACGCCCGAGCACACCGCCGCGTTGCAACGTCTCGGCCCGAGCAGCGAGCACCGGCGCTCCTGGCGCAACGTACGCGAAGCCGCCGGGTTGCGCCCGGTCGCGGCGGCGGCCGATGTCGCGGACGCCGTACTGGCCGAGGGCTTGGACGAGGCGCTGTCGGAGCAGTTTCCGAACGGGCGTACGGCTGGCCGAGTAGCTACCGATGCAGCGCATGCGCGATGATGTCACCACACGACGCGATGCGGCGAGAAGGAGGACGTCCCACCCGATGAGTGCCGAGGACCTCGAGAAGTACGAAACCGAGATGGAGCTCTCGCTGTATCGCGAGTACAAGGACATCGTCGGTCAGTTTTCGTACGTGGTGGAGACCGAGCGCCGCTTCTACCTGGCCAATTCCGTGGAGCTGCGGCCGCAGAACGCGGACGGCGAGGTGTACTTCGAGGTGCGGATGAGCGACGCGTGGGTCTGGGACATGTACCGCCCGGCCCGCTTCGTCAAGCACGTCCGGGTCATCACCTTCAAAGACGTCAACATCGAGGAGCTGGAGAAGCCGGACCTGCGCTTGCCCGAGTGAGCCCGCTCGGCGTTCTGCACAGCGACTCGGTTATCAACAGGTTTTCCGATTCCCCCGGTCGGCGGCGCTGACCTGATCCGGCTGCGGCGCACGCTGGCCGGGTGACGGACAAACAGGCGCTCGGCGCGCACGGGGAGGAATTAGCGGCGGACTTTCTGCGCGCCGCGGGGATGGAAATCGTCGCCAGGAACTGGCGGTGCCGATACGGCGAGCTCGATCTGATCGCCCGCGACGGGGATGTGACCGCCTTCGTCGAGGTCAAGACCCGCTCCGGGCTGGGCTACGGCACACCCGCGGAGTCGGTCACCTTCGCCAAGCGGCAGCGGATCCGGCGGCTGGCGCTGCTGTGGCTGGCCGAGCAGGACGGACCGTGGCGGCGCATCCGGTTCGACGTGGTGTCGGTGCTGGTGGCGCGGGGGCGTACACCGGTCATCGACCATCTCGAGGCGGTGTTCTGAATGGCGCTGGGGCGGGCGCACTCGGTCGCCGTCACCGGCGTGGACGGTCTGCTCGTCGAGATCGAGGCAGATATCGGACAGGGCCTGCCATCGGTCCACCTGGTCGGGCTTCCCGACACCGCGTTGCAGGAATCCCGTGACCGGATCCGCTCCGCGGTGGCGAACTCGGGGGAGAAGTGGCCCGACGGCCGGGTGGTTCTCGCGCTGTCGCCCGCGACACTGCCGAAGCTGGGCAGCGTGTACGACTTGGCGCTCGCGATCGCCGTGCTGGACGCGTCCGGCTCGGTGCCCTCCGAACGGCTCGCGAAGACGGTGCTGCTCGGCGAACTCGCGCTGGACGGACGGGTGCGGCGAGTGCGCGGCATCCTGCCCGCCGTGCTCGCCGCGCGCAGGGCGGGCTGGTCGACCGTCGTGGTGCCCGCGGTGACCCTGGCGGAGGCCGGGCTCGTCGAGGGCATCGAGGTCTTCGGGGCGCGCAGTTTGCGCGCGGTGGTGGCCTGGTTGCGCGGGGAAGGCGCGCTCGACGAGCCGGACGGCGACCTGCCGGACACGGTGCGCCACGGCGGCGATCTGAGCGAGGTGGTGGGGCAGGAAGAAGCCCGCTGGGCTTTGGAGGTGGCCGCGGCGGGCGGGCACCACCTGCTGCTGACCGGGCCGCCCGGCATCGGCAAAACCATGCTGGCCCAACGTCTTCCTGGGCTGCTGCCACCACTCACGGAGACCGAGGCGCTGGAGGTCACCGCCATCCACTCCATGGCGGGCACACTCGCAGGCGATCACCCGTTGGTCACCGCGCCGCCGTTCGTCGCCCCGCACCACTCGACCTCGGTGACCGCGATGATCGGCGGCGGATCGGGGACCGCCAGGCCGGGCGCGGTCAGCCGAGCCCACCGCGGTGTCCTGTTCCTCGACGAATGTGCCGAGCTCGGCACGAAAGTGCTGGAAGCGATGCGAACGCCGTTGGAAGAAGGGGAAGTGCGCATCGCCCGGCGCGACGGTGTCGCGCGGTACCCGGCCCGCTTCCAGCTGGTGCTGGCGGCCAATCCGTGCCCATGTGCTCCGGCGCGCGACGTCGACTGCATCTGCGCGCCGCTGGCTCGCCGTCGCTATCTCGGCAAATTGTCCGGTCCGCTGATGGACCGGATCGACATCTGGGTGCGGATGCACGGGCAGTCCGGCGCGGCGTTCAGCACCGATGCAGCCGAGAGCAGCGAGGTGGTCCGCGGCCGGGTCGCCGTCGCACGGCGCGCTGCCGCCGCCCGGTGGCGCGAATACGGATGGCTCACCAACGCTGAGGTTCCCGGCCACATCCTGCGTCAACGATTCCGGTTGCCGCGCGAATCGCTCGCTCCGGTCGAGGCCGCGTTGCGTCTCGGTCGCATGTCCGCGCGGGGTGCCGACCGAGCCATCCGCGTCGCGTGGACCATATGCGATCTGCGCGGCGGCGAGCTGCCCTCTGCGCAGGACGTACTGTCCGCGTTGAACTTCCGTCAGCGGGGTGCGCAATGAGTGCGACAGTGCCGCCCGAAGGCGCGGACGACCTGCCTGTGGCCGCCGATGTGCCTACCGCCGGGGATGTGGCTGGGGTCGTGGATGTGCTTGCGTGCGCGAACGCAACTGCGGCCGACAGCGGGTGTGTGGTCGGCGATGTGTCCACCGCCGAGGACGGGCCTCGGGTTGCGGACGTGCTTGCGGGCGCGGACGTAGTTGCAGCCGATAGGGCGTGTGTGGCGGTCGATGTGCCTACCGCCGAGGACGGGCCTCGGGTTGCGGACGTGCTTGCGGGCGCGAACGCAACTGCAGCCGACAGTGCGCCTGTGGCCGCCGATGCGCCCGCGGTGGTGGACGTGCCTCGAAGCATTGATTTATCCGGCGTCGTGAATCTGCCAGCGATCGTCGGCGCCCCTGTGGTCTTCGGGGCAATGGCGGGGGCCCACATGCGCGCTGCCGCAGATTCGCCTGCAGTCGCCGAGGTGGTTGTTCCTGGTGTCGGACAGGCGCGTGAGGCCGTGGAGGTGCCCGCGTCAAAAGATCTGCCTGCCCGGGCGGGTTTGTCCGTGGTTGTAGACGTGGCTGGGAATGCGGAAGGGCGCGACGTGGATGTGCCTGCCGTCGTCGAGGTGCCCGCGATGGTGGCGGTCTCTGGAGTCGGGGACTCGAGTGCAGGCGCGGATCGCTCTGTGCTCGCGGAGGTGGCTGCTACGGCGAACGGAGTACCGGTTGTCGAGACGCCGGCAGCGGCGGGCGTTCCTGGGGTCGTAGATGCGCCTGCGGTGGTTGGTGTGCCCGTGAGCGGAGCGGGATCGTCGTCCGGTGAATGCGACGACCCGCGGCTCGCGTGGGTGTATCTGTCGCGGGTGGTGCAGGGGCCGTGTGCTCCGCTGTCGGCGCTCATCGAGTCGGTCGGGGTTGTCGAGGCGGCCCGTGCCGTGCGGGAGTGCGCGTTGCCCGAGCCGCTTCGCGGGCCCACGGCGCAGCGGCGTGACATCGATCTCGCGGCGCGGGATCTCGAGACCGTCGAGCGGATCGGCGGGCGCGTGGTGACGCCGGACGATCCGGAATGGCCCGCATGGCGCATGCTCGGTCTCGCCCAGCTCGAGCCGGGCAAGGATCGCGACGGCGCGGTACCGCTGGTGTTGTGGGTACGTGGCCCGCGCTCGTTGCTGGAATCCAGTGAACGCGCGGTGGCGGTGGTCGGTGCGCGGTGCAGCACCGGCTACGGAAACCGGGTCACGGGGGAGATCGCGGGCGACCTCGCCGCGCAGGGGTGGACCATCGTGTCCGGAGCGGCGTTCGGTATCGACGGCATGGCGCACCGGGCAGCGCTGGCGGTGGAAGGCCCCACGATCGCCGTGCTGGCCTGCGGCATCGACCGGCCCTATCCGGTGCAGCACGAACGCCTGCTGGCCGATATAGCCGAATCAGGTTTGGTCGTCAGCGAATACCCGCCCGGCGTCACCGCACAGAAGCATCAGTTCCTGGCCCGGAACCGCTTGATCGCCGCTCTCGCCGACGGCGTGATCGTCGTCGAGGCGGGCCTGCGCAGCGGCGCGCGCAACACCGTCAAATGGGCACGCCGCATGGGTCGTCCCGCCTTGGCCGTGCCGGGTCCGGTGACCTCGGCCGCTTCGGTGGGCTGTCACCGCATGATCCGCGACGGCGAAGCCCTGCTGGTGACCCGAGCCGAAGAAGTCGTCGACGAGGCCGGACCGTTGCGGCTGTCGATCCCCGTGGCGGCAGCGGGCGGCAATCCGGAGGATCAGCTGACCGAAGACGACGCGCTGGTCTTCGCGGCGCTGCCGAGAATCGGCTCACGACTGCCACTGGAGGTCGCCCGGCAGTGCGGATTGTCGCTTCCGGTGGTCCGTGCGACTTTGTCCGCTCTCGAATTGGCGGGTCTGGTGTCCAGTGACGAAAGCGGTTGGCACCGAACGGTACGGGGTCGATGAGCGGGTTCGGCGCGGTCGCTTGCCATCCGGACCACGGGTGGGGACGGTGGAGGCATGGACGAACTGCCCGAAGACCTGGAAGCGCTGCTGACGGAGTACGGCAGGCATCTGCTGCTCGGGCGCAACCGCTCGGAGCACACGGTGCGCGCGTATCTGGGGGACGCGCGATCCTTGCTGGAGCATCTGTACGCGCGATCGGCGGATTCGGCGATTCGCGAACTGGACCTGATGTTGCTGCGTTCGTGGCTGGCCCGGCAAGCCGCCGCGGGTGCGGCGCGCACGACCGTGGCCCGGCGGGCGTCATCGGCGCGCACGTTCACCGCGTGGCTCACCCGGACCGGCCGGCTGCCTGTCGATCCCGGACTGCGTTTGGGGTCGCCGAAGGCGCATCGCGTGCTGCCCGCCGTACTCGGGCGGCAACAGGCGCTCGGTGCCATGGACGCGGCGGAATCCGGTGCCGCGCAGCGCGATCCGATGGCGCTGCGCGATCGGGCGATCGTGGAATTGCTGTACGCCACCGGTATCCGGGTCAGCGAGTTGTGCGGGCTGGACATCGAAGACGTGGACCGCGAGCGGCGCGTGGTGCGGGTGCTCGGCAAAGGCAACAAGGAGCGCTCGGCGCCGTTCGGCACGCCCGCCGACGAGGCGGTAGGCAACTGGCTGCGCTACGGACGCCCCGCTTTCGCCACCGCGGACTCGGGTCGAGCGCTGCTGCTCGGCCGCCGCGGCAGGCGCTTGGATCAGCGCCAGGCCAGAACCGTTGTGCACGAGGTGGTCTCGGCCATCCCCGGCGCACCGGACCTGGCGCCGCACGGTCTGCGGCACACCGCGGCGACCCACCTCCTCGAGGGCGGTGCCGACCTGCGCGTGGTCCAGGAACTCCTCGGACACGCAAGCATGGCCACCACTCAGCTCTACACCCACGTCTCCATCGACCGTCTCAAGAAGGTGCACGACCAGGCTCACCCCCGCGCCTGACCCGCTCGTGGGGCGGTGGCGGCGACGGGGCGTAGTGCGTGCACGTTGGTTTCGCCGATACCCAAGTGATCGATCCGGGTGAGGGCCGAGCGAACGAGTGCATGCAGCTCACCTTCGGCGACGCGGCGTCCATCGGCTTCGGCCCTTTGGGGTCACGCGGAGACGGCGGCATCTTGAAGGCGACGACAAATAGCCCGGCTGTCGATGCCAATCACGGCGTCGGCAACCGGTCGGATGGCCGGGCACGCTGTCCTCCGGTACCGCCAGCGGGCGCGCACGTGCACAGTGCGCCGGGCCCATGCTTTGGCGCCTGTTGGAGCGCGTGCGGCCCGTGGCGTGCCGCTGGGCCTGGCCGGGAGGGCGGTGGTCCGTGTGTTGGCCTGCTGGAGCATGTGAGAGTGTGGGCGGCCCCGTGGCGCGCCGCTGGGCCTGCTGGAGTGTGCGTGAAGTCGCGCCGTTCGTGTGTTGGCCTGCTGGAGCGTGTGCGAGTGCTGGCGGCCCGTGCTGGCCATCCTGGAGTGTGTGCGTGGGGGCGGCGGTTCGTGCGTAGCCTGCTGGAGTGTCTGGGGGGCGGCGGTTCGTGTGTTGGCCTGCTGGAGCGTGGGCGAGTGCTGGCGCCCCGTGCTGGCCATCCTGGGGTATGCGTGGGGCGGCGGTTCGTGTGTTGGCCTGCTGGAGCGTGTGCGAGTGCTGGCGGCCCGTGCTGGCCATCCTGGAGTGTGTGCGTGGGGGCGGCGGTTCGTGCGTAGCCTGCTGGAGTGTCTGGGGGCGGCGGTCCGTGCCTTGCCCTGCCTGAGCGTGTGCGAGTGTGGGCGACTGGTGCCCTTGGCTTGCTGGAGTGTGTGGGGGCGGCGGTTCGTGCGTGGGCCTGCTGGAGAGTGTGGGTGAGGGAGGCGTGGCCTGTGCGTTGGCCTACCGGAGTGTGGGCGGCCGGTGCTCTTGGCCTGCTGGACTGTGCGAGTGTGGGCGGGGCCAGTGCCTTAGCCTGCCTGCCGGCGCGTGTGCGTGGGAGGCCGTGTGGGCTTTATCGAGTGAGCCGCATCCATTTTGCTCGTCGCGCCCCTGCCGAACCCGCATCTTCGCAGTGCGGTCGCCGGTTCCGCCCAGGCGGCGCGCGCCGGGACACCCGGCATCGTCGCAGGCCGCGATCTCCCGGACAAAGGGAGTGAGCGGACAAGCGACAACATCCGCGACCCGTCACGGGCTGACGTAGTAATGCACCCGCGCCTCTTGTCCATCCGAGGTATGCCAACCGCCGAGCCCGCTGTACACCTGCCGCCAACCGTGCCGCTCGTACATCGCAATCGCCGCCGCACTGTCGGAGGCCACGGTGAGTACAGCACGGTGCCCCAGGCTCGCGGCCATGCGCGCAGTCGCGGTCAGCAACTGCGAACCCACTCCAACCCGGCGCGCGGCCGGGACGACATACAGCCGGATCACCGAGACGACAGTCTCCGCGCCGACCGATTCGCGCACGACCTCCGGCATTCCGCCGCCCGTGCCGAGTCCGGCGTGCCCGACCACCGCTCCGTCGTGTTCGGCGACAAGGGCCGCGAGGAGTTTGGGCGGCGACAGCCAGCCTGCCGGGTTCGCAGGCCACACGTCCGGATACCGATCGCTGTCGTGGACGTGCCGCAGTGCCGCGGCGCAGGCGTCGAGATCACCCTCGGTGCGCGGTCGAATGATGACGCTCATCTCGACCATTCTTACTGCCCCACGCTGGAGGCAGCATTATTCAGACCGATCGGTTGGATTTCCGTTCATTGTCGTGCACTGCGGTCCGGTACTGCCTCGCTCGCGCAGCGAAGTAGTCGAATACGCATGTGATCGGCGTTGAGAAAGGGCACCCTTGAAGTAGCGAATCAGTGCCCGCAGTTCACGGCGTACTTCGAGTGGGAAGACGAGCGATGTCTACGTCCAGCGGACCGGAGGCCCTGCGTCGCGAACTGTACCCACTGGTGGGGCAGTCCGCGTGGCGACGCTCGGCCATCGCTTCCGCCTCGCCGCAGCCCGCCGCACCGGACGGGGCGCGGGAGATCTCCCTCGACGGCGGCGCGTCCAGGATGACGATCGGGCGCTCCGTCGCCGCCGACATCATCGTGACTTCCGACCCGACCGTGTCCCGGCTGCACGCCATTCTCGAGCGGGTGGGCGGATGCTGGACCATCGTCGACGACGGATTGTCCAAGAATGGGACATTCGTCAATGGCGAACGTGTGGGCGGTCGGCGGAAGCTCGGTTCCGGCGACATGATTCGCGTGGGTCGATCGGTATTCGTCTTGCGGGTCGACGAGTCCTTCGACGAGGAAATGACTCTCGCCCATTCACCACTGCCGACCCGAAACTCCCTTACCCCGGCCCAGTACGTGGTTCTCGAGGCTCTGTGTCACCCGTACGACGCGCGCGACGCGTACTCGTACCCTGCCTCCAACCGGCAGATCGCGGACAATTTGTGTCTGAGTCTGTCCACGGTGAAGACGCATATGCGGGCGCTGTTCCGGATATTCCAGGTCGAAGCCTTACCCCCGAACCAGAAGAGGCTGTTCCTGGTCGAACGCGCTATCGAATTCGGCATCATCACCGACCAGGAGAGGTAAGGCTCCGGCTGGGAACGAAATGAAATCCGATCAGATCGGCTGAAAACCGGACCCTGCCCCGCCGCGTGCATTCACGTCCGCGACGACCGCGGTGATGTCGGCGCCGAGTTCCGGTCCGAGGCACGGCACCGCCAAGTAACCGTTGACCATGCCGACGAGCGTCGTTCCGACGACGAGCGGAGCGCCCGAATCTCCCTCGGCGACACATGTTTGGCTCCACGTCGAATTGCCGCCCGTCAACATATCGCCGTAGGCAGGCCCGCAGGTCCGGCCGGTGGTCCTGCCTTCCTTGCAGACGGTGTCCGGGAATCGAGCCGGCCCGCCCAGGCCGGTGATGGTGGTTCCGCCCACTTGGTTGACCGGCGTCACCTTCCCCGGATCGAATTCGATGACGGCGTAGTCCATGTCGTTGTTGGCGTAGACGATGGTGCCGAGGGTGCCGGCGTCGCGATCGTTCTCCGAGACGATGGCGGCATTCGCCCCACCACAATGACCCGCCGTGAACCCGACCAGCCGACCACCGGAGTCGCGTCCGATCGTGGTCAGAGTGCAGATGTTCTGACCGCCGACGACGATGCCGGAGCCACCACCCAGAACGGATGGCGTCGCGGCCTGCGCGGTCCCAGGTGCTCCGAACGGCGCTGTCAGCGCGGCGAATGCCGCCGCAGCGCCCACGAGTTTCCTGAACTTGGTCATCCGGTAATTCAACCGTACTTGTCCGTGCGTCACCGTCGATTCCCAGATGTTCACGTGGCAGGGATACGGCTCGAAACGAATTTCTTCATCGGGACGGGAATCGATGGTCAGAAGTGATGCGCCTCGGGTCTACGCCCGAGGCGCACTCGTGTTCGACGGGCTTATGACGAAACGCGATCAGGCGGCGCAAATGGCCACGGCAACCGCATTGGCCACCGGCGGAAGCAGCAACAGAGGAGCGCAGAAAATGCCCAGCGGCCAAATCAGGCCCAGTGTCGCGGGCTCGACCTGGACAGGTACCGGATGGTCCGCCACTTGCACCGGTCCCGGTGCTACGTCCGGGGCTGCAGAAGCGAAACCTGACCCGAGGGCGATGATCGGTGCGAGCGCTACCGCCGCCGCCGTTACGCGCATTTTGTTCGTGATCATGATGTCTCCAGTGGTTGATTGCTTCACCAGCCCTCGTTTGTTGAAGGCCTCAGTGTGAACACACAACCAACTCTGCTCGGAGCAAGCGCAAGAGGCCATCAGCCTCCGGGTCGGAATCATTCATACCGGAGGAGGCGAGAAGACATCGGAATCGCTATTCTGCGCAAACGAATGTGGCCGTCGAATCAGGCGGCCCGCCGAAACGATCAGCCGTGCGCGACCGCAGCGGGATCCGGCTGCTCGGCCGGTTGCGGACGCCGGGCGCGCAGCAGCACCGCGCCGAGCGCAGCGGCGGCGATGCTGAATCCGGCGCTGATCCACGCGCCCGTGGACATAGCGGCGGTGAAGGCGTCCTTGGCGGGCTCGACGTAGCCGAGCTGGAAGGCGGCGCCGATGGATTCACGCGCCGTGTCGGGCGCGTCGGCGGGCATGTTCGAGGTGAACACACCGGCCAGCACGCTACCGAGGACGGCGATGCTGATCGCCATGCCGACTTGCTGGATCGTGTCGTTCATCGCGTAGCCGACACCGGCGTGCTCCAGCGGAATGGCGCTCATGATGGCCGCGTAGGCGGCCGGACCCGCCAAGCCGCCGCCCACACCCATCACCAGCATGCTGACCAGCACCCAGAGATATCCGCTCCCGAGCGCGAGGACGCCGAAGGCCACTCCCATGACGAGCAGGCCGGACACGACGAGTGTCTTATTGCTCAGCGTCTTGCCGAGCGTCGCGCCGAGGCCGTTGCAGACCGCGGCGGCCACGGCGTACGGGAGCAACGCCAGTCCGGCCTTCATCGGGCCGTAGCCGAGTACGAACTGCAAGTACTGAGTGAGCATCAGCATGACCGCACCCATGCCGAAGACCATCAGCAACAGGGTGAAACATGTACCGGTGAAATCGCGGCTGCGGAACACCGCCAACGGCAGCATCGGATGTGCCGAACGGCTCTCCCAGATGACGAAGGCGGTCGCCGCGACAGCGGCCAGCGCGAGCACGCCGAAGTTCCATTCCCGTTCGATGATCACGTAGACCGTGGCGCTCAGCGCCACGACGGAGAGGACGACGCCGACGAGATCGACCGGTCGCTGCTCGCCGGTGGTCTCCGGCATCAGCGCGACGGCCGCGATGATCGCGAGCACCGCCACCGGGATATTGAGCAGGAAGACCGATCCCCACCAGTAGTGCTGGAGCAGGAAGCCGCCCAGCGTGGGACCGGCGACGATGCCGACCATGGAGACCGTCGACCACGCCGCCATCGCCGTGCGCCGTTCGTCCTCGGCGAAGCTGGTCATCAGGATCGACAGCGTCGACGGCATCAACAGCGACCCACCGACGCCCATCGCGACGCGGGCGGCCACGACCTGCCACGGTTCGGTCGCCAGTACGGCGGCCAGCGAGGCCATCCCGAACACGGCGAGCCCGGTGATCAGCGCTCGTCGCCTGCCGAACCGGTCGGACAAGCTGCCCGCGGTGAGCAGGAGCCCGGCGAAGACCAGCACGTAGGCGTCCAGGATCCACTGGACATCCGACGGTGTCGCGCCCAGTTCCCGGATCAGCGAGGGGATGGCGAGATTCAGCACGGTGCTGTCGAGCATCAGCACCAGCAAGGACAGACAGAGGACCCCCAGGACCCACCAGCGCCGGGGGTCTCGCACAATGTTCGATTCCACTCGCACAGCGTACGAGAAACTCGAACAGCGTGCGAGCGATTATAAGATCGTGTTGTGACCAAGCAGTTCGCGTCGGTATGGACCAAGCAGCCGCGCCAGCCCAAATCGCCCGGGCTGCGCCGCGAGCAGATCATCGCGGCGGCCGTCGAGATTCTCGACGCCGAGGGGCTGGAGTCGCTGAGCATGCGCAAGCTCGGCGCGAAACTGGGTGCGGGGGCGACCAGTCTCTAC
Organism: Nocardia sichangensis; assembly: GCF_047200615.1. Lineage (NCBI taxonomy): Bacteria > Bacillati > Actinomycetota > Actinomycetes > Mycobacteriales > Nocardiaceae > Nocardia > Nocardia sichangensis. The sequence continues at coordinate 145,320 of NZ_JBJZOK010000002.1, forward strand.
TGGCACGTCTCCAACAAGGACGAGTTGCTGGAATTGGTGCTCGACGAGTTCTGGGGTCTGGTCCGGACCCCGGAGCCCGAGGAGGCGTCCTGGCGTGAACTGCTGAACACCTTCGCCTACAACTTGCGCGCGTCCATCAGGGAGCACCCATGGATGGCGTCGCTGGTCGGGCAACTGCCGAGCATCGGCCCCAACTCGCTGCGTCTGAGCGATCGGCTGCGCCGCGCGTTCGTCCGGGCGGGTTTTCATGGCGTGGACATCTATCTGGCGAGCGGCACGGTGATGTGTTTCGTCTTAGGCCAGGTGATTCCGGAGATCGCATGGGACAAGGTATCCGAGGGGATGGAGATCGACGCCGACGGCGTGCTGCGCGTGATGCAGGACGTGGCCGGCGACTATCCCGAGATGCTGGCGGACTATCGGGCGACCGTGCCGACCGACCAGGAGGCCGGGCGTGCGATGGCGTTCGACTTCGGCTTGCTCTGCGTCCTCGATGGCCTGGAAGCTCGCCTGCGCAACCTGCGGGAACCCGGGCAAGAGTCGCGGGCGGCGGGATCGCCCGTGGGTGACGCTGAACAAGGTGAAACAGGTTCTCGGTAGTTGAAACGGGCTGAAACTCGGGATTGTGCCGATAAATTGAAACGTGTTTTTAGACGTGATCCGGTACCGGATCACGCATGGCCACGCGGCGCGCCCGAGCGCCGATGCGCAGAAAGGCGTCTGACGTGAGCACGCACACCGTTCTCGGCCGAGAGGTGCGCATGCCGGTCCGCATCCGGCTCGCGCACGCGTTCATGGCCACCTATCTGGTGCCCGCTGAACGGGCGCAGCGCCTCATCGACTACTCCGGCTTGGGGATTCTCCGGCTCCCGGGCGGGCGGGCGATGTGCACGCTGGTCTTCGTCGACTACGTCGACGGCGATCTGGGTCCGTACAACGAGTTCGGCGTCTCGTTCATGGTGCGCCACCACACCGCGGGGGCGCCCTCCGGAATCGGCGACCTGCGGGCGCTGGTGACCGGGCAGGCCGGCGTGTTCATCCACAAGCTGCCGGTGGACGGCGAGTTCACTTTGGCCGCAGGGCGTGGCATCTGGGGCTTTCCGAAGGAACTCGCCGAATTCGTCGTCGATCACGACGGCCGGACGCGCAGCGGCGCGCTGCACCAGGACGGGCAGCTCATCGCCGATCTCACGGTGCGGCCGGGATTCGCGACCCCGAACGGTCGCGCCGCGGCGTCCTCGTTCGACGCCTACTCGCACATCGACGGCGTCACTCGCTGCACGCGCTGGGAGATGCGGCCTTCCGGCATGCGTGCGCGTCTCGGCGGGGCGGAGCTGACGCTGGGCGACCATGCGATCGCCGCGGAACTCCGGTCGCTCGGCCTGCCGCGGCGTGCGTCGATGTCGTCGTCCGTCTCGCGGCTGGCGATGACGTTCGAAGACGCGATCTCGATCTGACGTGCCTTCCGCATAACCACCCGGTCACGGGCGGGTGGGGTACGTGGACGGTCCGCCGCGGCTGCGGTTAGCCTGGCTTAGCGGATCGTTTGCCAGCGCTCTAAGTTATGGAGTGTGCCCGTGATCGTCGCCGACCGGACCTGCGTCGCTGATGGGCGCTGTGAACAGCGGATATCGCACGATTTCGGGTGGCTTGCGCAAGTGATTTCCGGTACCGGATACGTGCCGAAAATATGGTTGCTGAGTTATTCAGAAACGTTCGGGTCTTCGGCCGGCCGACCGGACCGCTCGATGGTCAGTGTGCTCGCCCGGACAAGATTCTCAGGACACGTGACGGAGTCGGTCGCGTTCCCGCCGCCGGTGATGGTGCGCCGCGAGCTGCCCCGATCCCCACTAGCGTGGTGTGTCGTGACCACCGTGCAGTCCGGCGTCCTCCTGCGCATCGGAACACCGCCTGGCGCAACGACATGCAGACCCGCGGGGCGCGAGCGGGTCGCCCTCGCGAGGCGCAGGTGGGCGGACGCCCGATGTCGTTCGACCCGAACCGAGGCGGCGTGACGCTCCCGAACCCGAACCCCGGAGCCGAAGGGGAAGAGGGTGAGGAGGAGCTCGACTACCGCTTCACGCTCGCCAACGAGCGCACCTTCCTGGCTTGGATGCGGACCTCGCTCGGACTGCTGGCCGGTGGCGTCGCGGTGCACACACTGGTTCAGTCGTTCCGGATCGCGGGATTGCGGCGCGCGATCGCGCTCAGCTGCCTGGTCTTGGCGGCGGTCGTCGCGATCGGCGCGTACGGGCACTGGCGGCGCATCGGCGTGGCCATGCGGCGCGGCGATCCGCTGCCGGAGACGGTGCTGGTGCCGATCCTGTCGGCGGGCATCGCGATCGTCTCGGTACTGGCGGCGGTGGCGGTGCTGCTGCGGTGAGCGCGCCACATCTGTCCGCCGAACGCACCGCACTGGCGTGGCGGCGCACCGCCGTGTCGGCGATGGTCGTCGGCACGCTGTTCCTGCATCAGGCTCTCGGCAGCGGATGGCGTGCGGCCGCGGTCGCGCCCATCGGCGCCGCGATCGCGATGGCGGCGCTGACGGGGGCTTGTTATCTGCGCAACCGCGGTCTTCGCCGGGGCCGCTACGCCCACGGTGGTCGCGTCATCGCCGCGACGGCCGCGGCCGTGGTCGTGGTCGCGCTGGCCGCCGCGGCGGCCGGTTCTCTCGAACCGCTGCCTTGATCGGGTAGCGGCCCAGCAAAGTTGGCCGAGACGACAGGAGGACGACAATGTGCACAGCGAGCGAGCCGAGCGGCTTCATCGTCGCGGAGCACGAGCGTGCGACCGCCGCGCTGCCATTCGCCGACAGGACCGATCTGGCCGACGCCGATCGCGGCTTCGTGGCCGCGCTGGAACCCGGGGTGGTCACCTCCGAAGACGGAACCGTCGTCTGGGACAACGACTCCTACTCGTTCCTGCGCGAACCCTGCCCGCCCTCGGTCCATCCGAGCCTGTGGCGGCAGTCCGGCCTCGCGGTGCGACAGGGGTTGTACGAGGTGTGCGCGGGCATCTATCAGATCCGTGGTTTCGACATCTCCAATATGACGCTGGTCGAAGGCGAGACCGGAGTCCTCGTGATCGATCCGCTGATCTCGGTCGAGACCGCCGCGGCCGGTCTCGCGCTCTACCGCGCGCATCGTGGCGACCGCCCGGTGACCGGTCTGATCTACACCCATTCGCACGCCGACCATTTCGGCGGAGCCTGCGGCGTCATCACCGCCGAGGAGGTCGAGACGGGACGCTGCCCGGTGCTGGCGCCTGCCGGATTCCTGGAACACGCGGTGGCGGAGAACATCTACGCGGGCACGGCGATGGCGCGCCGTGCGGGGTACATGTACGGCGCCGTGCTGCCGCGCGGTCCGCTGGGCGCGGTGGGCTCCGGGCTGGGCCAGACCACGTCGGTCGGCACGGTCACGCTGATCCCCCCGACCGTCGACATCACCGCCACCGGGGAAGAGAAGACGATCGACGGCATACGGATGGTCTTCCAGCTCACGCCCGGCACCGAAGCGCCCGCGGAGATGAATTTCCACTTCCCCGACCGTCGCGCGCTGTGCATGGCGGAGAACGCGACCCACACCCTGCACAACGTGCTCACGTTGCGCGGCGCGCTGGTGCGTGACGCGCATGTCTGGGCGAGATACCTGACCGAGGCGATCAACCTGTTCGCCCGTGACTCCGACGTCGTCTTCGCCTCGCACCATTGGCCGACCTGGGGCACCGACCGCCTGGTGGAGTTCCTCTCGCTGCAACGGGATCTGTACGGGTATCTGCACGACCAGACCGTCCGCCTGCTGAACCAGGGCTACGTCGGCGCGGAGATCGCCGAGCTGGTCGCCCTCCCGCCCGCCATCGAGGAGGCCTGGCACGCGCGCGGGTACTACGGCTCGGTCAGTCACAACGTGAAGGCTGTCTATCAGCGCTACATGGGGTGGTTCGACGGCAACCCCGCACATCTGTGGGAGCATCCGCCGGTCGAATCCGCTCGGCGGCACGTGGAATTCATGGGCGGTGCGGAAGAAGTGCTCCGCAAAGCGCGGGCATCCTACGACGCCGGGGACTACCGCTGGGTGGCGCAGGTGGTCAACTATGTCATCTTCGCCGATCCGGACAACGACGCCGCGAAAGAATTGCAGGCCAGCACGTTCGAGCAACTGGGCTACGGCGCGGAGAACGCCACGTGGCGCAACTTCTATCTCAGCGGCGCCTACGAACTGCGCTACGGCTCGTTCGGCACGCCCACCAAGACGGAATCGGCCACCATGGCGGCCGCGCTGTCCGTCGACCAGATCTTCGACGCGCTGGCGTTGCGCGTCGACGGCCCGAAGGCGTGGAACCATCGGCTGGTGACGGACTGGATCCTCACCGACCAGGACCGCACCCATCGGCTCGAGTTGCGCAACGGCCGCCTCACCCACTTCGACGTCGCCCCGGGCATGTCCCTGCCGGAAGCCGATGCCACCTTCACGCTGGCCAAGGCAACACTGATCCGCGTGTTGCTGGCCGGCGACGACTTCGGCGTCGCGGCGGCCGCCGGCGACATCATCATCGAGGGAGACGTCACCAAGCTCGCCGAACTGGTCGACATCTTCGACGCCCCGGACCCCGATTTCGCGATCGTCACACCATAGTTCGCGCTTTGCTCATCTCGCCTCGCGGCCGAAGAAATAGCCGACCACGATCCCGGCGAGGCCCGACACCGGCGCCAGGTATTGCGTCAGTTCCTGTGCGGGCAGACCTTTGACGATGCCGAACATGACTCCGGCCACCGTGCCCGCCACCAGCGCGGCGGCGAGTCCTGCGCGGTAGCGCGCCTCCAGGATCTTGTTCTTCGCCTCCGCCTCTTCTTTGATCAGCTCGGTGCGGCGCGACTCCGCCTGCAGTTCATGGTCGCGCCGAGCTCGATCGACGGCCTCGGTGTCGGCATAGGCCGATGCTTGGTATTCGCGCTTCGCCGTGATGTAGGTCATCATCTGGTCGAACGAAAGGGACTCGACGCCCATCAGTCGAGAAGATTCGATGATCTCCTGGATCTCGGCACGGCTGTCGAGTGCCTCGCCGTAAATGGGCGAGGCCGGATCGCTGTCCACAGGGAAATTCACAGGACCCTCGGCCATTTCGGGTTCGCCGGTCACCGGAACAGTATCGCCCCGTCGTCGCTGCCCTGCTGGTTGATCAAAAGTTCTGATACAAAGCACTTTTCGGTTGTTCCGAATGTACGGCCGTTCCGTCATCGTTCAATCGGACGTCGGCAATGTCGCGAGGTATCGGCCCGCAACGAAGCGCTGGGTCAGCCGCATCACGGGTCCGCCGAGCCGGGTGTACCAGGTGGCTGGGCGGGAGAACGCGACGATCAGCCCGTACACCATGTCGTCGGCGGAGTCGTACTCGACCGCGAACAATTCTTCACCGGAGGCCGGGTGCCCGGGCAGGGTGCCGTAGGCGAAACCCCGCCGGTCGGGTTCGTCGAGGACGTACACCACCCGGCACGGAGCGGTGATCCCGAACGGCCCGACTCCGAGCCGCACGGTGACGGCGGTGCCGGGCTCGGCCGTCGGAGTATCGGCGGATCGGAAGATCCCGGTGCCCTTCTGCACGCGGTAGGCCAGAATCTGCGCCCCCGCCTGCTCGAACAGCGCGCGTCCCCGGCCGATGCGCCGCCGCAGGCGTAACCCGTGATAGCCCTCCGGCGCCACACCCCGGGTCGCGCCGAGTTCGGAGTACGTGAACGGCTCCAGTCCATCCGCCATGTCCTGATCTTCGCCCCACGGCCTACGGTCTCGCCACCTTCTGCCGCAGACACGCCGGTCCGGGGGCGCCGAGGCCGCCGACCGATGCGCTGCGACGCGGCGGATCGTCCGACGCTGGAACCAGGACGCACCGGCTTGAGCCGCAGGGGAGTGAGATGCAGAAGCCCGAGGGGGTCCAGATACTCACGGTTGCGGTGGAGACCGCCCTCGACGCGGGCTCCCCAGTGCAGACACACCGCCACGCATCCCAGGTGCCCCGACTCCAGCGTGCCGATCCGGGTACCTCGTCCGACCCGCCTTCCCACGGGGACTTCGGCGCGAACGGGCTCGTATGTCGTGCGGAGCCCGCCGGAGTGGTCGATGGAAACGACCGGCTTGTCGGCCACCGTTCCGGCGAAAATGACGATCCCCTCTCCCGCCGCGAGCACAGCTTGCCCCTCGGCGCCTGCCAGATCGACCCCCCGATGCCCCGGTAGCCAGTTCTGCGCGGGTTTGTCGAAGTGCCGAACCACCGCGGGGCGCGGCTGCAGGGGCCAGTCGAATCGCCCTTCGGGTCGGGCTGTCGCGGTCGGCGCCGCCGCGACGATTGCGGCGATGCCGAGAGCCAGCGCCGAAGAAGACCGCCGCCGCATCGCATTCGACCTGGTCATTCGCGCCGCGCCGGGAGGTCCGACTACGGCCCGCAGAGGGGTGCGGGCGGTGCGCACAGGTCGCTACCGGGGGCGGAACTCGTCTCATGCCGGTCGTCCTTACCGCCACCGAGTCCGGCTTGCCGGAAGGGCAGCGGCGCGCGACGCGGCAGGCCGGACAGAGACGGCAGGCAGACGGAGCCCGTGCAGGCCCCGAGCCCGGGTTTCACGGCAGGCGTCTCGGCCCCGACCGGCGGCGCGGTCACAATGCCGAGCGCGAAGAACAGCGGAAGAAGAAGGGTTGTCGCGGTGGAGATCGGTTTCATGGCTCAACCCTTCCGCGGCTCCGGCGTCGCCGAGGGCTCGATCCGTGGAATGGGGATAACCCGCTCGACTGTGGAAAGCCGCCGTTTCGCCTGGTCGGAGGCTTCGGATCGGACCGATTTAGATCTGGTGCCCCGAGGTCGTAAACTGATCGAGCGGTCTGTGCGTGCATGGACCGACTTCGCGCGCCACCGTGCTTGTTCACAGCGGCGCTGTTCGAATCGAGCTCGAGACAATTGGGTTCGCGGCAGCGTGTTCGGAACAGGGAATCGCCGGCTGGTCCCCACCTTCGTGGTCGGGTCCGACGATTCGGTGGCGCCAGGGCAGCGGATCGCCGATTCGCTGCGTCAACCGGCAAACGAAAGAGAGATACGGGAGCCATGGCTGTCGTAACCATGAAGCAGCTGCTCGACAGCGGCGCACACTTCGGACACCAGACCCGGCGCTGGAACCCGAAGATGAAGCGGTTCATCTTCACCGACCGCAACGGCATCTACATCATCGACCTGCAGCAGACGCTGACCTACATCGACAAGGCCTACGAGTTCGTCAAGGAGACCGTCGCCCACGGTGGCACCGTCCTCTTCGTCGGCACCAAGAAGCAGGCCCAGGAGTCGATCGCGGCCGAGGCGACTCGCGTCGGGATGCCCTACGTCAACCAGCGCTGGCTGGGCGGCATGCTCACCAACTTCTCCACCGTGCACAAGCGTCTGCAGCGCCTCAAGGAGCTCGAGGCCATGGAGCAGACCGGTGGCTTCGAGGGCCGCACCAAGAAGGAAATCCTCATGCTGACGCGTGAGATGAACAAGCTGGAGCGCACCCTCGGCGGTATCCGCGACATGCAGAAGGTGCCCTCGGCCATCTGGGTCGTCGACACCAACAAGGAGCACATCGCCGTCGGCGAGGCGCGCAAGCTGAACATCCCGGTCATCGCGATCCTGGACACCAACTGCGACCCCGACCTGGTCGATTACCCGATCCCGGGCAACGACGACGCGATCCGCTCCGCCGCCCTGCTGACCAAGGTCGTCGCCTCCGCGGTGGCCGAGGGCGTGCAGGCGCGCGCCGGTCTGTCCTCGGGCGACGAGAAGCCGGAGGCGGGCGCGGGCGAGCCGCTGGCCGAGTGGGAGCAGGAGCTGCTCGCGCAGGCCGCCCCTGGCGCCGAGGCCGCAGAGACCTCCGCCGAGGCCTGAGCGGACTCGTAACCAGCTGTTTCGGCGGCGATCACGAGCCAGTGCCATCGTGATCGCCGCTGTCAACATCCACACTTCTCCAAAGGAGGCTCGCCGAGAATGGCGAACTACACCGCTGCCGACGTGAAGCGGCTCCGGGAGCTGACCGGCTCCGGCATGATGGATTGTAAGAACGCGCTGGCCGAGACCGACGGTGACTTCGACAAGGCCGTCGAGCTGCTGCGCATCAAGGGCGCGAAGGACGTCGGCAAGCGTGCCGAGCGCACCACCGCCGAAGGCCTGGTCGCCGCCAAGGACGGCGTCATGGTCGAGATCAACTCCGAGACCGACTTCGTCGCGAAGAACGCGGAGTTCCAGCAGCTGGCCGAGCAGGTCGTCGCCGCGGCGGCGTCCGCCAAGCCGGGCGACCTGGACACGCTGAAGGCTCTTGACCTGGGCGGCAAGACCGTCGACGAGGCTGTGCAGGCGCTCGCCGCGAAGATCGGCGAGAAGCTCGAGCTGCGCCGCGTCATCTCGCTGAACGGCCCGGTCGCCACCTACCTGCACAAGCGTGCCTCCGACCTGCCGCCCGCCGTCGGCGTGCTGGTCGAGTACACCGGTGAGGGCGACGCCGCGGCCGAGGCCGCTCGCGCCGCCGCCATGCAGGTCGCCGCGCTCAAGGCCAAGTACGTGACCCGCGACGAGGTTCCCGCCGACCTCGTGGAGAACGAGCGCCGCATCGCCGAGCAGACCGCTCGCGAGGAGGGCAAGCCTGAGGCCGCGCTGCCGAAGATCACCGAGGGCCGGGTCAACGGCTTCTTCAAGGACGTCGTGCTGCTCGAGCAGCCGTCGGTCACCGATTCGAAGAAGACCGTCAAGGCTCTGCTGGACGAGGCCGGTGTCACCGTCACCCGCTTCGCCCGCTTCGAGGTCGGCGCGAACTGAGTTTCGCCGCACCTTCAGCGTGCAGGCCCCCCGCCGACCGAACGAACGCCGGTTGACGGGGGGCCTTCTGCTGCCGCTCCAACCGAATAAGGCAGGATAGATGCCGCTCTGCCTTGCTCTACGTCACAGGCGCCTGCCGTGAGCAACGAATCGCCGGAAGAACGACAATCCCTCGCCGAAGGAGACTGGAGACCCATGACGGACCCGGGGACCGATCGCCCAGGATATCGCCGGGTACTGCTGAAACTCGGCGGAGAGATGTTCGGCGGCGGGAAGGTCGGACTCGACCCGGACGTGGTGCAGACGGTGGCCGAGCAGATCGCCGAGGTGGTCGCCACCGGCGTCCAGGTGGCCGTGGTGATCGGCGGCGGGAACTTCTTCCGCGGCGCCGAACTCGAGGAGCGCGGCATGGAACGCGCGCGCTCGGACTACATGGGCATGCTCGGCACGGTGATGAACAGCCTTGCGCTGCAAGACTTTCTGCAGCAGCAAGGCGTGGACACCCGGGTGCAGACCGCGATCACCATGGGCCAGGTCGCCGAGCCCTACCTCCCGCTGCGCGCCAAGCGGCATCTGGAGAAGGGCCGCGTGGTCATCTTCGGAGCGGGCATGGGCATGCCGTACTTCTCCACCGACACCACCGCCGCGCAGCGCGCGCTGGAGATCGGCGCGGACGTGGTCTTGATGGCCAAGGCGGTCGATGGAGTGTTCACCGCCGACCCGCGCGTCGACGAGACCGCGACCATGTACACCGAGATCACCCACAAAGAGGTCATCGAGCGCGACCTCAAGGTCGCGGACGCGACCGCCTTCAGCTTGTGCATGGACAACCAGATGCCGATTCTGGTGTTCAATTTGTTGACCAAGGGCAATATCGCCCGCGCGGTCGCCGGTGAGAAGATCGGCACACTGGTTCGGTCCTGATACCCGCCGACCGCGGATCATGACATGACGACGCTGTGGAGGAAACGGTCGTGATTGAAGAAGCGCTCTTCGACGCCGAGGAGAAGATGGAGAAGGCCGTCTCGGTGGCGAAGGACGATCTCGGAACCATTCGCACCGGTCGCGCGAATCCGGGCATGTTCTCTCGGGTCGTGGTCGACTACTACGGATCGCCGACCCCGATCACCCAGATGTCCAGCATCACGGTGCCGGAGCCGCGCATGGTCGTGATCAAGCCCTACGAGGCGGCCCAGCTCGGGCCGATCGAGACCGCGATCCGCAATTCGGATCTCGGCGTCAACCCCACCAACAACGGGGACATCATCCGCATCTCGGTGCCGCAGCTGACCGAGGAGCGCCGCCGTGAACTCGCCAAGCAGGCGAGAGGCAAGGGCGAGGACGCCAAGGTCGCCATTCGCAATGTCCGTCGCAAGGCGATGGACGAACTGGGCCGCATCCAGAAAGATGGCGAGGCGGGCGAGGACGAGGTCGGGCGTGCCGAGAAGGAGCTCGACAAGACCACCGCCAAGTATGTCGGCCAGATCGATGAACTGGTCAAGCACAAGGAAGCCGAACTGCTCGAGGTCTGACGCGGATCGGTCGGCAGGCGTGACCGGGCCCGGAGGAGGCCCGAGTCACCGCGAGTGCCGCCCGTGACAGCGCCGAGGCCCGCCCGGGCGGGGGACGAACGGAACGACGAGTTGAGCGACGGGACAATCGTGGCCGAGAACGCCGCCGCGACCGGTGCGGCAGAGGAGCCGCCGGTGAACGGAACAGCCGATGCGATGCGACAGCACGCGCACGATGCTGGTGCTTCCGGTTATGAACGGTTAGGCGGTCCCGCGAATCCCGCTGCGGCGCACACCGCTCCCGCCTCGAGTGGTTCGCGGGCGGGTCGCAATCTGCCCGCCGCGCTGGCCGTCGGCTTCGGCCTCGGCCTCTCGCTGATCGCGATCCTGCTGTTCGTGCCGAAGGTGTTCATCGGCGTCGCGGCGGCCGGGGTCGGCGTGGCCACCTGGGAGGTCGCCAAGCGCCTGCGCGAGGCCGATGTGCTCGTCCCGCGGATTCCACTGATCGTGGGCGGCCAAGCGGTGTTCTGGCTGGGCTGGCCGTACGGCGCCAGCGGTGTCGCGGGCGCGTTCGCCGCGACCACGCTGATCTGCATGGCGTGGCGGCTGTTCGACCACGGCTTACGGACAGCTCCACGAAACTTCTTGCGCGACACCGCTATCACGGTGTTCACGCTGGCCTGGATTCCGCTGCTCGCCTCGTTCGCCACCCTGCTGCTGCTCGAGCCGGACGGCAATCTGCGGGTGCTGACCTTCATGATCCTGGTGGTCTGCTCCGACGTCGGCGGTTATGTCGCGGGCGTGCTGTTCGGCAAGCATCCGATGGTGCCCTCGATCAGCCCGAAGAAGTCGTGGGAGGGTTTCGGCGGCTCCCTGGTGTTCAGCGTGATCGGCGGTCTGCTCACGGTGACGCTCCTGTTGGATGCCAACTCGATGATCGGCGTCGTCCTCGGCGTCGGCCTGGTGCTGGTGGCCACTTGCGGCGACCTGATCGAATCGCAGATCAAGCGCGAACTCGGCATCAAGGACATGGGCACGCTGCTGCCGGGCCACGGCGGCATCATGGACCGCCTCGACTCCATGCTCCCCTCGGCGTTCGTCTCTTGGCTGGTGCTGTCCACGCTGCTGTGATCCGGCGCGTCAGACCTTCTTGGCCGCGCGGCGCAGCTGCAGGATGCGCACGCCGCCCACCGAGGCCATGACGAGCGCGCCGCCGATCATCGACAGCAGCACGGTGACGCCGAGTGGCAGCGAGAAGTCCCAGAAGAAGAAGTGCACTTGGACCTGCTCGAGGTTCTGCACGATGAAGATCAGCAACAGGACCAGGATCAAGACGCCTGCGACGAGTCCGGTCCAGGCGTAACCGGTGCGCGAGGCAAGAGACTTCTTGACCGGGACGGCGGGCGGAACGACCGGCGGGGCGCCCGGCGGTGTCGTGCGCTGACGCTGTGACAGGTCCGGATCCGGTTCCGGCGGGTGTTCGGCATGCGTGGACATATCTCGATCATGGCCGACGGCTATCACGCCCGCACGCATTTCCTCGGGACGAACCGAGCATGTCGAGACGTGCGTATGTGGTCGAGTGCGGGGGTGTCTGCCTCGGATGGGAGAATGGAACGATTATGACCCTCTCCCTGCCCCTGGTTTTCGACGCTCCGCGCCGTGGCATGCCGCCGCGTCATCTCGCCGACCTCGACGCCGATGGCAGGCGCGCGGCCATCGAGGAACTCGGCCTGCCGAAGTTCCGTGCCGATCAGATCGCCCGGCAGTACTACGCGCGATTGCAGGCCGATCCGGCGCGGATGACGGATCTGCCCGCCGCGGTCCGGGAGAAGATCGGCGCGGCACTGTTCCCGCCGCTGCTCGACGTGGTCAAGCATGTCGCGTGTGACGAGGGGGAGACTCGCAAAACGCTCTGGCGTGCGGGAGACGGCACGCTGCTGGAAAGCGTGCTCATGCGCTACCCCGATCGCGCGACCCTGTGCATCTCCAGCCAGGCCGGTTGCGGCATGGCGTGCCCGTTCTGTGCCACCGGCCAAGGTGGGCTGAACCGCAACCTGTCCACCGCGGAGATCGTCGACCAGGTGCGTGCCGCGGCCGCCGCGCTGCGGGACGGGGAAGTGGCCGGTGGGCCGGGCAGACTGTCCAACATCGTCTTCATGGGCATGGGGGAGCCGCTGGCGAACTACAAGCGGGTGGTCGCCGCGGTCCGCCGGATCACCTCGCCCGCGCCGGACGGACTCGGCATCTCCCAGCGCAATGTCGTGGTCTCGACCGTGGGGCTGGCTCCGGCCATCCGCAAACTGGCCGACGAGGGATTGTCGGTGACGCTCGCGGTCTCGCTGCACACGCCCGACGACGAACTGCGCGACACCCTGGTTCCGGTGAACAACCGCTGGCCGGTCGCCGAGGTGCTCGACGCGGCCCGCTACTACGCCGACAAGACCGGCCGCCGCGTATCGGTCGAATACGCGCTCATCCGGGACATCAACGACCATCCGTGGCGCGCGGACATGCTGGGCGAGAAGCTGCACAAGGCGCTCGGCTCCCGGGTCCACGTCAACGTCATTCCGCTCAACCCGACTCCGGGCTCCAAGTGGGATGCCAGCCCCAAGCCGGTCGAGCAGGAGTTCGTCCGCCGTGTCAACGCCAAGGGCGTGCCCTGCACGGTCCGCGACACCCGCGGCCAAGAGATCGCCGCCGCCTGCGGGCAGTTGGCCGCGGAGAACTGAAATACTCGGCCGCGCATGATGGGTGGCGGCATAGCCTCGCGCCGCCCATTGCAGGGCGAGCGTTTCCTCGACGGAAGCGTTAGCCGCGGTTCTTCGCCGGACGGTTGGTGGCGGCGCGACGTTCGGCTTCCTTCGTCTTGATGCGCTCGTTCTCCGCGCGGACCGCGGCGTAGTTCTCCCGCTCGCGCACGAGCCACTCCGGCGGGTCGGCGAGCAGGGCGTCGATCTCGTCGACCGTGAGATGGTCGGAGACCCCGGCGCGGGTCAAGCCGGTATTGGAGACGCCGAGTTTGCGTGCCACCACGTCGCGCGGGAACGGGCCGGTGCGGCGCAGTTCGGTGAGCCATTCGGGCGGATCGGCGCGCAGCGCGTCGAGCTGGGTGCGCGAGATCGGCGCGTTGCGGAACTCCTCGGGTGCGGCCGGAAGGTAGATGCCGAGCTTGTTCGCCGCCGTCAACGGCTTCATCATCTGCGGTTTCTTGTCCGGGCTCACCGACCCAGCTTACTGGGCGGCGCGGCGGGGCCCGACCGCGCGGTGGCATACGCTTCCACGAATGAGCCCGTTGGAGTCGATCGATGTCGTGCGCCTGCGCTGGTTCGTCGCGGTCGCGCAGGAGTTGCACTTCGCGCGCGCGGCGAAGTCGCTGCACATCTCGCGGCAGAAGCTCAGCCATACCGTCATCGACTTGGAAAACGAACTCGGCACAAAGCTTTTCGTGCCCGGCGCGCAACCGACTCAGCTCACCGACGACGGCCGCGAATTGCTGGAGCGGGCCCGCGAGATCATCGCGCGCGCCGAGTCGGCGGCGCAGCGGCACGAGCCGGAGGCATCGGCCGCCCTGCGGGTGGGTTTCGTGCCGGGCGTCACGGTGTCCAAATGGACCCGGATCTGGGCCGAGCGGTTCCCGGACATCCCGCTCGAGGTGAGCGCGCTGGCGCAGGCGGATCAGGAGGCGGCGCTACGTGCGGGGAGCGTGGACATGTGCTTCGTCCGGCTGCCGATCGACCGCGAAGGCATGAGCGCGATCCCGCTCTACCGTGAGGTCCCGGTCGTGGTGGTGCAGAAGGAACACCCGCTGTCGGTGTTCGACGAGGTGCGCATGGCCGACCTGGCCGACGAGCGTCTCCAGGACACCTCGGACGTCGATGCGATCGGCGGCGCTCTGGAGCTGGTCGCGGCGGCCGGCGGCGCGGCGATCGTGCCGCACTCGCTCGCTCGCCTGCATCATCGCCGCGACCTCGTCTACCGTCCGATGCTCGACGTTCCCGACACGGAGGTCGCGCTGGCCTGGCCCGCCGGCCGGACCACGGATCTGGTCGAGGAGTTCGTCGGCGTCGTCCGTGGCCGTTCCGAGCGCAGTTCCCGCAGCCAGGCCCGAGCCGACAAGGACGAGTCGCGGAAGAAGCCCCCGGCCAAGAAGGTGGTCGGTCGTTCGGCCCCGGCCAAGAAGAAACCTGCCCGACGCCGCGGACGCTAGCGATCCGTCCGGCGACGGCGCGAACCCGGCCCGGGTCCGCGCCGCCCGGCGATCAGCTCTTGCAGACTCGGTTCAGTTCGTCCGTCGCGGCGTCCATGCTCGTGACCTTGTCGTCGGTCAGAGCGCGGGCGTAGGCGGCGATGGCTTCCTTCTCGGCGCCGTCGGCCTGGATGGCCGAGAGCTTGGCGGCGAGGGACTGCTGCACGGTCGGGTCCAGGTTCCCGCCCGACTCGTCGATGGCGGCGTTGATCGCGTCGACGGCCGCGCCGCACGCCGGTGACTGGGCATACGCGGGCGCGGCGGGCGACAACAGCAGCGAGCCGAACGCACTCGCGGCAAGCAGGGCGGCCGAACAGATCTTGATCATTGCGTCCTAAGTAGTCGTGCGAACAGAAACCGAGGTCCGCGACCCGGCTGGGACGCGGACCTCGGACGCACACGGTACCGGGCCGCAGCCCGCGATACAGGACGAATGAAATTGTGCGAGAGGACTTTTCGGCTAGCGAGGCTTGCGCTGGAGCACCGAGTCGCGGATCAGGATGCCCGCGATCAGGACGGCGAAGCCGACGAGGAAGATGTCCTCGATCTTGCCCTTGTGGTTGCCGACCAGCATGGCCAGCAGGATCAGCGCGACGATCCAGCCCGCGATACGGAAGGTACGACGCGATTCGCCGCTCCAGCCCCAAGCGGCGGAGGGAACTTCGGCGGGATCCACGCGAGTGACGACGCGCTCGGTTTCGACGTGTTCGAGTTCCGTGGCGGCCACGATCGCTCCTTAGCTGTTACTTGTACCGATATTCCGGTACGCACTCGATGAGCTGCTGCCGCATATCGTGACATACGACGGTGCGTCGTTGTAAGTCGGCCCGCGCCGGTCGAACACGTTCCCGAGGTAGGACACAATGAAGGCGTGTCCGACATCGTGAGAGTCCTGCTGCTGGGCAGCACCGGATCCATTGGCACCCAAGCGCTCGAGGTTATCGCCGCCAATCCCGACCGCTTCGAGGTGGTCGGACTCGCCGCGCGCGGCGGCAACACCGAGCTGCTCGCCGCCCAGATGGCCGCCACGGGCACACGCAATGTGGCCGTGGCCGATCCGGCCGCGGCCCAGCGGCTGGACCTGCGGCTGGGCGGCCCGGGTGCGGTGACCGAACTGGTGCGCCGCACCGAGGCGGACGTCGTGCTGAACGCTCTGGTCGGCTCGCTCGGGCTGGAGCCGACCCTGGCCACCCTCCAGTCCGGTACGCGCCTGGCGCTGGCCAACAAGGAATCGCTGGTCGCGGGCGGCTCCCTGGTCACCCGCGCCGCCGTCCCCGGACAGATCGTCCCGGTCGACTCGGAGCACTCCGCGCTGGCACAGTGCCTGCGCGGCGGTCGCGCCGACGAGGTCGACCGGCTGGTACTGACCGCCTCCGGCGGCCCGTTCCGCGGCTGGACCGCCGAGATGCTGGAGTCGGTCGAGCCCGCCGAGGCCAAAGCGCATCCCACCTGGTCGATGGGTTTGATGAACACCCTGAACTCGGCCTCGCTGGTGAACAAGGGACTCGAGCTGATCGAGACGCACCTGCTGTTCGGCGTGCCCTACGACCGCATCGACGTCACCGTGCACCCGCAGTCGATCGTGCACTCGATGGTCACCTTCACCGACGGCTCCACGCTCGCCCAGGCCAGCCCGCCGGACATGAAGCTACCCATCGCGCTGGCGCTCGGCTGGCCGGACCGGGTGCCCGGCGCGGCCGCGGCCTGCGATTTCGGCACCGCGTCCACTTGGACGTTCGAACCGGTCGACAACGACGTCTTCCCCGCGGTCGAGCTGGCCCGCGCGGCCGGCGAGGCCGGCGGCAGTGTCACCGCGGTCTACAACGCCGCCAACGAGGTCGCGGTGCAGGCTTTCCTGGACGGCGCCATCCGTTTCCCGCAGATCGTCGGCACGGTGGCCGCCGCGGTGGAGGCGGCCAAGCAGTGGCGCGCGGAGCCGGAATCGCTCGACGAAGTCCTCGCCGCGGACACCTGGGCGCGGGAGTTCGCCGCCGCCCGGGTACGCGGCTGACGCCCTTCGGCGCCGGATCGGACGCGCGAAGCGACGGCGTCCTGGCACACTGAACACACAGGACAGAGCTTTGTCCCATTAAGGTGGTCAGAGTGCTCGCGGCCAGGAGCGGACGCGCGCGTGCGGGATATTCGAGCTGCGCATACGCAGGAGGGCTGTAGAGCAAATGGTGTTCGCGTTGGGGTTCGTGCTGTTCGCGCTGGGCATCACGGTGTCGATCGCGCTGCACGAATGTGGGCACATGTGGACCGCCCAGGCGACCGGCATGAAGGTGCGGCGGTACTTCATCGGATTCGGGCCGAAGATCTTCTCGTTCCGCCGCGGCGAGACCGAATACGGACTCAAGGCGCTTCCGCTCGGCGGTTTCTGCGACATCGCGGGCATGACGGCGCTCGACGAACTGCGCCCGGAAGAACTCGACCGCGCCATGTATCGCCAGGCCACCTGGAAGCGGCTGGTGGTGATGTCCGGCGGCATCGCGATGAACTTCGTCCTCGGCTTCATCTTGATCGTGGTGCTCGCTGTCGGCTGGGGGCTGCCCAATCTGAAGGAACCCCCCGCCACCGCGCTGGGGGTCATGAGCTGCGTCCCGCAAGGGAAGCCGGACGGCTCGTCCGAGTCCTGCACCGGCACGGGCCCGGCGCAGCGCGCCGGATTGCGGCGCGGTGACATCGTCAAAGAGGTGAACGGCGTCAAGGTGGACACCTGGCGGCAGTTCCAGGCCGAGACCCAGAAGCAGACCGGCCCCTTCACCTACCTCATCGAGCGCGACGGCAGCACCCTCACCATTCCGGTGACCCCGGAGCGGGTCGTGCGCTACCCCGAGGGCGGTGGCGAGGGCCGCGTGGTCGGCGCCGTCGGCGTGGCGCCCGAGCGCTACGACCCCGTGCAATACGACCTGCTGGGCGCTGTCCCCGCCGCCGCCGGGTTCACCGGCGACATGTTCCTGCGCACGGTCGACTCGCTGACCGAGATGCCCGCGAAGGTCTCCGCGCTGTGGAACGCGGTCACCGGAGGCGAGCGTGATCCGGAGACCCCGGTCAGCGTGTACGGCGCCAGCAAGATCGGTGGCGAGACCGCCGAACGCGGCCTGTGGAACGTCTTCATCCTGGTGCTGGCCAGCCTGAACTTCTTCCTCGGCATCTTCAACCTGCTGCCGTTGCTTCCCCTGGACGGGGGCCACATCGCGGTGGTGATCTACGAGAAGATCCGCAACACCATCCGCGGTTGGAAGGGACTCGCGCCGGGTGCGCCGGTGAATTACCTGAAGTTGCTGCCGGCGACCTATGTCGTCGTGGTGATCGGCGGTGCGTACATGCTGCTCACCCTGGCCGCCGACATCGTGAACCCGATCAAGCTGTTCTGACCGGCGCCGCCGATCAGGCGGTGTGACCGGCGACGTAGGGTGGGCGTCGCGCGCCACGGCTAGACTCGGCACCGAACCGGCCGGACACGACGAAAGTAGGCAGCCGAAGGTGACCAGCACAATCGGATTGGGGATGCCGACCGCCCCCGCGGCAGTGCTCGCTCCACGGCGTAAGACCCGCCAGCTGATGGTGGGCAAGGTCGGGGTGGGCAGCGACCACCCGATCTCGGTGCAGTCCATGACCACGACCAAGACGCACGATGTGAACGCCACCCTGCAGCAGATCGCGGAGCTGACCGCGTCGGGGTGCGACATCGTGCGAGTGGCCTGCCCGCGTCAGGAGGACGCGGACGCGCTGGCCACGATCGCCGCGAAATCCCAGATCCCGGTGATCGCCGACATCCACTTCCAGCCCCGCTACATCTTCGCCGCGATCGACGCCGGGTGCGCCGCGGTCCGGGTCAACCCCGGCAACATCAAGGAGTTCGACGGCCGGGTCAAGGAGGTCGCCAAGGCCGCGGGTGCGGCGGGCATCCCGATCCGCATCGGCGTGAACGCCGGTTCGCTGGACAAGCGGATGATGGAGAAGTACGGCAAGGCCACGCCGGAGGCGCTGGTGGAGTCGGCGCTGTGGGAGGCGAGCCTGTTCGAGGAGCACGGGTTCGGTGACATCAAGATCTCGGTCAAGCACAACGACCCGGTGATCATGGTGGAGGCCTACCGGCAGCTGGCCGCGCAGTGCGACTACCCGCTGCACCTCGGCGTCACCGAGGCGGGCCCTGCGTTCCAGGGCACGATCAAGTCGGCGGTCGCGTTCGGCGCGCTGCTGGCGGAGGGCATCGGCGACACGATCCGCGTCTCGCTGTCCGCGCCGCCCGCCGAGGAGGTCAAGGTCGGCGGGCAGATCCTGCAATCGCTGAACCTGCGCCCGCGCAAGCTCGAGATCGTGTCGTGCCCCTCCTGCGGGCGCGCGCAGGTCGACGTGTACACGCTGGCCAACGAGGTCACCGCGGGCCTGGAGGGCATGGCGGTGCCGCTGCGAGTGGCCGTCATGGGCTGCGTCGTGAACGGGCCCGGTGAGGCGCGCGAGGCCGACCTGGGTGTGGCCTCCGGCAACGGCAAGGGCCAGATCTTCGTCAAGGGCGAGGTCATCAAGACCGTTCCCGAGGCGCAGATCGTCGAGACGCTGATCGAAGAGGCGATGCGCATCGCCGAGGAGATGGGCGAGGACTCGGGCGCGGGCGAACCGGTCGTCACCGTCGGCTGAGGACGCGCCTAACCAGCGCTTTCGGCTTAGTCATACCGCATAGCGCCGGTTCGTGGCAGGCTGTCATCGTGCGGAGTCTGCTGGAGCCGGCGCGACGGGCCAAATACGCCCCTGCGCGGCAGCTCGCTAATCGGGATCTTGCTCAGGTGCTACGTGTGCTGGATGCGGATCCGGTCGCCTCGTGCATGGTCGCGGCCCGCCTGCAAGAGTTCGGTTTGGACAACCGGTGCGGCCAAGGGGAGCTGTGGAGCAGGGGCGGCCCGTCGGAATCGCTGTGTTTCTCGGGTGCGAACCTGGTGCCGTTGCTGGGAGATCGTGGCGCACTGCGCGCGTTCGCCGACCGCGCTATGCGCTGGCCCCGCGTCTGTTCCTCGGTGGTCGGGCGCAGGGAACTGGCGTTGCCGCTGTGGGAGATGTTGACCGGGCACTGGGGTCCGGAACGTGAGCTACGCGGGGAACAACCGCTGCTGGCACTGGCCCAGCCACCAGTGGCCACGCCCGACGCGGAGGTACGCCGGGTGCGTCGCGACGAACTCGACCGCTACCTCTCGGCCGCGATCGCCATGTTCATCGAGGAGGTCGGCGTCGATCCGCGCGCGGGTGACGGCGGACGCGGCTATCGCCGCCGCATCCAGAGCTTGATCGAATCCGGCCGCGCCTGGGCTCGTTTCGAGGACGGGGAAGTGGTCTTCAAAGCGGAGGTCGGCTCGCTGTCCCGGCGCACGGGCCAGATCCAAGGCGTCTGGGTGCACCCGGATCATCGGGGGAAGGGGCATGGCACCGCGGGTACCGCGGCGGTCGCGAACGCCGTGGTCGCCTCCGGCCGCACTGCCAGCCTGTACGTGAACGACTACAACGCGATCGCTCGCCGCGCCTACAGCCGCGTCGGGTTCCGGCAGATCGCGACTTTCGCCACCGTGCTGGTCGACTGAGCGTGGCCGACTCCGCGGCGAATCCCGGAGTGCCGCAGGCGTTTGCCCATCAGTGACTATTACCATCGGTGCCGATGTCCACTCGGATGCTTCTCTCGGTCGCCGTCGCGGCCCTCACGGTGGCGGCCGCCGGTTGTGCGAGCAAGCCGCAGGGGCCGGTTCCCGTCGCGGACGCGTTCGTCAAAGCGTTCGCCGAGCACCGGGTCAGCGCCGCCGCCGACCTTACGAACCTGCCGGAAAAGGCAGACGCAGTATTGCGTTCCGCTTGGAATCAACTCCAGGCCGAACAGCTCACGGCGCGCACCGGCGCGGCGCGCGTGACCGGTGACACCGCGACCGTCGACTACACCTACGAGTGGCGGCTACCGAAGAACCGGACCTGGAAGTACTCGGGCCAGTTGCAGATGGGACGCAGCAACGGGCGCTGGATGGTCCGCTGGACCTCCTCCGACATCCATCCCAAACTCGGTGACACCCAGACCATGGCGTTGCGATCCGAGCCGCCGCCGCGGGCGCGGGTGAACGAGCAGTCCGGCAGCGACATCATGGTGCCCGGCAAGGTGTCCCGGGTCGCGTTCGTGGCGGCCGCCGCCGCCGATCCGAAAAGTGTGGCCATCGCGCTCTCCGCCGCGCTGTACCGTTTCGACAAGTCGCTGACGCCGCAGTCGATTCTCGACGCGGCCGAGGCCGCGCACGGCGCCTACACGGTCGCGCTGCTCAACGATCTCGAATCCGCTGAGGTGACCACCGATCTGATCGGGTTGCCCGGCGTCACGTTGACCCAGCAGTGGGATCTGGTCGCCACCGATCGGGAGTTCGCGCCCGATCTGCTCACCCAGGTGCGTAAAACGGTGATCGCGGAAGTGGACGGCAAAGCGGGGTGGAGCGTGGTCACCTTGAACGCCAACGGCGCCGACACCGATGTCCTGATGGAGGTTCCCTCGCAACCCGCGCCGTCGTTCGCGCTCAGCGTCGACCGCAACGTGCAGAACGCCGCACAGCGTGCCGTGCAGGCGCGTACCGAGCAGACCATGATGGTGGTGCTGCGCCCGTCCACCGGCGCGATCCTGGCGGTCGCGCAGAACAAGGCCGCCGATCGCGACGGCCCCCTCGCGACGATCGGCCAGTATCCGCCCGGCTCGGTGTTCAAGACGGTGACCGCCGCCGCGGCCATGTCGAACGGCCTCGCGACCCCGGACACGGTGCTGCCGTGCCCCAGCCGAATCGTGATCGGGGAGCGGACCATCCCCAACTACAACCTGTTCACCGTCGGCAATGTGCCGATGTCCACGGCCTACGAGCGGTCCTGCAACACCTCGTTCGCCAAACTCGCCAGTGATCTGCCCGGTCCCGCGTTGCACGAGGCCGCCGCGAAGCTCGGCGTGGGACCCACGTATACGGTGGTGGGGCTGCCGACGGCCACCGGTTCGGTACCCGCCTCGGACGACCTGATCCAGCGCACCGAGGACGGCATCGGTCAGGGCAAAGTGGTGGTCAGCCCGTTCGGCATGGCGCTCATGGCAGCGACCGTCGCGCACGGCTCGGCGCCCGTGCCGTACCTGATCGCGGGGCGGCCCACCCAGGTCGATGGCGACCGTCCGCCCCTCGCTCCCGACGTCATCGAGGGACTGCGCACGATGATGCGCAAGGTGGTCCTGGGTGGTACGGCCGAGCGGATCGCCGATCAGGGCGAGGTCTACGGCAAGACCGGCGAAGCCGAAGTGGACAGCGGGTCGCACTCCTGGTTCGTCGGCTTCCGTGGCGACATCGCTTTCGCGACGCTGCTGGTCGAAGGGGGCAGTTCCGACAACGCCGTCGCGGTGACACGGGACATGCTGGCGGCGCTGCCACCCGGATACTGACGCATCGCCGCCCACACTGTCATTCACCGGAGGTCGGCCCGATCAGCAGATGCTCCAAGCTGACCGTGTGGTCGGAGTACTGGTCGACACCGATGACGGCGACGAAGTCGTGATCACCGGCACGCTGTTGCAGAGCCCCCCACGAGTGGGCCAGATACCACCCCGCTCCGGCGGTGCCCCGTGGACCCAAACCGCCGCAATGCATCCAGTAGCGGCCGGGATGCCGATCGGGGCTCGGGCGTACCCGGGCGACGACGCCGATGTTGCGGTCGTCGTCGGAGTCGTACCCGCTTCCGTCGGCCAGTCGCAGATGCACGGAACGGAAACCGTCCTCGGCGACGCTGTCGCGCACGGTGAACAGCGGACGCTCGACGGTGTCCAGATACAACCGCAGGCAGTCGTTGCCGGTCAGCCCGAAGCTGATGCACGGGCGGTCGCGGCGCGCGACGAGATCGCGGTCGCTGCGGACGTCGACCGGGATGCTGGTGTGGCGTTGCAGGAAGGAAAGCACATACAGCAATCCCCGCAGATCGTTCTCCGCCACCACCGACGGGAGGTCGACGTATCGGTTCCCGAACGCGCCGCCATGCTTCTGAAACACACGCTGCTGGCCGATGCCCGCCGCTCGAAGTGCTTGCGCGGCGGGCCGTGCCAACTCGAATGCCGAGTACACCAGCGTCGTTCCGTTGGTGATCATCTCGGCGCCGAGGAAAGCCTCGAGTGAGGCCTCGACGCCGGAGAATCCCGTCTCGTGCGAAGGGATGTCGACGGGTGCGGAGTTGGCCATCTGGAACAATCCCTCAACGGTCCAGCCCGGGAACATCCGCTCCAGCACTCGGCAGTGATAGTCGCGCGGCAGCCCGATCATGCGCCCGGACAACCACTGGTAATACTGCGCCTTCGCCGGCCCGTGCCCGGGCGGGATGGGCGGATCGAGCCGCGCCGCGCACCGGTCGTACGCGGCCAGAAAATCGTGATGACTCTTGAGATGCCGCTCCGCCAGCAGCATCTTGAGTACGGTCGCCAACGAAACCCCCTTAACCCCTGCAGCCTCCGTCCACGGTGGCGGAGACTCGTGTCGTAGTCGCTCGACCGCGACGAAGCTGGGCCGCCGGCAACAGCCTGCCGACGGCCCAGCCGCTTCAGCCGTCAGATGTAGGTGAACGCAAGACCATTACTGGTTCCTCCTGCAGTGGTGACGGTGAGTTGTACGGTGCCCGTTCCGGCGGGTGTGACCGCCGTGATCTGGAGCGCGGAGTCGACGGTGAACGACGCCGCCGGTGTGCCGCCGAAGTCCACCGAGGTGGCTCCGAGCAGGTTCGTTCCGGCGATGACGACCGTCGTCCCGCCCGCCGCCGACCCCACGTTCGGCAGCGCCGTGATCAATGTGGGAACCCCGAGGTAGGTGTAGGCGATTCCGTTGCTGGTACCTCCTGCGGTGGTGACGGTGACCTGTACGGTGCCGGTCCCCGCGGGTGCGACCGCGGTGATCTGCGTATCGGAGAGCACTGTGAACGAGGTGGCCGGTGTGCCGCCGAAGGTGACCGCGGTGGCGGTGGAGAGCCCCGTCCCGGTCAGGACGACGATCGTCCCACCGGCTTCCAATCCCACATTCGGCAGCACCGTGGTGAGGGTGGGGAGCGGAATGTAGGTGTAGGCCACGCCATTGCTGGTTCCGCCCGCTGTGGTGACGGTGAGTTGCA
Source organism: Nocardia sichangensis (assembly GCF_047200615.1). Taxonomy (NCBI): domain Bacteria; kingdom Bacillati; phylum Actinomycetota; class Actinomycetes; order Mycobacteriales; family Nocardiaceae; genus Nocardia; species Nocardia sichangensis. Next base: position 169,047 of record NZ_JBJZOK010000002.1, read on the forward strand.
CCGTTCCGGTTCCGGCGGGTGCGACGGCGGTGATCTGGGTGGCGGAGTCGACGGTGAACGAGGTCGCCGGTGTGGCACCGAAGTCGACCGCTGTGGCTCCGGTCAGCCCCGTCCCGGTGAGAACGACGATCGTACCGCCCGCTTCCACGCCCACATTCGGGACAGCTGCCGTCAGCGTGGGAACTGCGATGTAGGTGTATGGAAGGCCGTTGCTTGTTCCGCCGGATGTGGTGGCGGTGACCTGCACTGTACCGGTTCCGGCGGGTGCGACGGCGGTGATCTGCGTATTGGAGTCGACCGTGAACGAGGTCGCCGGTGCACCGCCGAAGTCCACCCCGGTGGTACCGGTCAGCCCGGTTCCCGTGATGACGACTGTTGTTCCGCCCGCGGCAGGTCCGATATTCGGGACCACCGTGGTGAGGGTGGGAACCGGAATGTAGGTGTAGGGCAGGCCGTTGCTGGTTCCGCCCGCTGTGGTGACGGTGACCGATACGGTTCCGGTTCCGGCGGGTGCGACGGCGGTGATCTGCGTATTGGAGTTGACCGTGAACGAGGTCGCCGGTGTGCCACCGAAGGTGACCGCGGTAGCTGTCGACAACCCGGTGCCGGTGATGACGACCGTCGTCCCACCAGCTGCCACACCCGAATTCGGGACCACCGTGGTGAGGGTCGGGACCGCGACGTAGGTGTAGGCGACTCCGTTGCTGGTTCCACCGGGTGTGGTGGCGGTGACCGATACGGTTCCGGTTCCGGCGGGTGCGACGGCGGTGATCTGGGTGGCGGAGTTGACGGTGAACGAGGTCGCCGGTGTGCCACCGAAGGTGACCGCTGTGGCTCCGGTCAGTCCGGTTCCCGTGAGAACGACGGTTGTTCCGCCGGACACCGGTCCGACATTCGGGACCACCGTGGTGAGGGTGGGCACCGCGACGTAGGTGTAGGCGACTCCGTTGCTGGTTCCACCGGGTGTGGTGACGGTGACCGATACGGTTCCGGTTCCGGCGGGTGCGACGGCGGTGATCTGGGTGGCGGAATTGACGGTGAACGAAGTCGCCGGTGTGCCACCGAAGCTGACCGCTGTGGCTCCGGTCAGTCCCGTTCCCGTGAGAACGACCGTCGTTCCGCCCGACACCGGACCCACGTTCGGCACTACCGCTGTGAGGGCGGGAACGGCGATGTAGGTGTAGGCGACTCCGTTGCTCGTCCCGCCCGCAGTGGTGACGGTGACCGACACTGTTCCGGTTCCGGCGGGTGCGACGGCGGTGATCTGGGTCGCGGAGTTGACCGTGAACGAGGTCGCCGGTGTGGCACCGAAGGTGACCGCTGTGGCTCCGGTCAGGTTGGTTCCGGTGAGAATCACCGTTGTTCCGCCCGCGGCCGGTCCGGTGTTCGGGACCACCGTGGTGAGGGTGGGCACCGCGATGTAGGTGTAGGCGACGCCGTTACTGATTCCACCCGGTGTGGTGACCTTGACCGATACCGTTCCGGTTCCGGCGGGTGCGACGGCGGTGATCTGGGTGGCGGAATTGACGGTGAACGAGGTCGCCGGTGTGGCACCGAAGGTGACCGCTGTGGCTCCGGTCAGGTTGGTTCCGGTGAGAACCACCGTCGTCCCGCCGGTCACCGGCCCGGTGCTGGGGGCGATGCTCGTCAGCGTGGGCACCGCGGCGTAGGTGTAGGCGACTCCGTTGCTGGTTCCACCCGATCCGGTGACGGTGACTTGCACGGTGCCGGTCCCGGCGGGTGCGACGGCCGTGATCTGAGTCGGGGAGTTGATTGTGAAAAGCGTCGCGGTGCTGCCGAATCGCACCGTCAGCGGGCCGGTGAACCCGGTACCGGTGATGATGACGCTGTTACCGCCCGCGGTGGGACCGGAAGTCGGCGAGATGGACGTGATCGTGGGGACCACGACATAGGTATAGGGGACCGCGCCGCTGGTGCCGCCGGGACCGGTCACGGTGACCGGGACGATCCCCGTTCCGGCCGGGGTGACGGCCGTGATCTGCGTGTCGGAGACGACCGTGAAGGACGTAGCCGGTGTGCTGCCGAACGTGACCGCGGTGGCGCCGGTGAAGCCGGATCCGTTCAGAGTGACGGTCGTTCCGCCCGCGGTCGACCCCTGATTGGGAGTGATGCTGTTCAACGCGGGAACGGCGACATAGGTGTAGGGGAGCCCGTTGCTGGTCCCGCCCGAGTTGGTGACGGTGACCTGCACGGTGCCGACCGAACCGGCGGGGGCGACCGCAGTGATCTGGGTGGCGGAATCGAGCGTGAACGTGGTTGCGGTACTGCCGAATCGTACGGTGGTGGGACCGCCGAATCCGGTGCCCGTGATCGTGACGCTCGTACCACCCGTGGTCGGTCCCGAAGTCGGGGACAGAGAGGTGATGGTAGGCATGGCGCTGCCTCCTTGTTGCCGTGGTGTTTGTTCCTCTGTCACCGGGGGGCGCCGACAATTCCATGGCCCGGCTGGTTTCCATCTCACTCCGAGATACGGGGGCTGGCAACATGTCTGGAATCCGTTTTGGTCCGTTTTCGGATAGGTGCCGGCGTGTCTGTTTGCGAAGTGGACTACTTGGCACACGTTGCGGCAGCGAAGTTTTCGGCGGCGTCGCGACGCCGCCGATTATTTGCCGGCGCGAAGCGGGTGGCCGGAGCGCGGAGAGCCGCGAACATTCGGCGACCACTGGAAAATGGCCTCGCGGTGTCCCGCTCGTCGAGCTCCTGTCCGCGTCACAGGAACAGTTCGGGCGGATCGTCGAATTCGATGCCCGCCTGCCGCACCCGGCTCACCATCTTCCGATCCCACTCCCGGTGTGCCCGCAGCGCCATGCGGAACTCGCCCATCTGCTCGGACATCTGCTGTGTCTGCGAAATGGCCAGGTCGCTGAGAACTTTCGCCGCGTCGGCCTTCGTTTTGGTCATGTTGGCGTCGACGTCGCCGCGCTTGAACCACGCCGTCACCGCCGCCGACAGCGCCGATGAGCTGGCGATGAGCACCAGCGCGGCGAAGAGTGGCGACTGCTGTACCAGGTTCATGACGCCTCCCTCACCTTCACCGCGTGCAACGTCCGCACGTCTTGCAGCACCTGGCGGCGCTTCCACAGGAACGCGACGCCCAGCGCGATCGGCAGCGGACCGCCGAGAAACGTGGCCGTGCCGAGGCTTCGGTTCTCGAGCTGCAACAGCAGCAGCTGCGCACCGAAGGCCACCAGGGACCAGCCGAGCGCCCCGAGACCGACCTGCTCGATCAGATACCCCCAGACGTGCCGGGCGAACAAACCGACCAGCGTCGTGGCGCAGCCGATCAGCATGAGAACCAGCCACAGTGTCCGGAGCCCCGACGGCATGGCCGCGGTCGCCGAATCAGGTGGCGGCCCGTAGACGCACTGCAAGAGCATCGAGGCGCCGAAGACAGCGCACAGCACCACCTCGAAGGGGTCGTGGCGGGTCTTCTCCTTGGTCGCTTTCATGCTGGTTCACCGCTGTCCGGTGGCGCCGGGCTGACCCGGTGGCGTGCCGACTCGACCGCGGGCAGGCCCAGCGCCGCCGCGATGATGGCGAGGACGAATCCGGAGAGGTCGGACGAGACAACGCCCTTGGCGACTCCGTACCCGATCAGCGCGACCAGCAGTGGGTACAACAATGCGCGGACGGGCTCACTGTGCAGGAACGTGATTACTTTGTTCATCGGTTCTTTCCTTTCTTTCTTGATGCGGCATCAGGGTGCCGCCGGCCGGTCTGGAAGCCCGATGACTGGAGAACTGTGCGCCGCACCCAGGTGTCGGGGTCCGTTGGGACACGGTCGCGAGTTCGGACCGTGTCGGTGTCGTGGAATCCACCCCGAGCGGGATCTAGTTGAACCCGTGTGCGGTGGAGGACGGTTCGTGATGCGATGCTGTCGCCCGCACCACCGCGATGCTGTCCACTCGAATGCCGGTCGCCACCGTGACACGAGAAGCCCGCGCGTGCCGTCCCGAAGACGGGGAGAGGAATGTAGGCATGGCGCTGCCTCTCTGTTTGCTGGTTCCTCCAAAGCGGGGGTGCCCGAAGCTGGTGTTGGATCGGTTAACTCCGTTATGCCCCAGGAACAGCGCGTCGGCAACGTGTAGGATGATCCGTTTTTGTCCGTTTTCCAGATTGTTGCCACGTGTTGACCAGCGCCGGGAACGGATCGTCGGGCCTTGCCCCGGAGTTGTTCTCGCCGACATGGCAGGCTGGGACTGTCGCCTTGGCAGCCGACCGTCCCTCCTGCGGACGGAATCCAGTCGCGCGCAGTCACTATCGGTGCCGAGCCGTTCCACGGCGCGTGGGCTTCCGGGCAGGTGGCCGCTGTCGGTCGCCGGTGTGAAGGAAGGACCCTGCTGTTGCGGACGGTCTGCTCGAGAGGGACTGCGAGAAGCTCGCAGTGAATCAGGCGCTCAACGCGATCGGGCCGCCGCCGGATTCCCGGCGACGGCCCGTGGGCTGTCTCGATCAGACGTAGGTGTAGGTGACGCCGTTGCTGGTGCCACCCGAGCCGGTGACGGTGACCTGCACGGATCCGGTCGCACCTCCGGGAGCGATGGCGGTGATCTGCAACGCGGAGTCGACGGTGAAGGTCGTGGCGGTACTGCCGAACCGGACGGTCAGCGGGCCGGTGAACCCGGTGCCGGAGATCGTGACGTTGTTGCCGCCCGATGCGGGACCCGAAGCAGGGGAGACCGCCGTGATGGTGGGCACCACGACATAGATGAAGGTGACCCCGTTGCTGGTGCCGCCCGGAGCGGTGACGGTGACCGACACGATGCCCGTGCCCGCCGGGGCGACGGCCGTGATCTGCGTATCCGAGTCGACGGTGAACGAAGTCGCCGGTGTGGTGCCGAAAGTGACGGCGGTGGCACCGGTCAGTCCGGACCCGGTGAGCGTGACCGACGTCCCGCCGGCGGTTGACCCCTGGCCGGGGGCGATGGAGGTCAAAGCCGGGACGGCGAGATAGGTGTAGGTGGCACCGTTGCTGGTCCCGCCCGAATCGCTGACCGTCACCTGTACCGCGCCGGCCGACCCCGCGGGAGCGACGGCCGTGATCTGTATGGCGGAGTCGATGGTGAAAGTCGTTGCGGTGGAGCCGAACCGCACGGTCAGCGGACCGGTGAACCCGGTGCCCGCGATCGTGACGCTGGTGCCTCCCGTGGTGGGGCCCGAGGTGGGTGTGATCGAAGTGATTGTGGGCACGGCGATGCCTCCTGGTTTCGTGGAGATTGTTTTCTCTACGCCGGGGGGAGGGCGCCCCGACTCACTCAGTGGCCCGGCTCTTTCCATTAGCGCCCACCGCCGCTACCTCGGCAATAAGTCAGCCACTCCGTTTTTGTCCGTTTTCGAATCCATTCTGTGTGAACGCTTATCAGCGGTGTTCTCGCGGGGTCACATGGCCTCGGCCGCGGCCGGAAAGATACGTCAGCAACGCCGCCACCTCGTCCGGTGCTTCGAGTGGTCCGCAGTGCCTGGTCCCGAACTCGACCAGTTCCACCACCGCGGCAGTTTCTCGGCGAGGAGGCGAGGGCGATGCGCCGGCGCGATGCGGTCGGTACGTCCGGCGATCACCAGGGTCGGCACGGTGAGGGCGCGAGGGTCGAGACGGGTCACCAGGCGCACCAGCATGGCGCCGTAGCCGCCACGGCCGCGAGCGTCTATCTGCTGGTGCCCAGCCGGCATCTGGATCTCGAGAATCTCACCGTCGCCCGGCACGTAGCCCGCCGGACCATCGCACCCTGGTGACGGCTCTTCTTATCGGCCCCGGCGGCGACCTCCGACGGCGTTGCGGGGTCCGGCGACACGGATGTGATGGCAGCTCGGGCGACGCCTCGGCGGCTGGAGCCCGTCGGCACAGCAGGAAAGCGGTATCGTGGACCCGGTCGTGCTGTCTGAGTGCGTTGCGTCCGAGGGGGATTTATTGATCGGGAGAACCGGTGCGGGAATCACTGTGGAGCCGGTCGTCCTCCGTCTGCCTGCCACCGATGCGCGGTTCGGTCGTGCCTCCCGACCCGCGCGAGTGGGAACGGAAGCGTGAACGGTCAGCCCCCGCTGCTCCCTGCGGGCCCGGGAACGGTGCTCGACGCCAGGGCAGTCCTGAACGGAACCGTCGACATGCGCACCTACCGGCGCAAGTACCTGGTCATCTACGCGCAACCCCGGCGAGGTCTCGCCTGGGATGCGGGCCTGCTGAAAGCCAACCACGACGGAAATTTGTCGATACTGGCTTCCTGTATCGAATGGCTGGACACGTACTTCGGCTGGGAACTGGTGAGCGTCTTCACCCGCCAGGTCGACAAGTACTACATCCATCACGCGATGCTTCGGCGGCGATAAACGACAACCCATTGGAGCACAGCGAGACCGGCCGCACACTGCCGTCGGTCGCGGTCCGCTGACGGAGGGCCTGCCGTCAACCCCTGAGAGCGCGGATCGTGTCGATGAGCACCTGCGCGCCTTCTCGGGTCAGTTGGTCATCTCGCGTCGTTTGGGCTTCGGTGGCTCGGAACTGGAGTTCGCCCTTCCAGCCGTCGACCGTGGTGGTGAGGTCGACGTCGAGCAGTGTGGTGGCGTGGTCGCCCCCCTTGGGCAGTGGCTCGGTCGCGACCTTGACGCTCGCGCCGTTCACGGTCAGAACCTTGGTCGGGTAGTTATCTGTCGACGCGGGAGGTGTGGACAGGGTGTTACCACTGACGGTGACGCGAAACAGGGATACGTATCCGAGGGCAGACGGCCACGCGGACCCGTCTGCCTTCTCATAGACACACCCATTGCCGGTGCCGATCTTATCGGTCAGCGATTTTCCGCCAGCGCCGGCGCTGACCTGCAGATTTTCGGCACCAGCTCGAGTGACGAAGAACTGTTTCGCAGAGTCGCACAACTCCTGAATTGTGTGGCTGCTCGTCGGTATCTCATACTTGTCGGGATGAGTGTGCGAAAACAAATCGCAGGCCGAAAGCAGCACTCCCAGAGCCGAAATCGCAAGCAGCTTCCGGAAGATCACGTCGCCTGCCATTCGGAGCTGGGAGAGTTGGTGTTGAAGTCGTCGGAAGAGCTGCGCGGCCACCGATTGTTGATGGAATGTGAATACCCCACTGAAACACCTTCTTCGAACGAACTCACCTCAGGCAACAGGTTTGGCCGCGTCGGCAGCTTCCACCCGCGGAGCTGACCGCTAAGCCTTTGAAACCTTTCTGGTCAGCTCGACGAGAAAATGGGCAGCCCTATTAATGTCCTCATCCGTTAGATGCAGGATGCCAGTTGCGGTTCGGGTTTCGGATTCGGTGATCCTGAATTGTCCATTCCACTCTCCGATCCGGGTTGCCAAAACGACTTCGATACCGGGATTTCTAGTGTCGGTGCGCATATCCTGAACCCAAACTGGATCATTCAGTCCGGTCGTTTTTCTAAATCCTACGACACCTTCAGTCGGGTCCGGGGCGTTCGGTGCATTCCGTAACGATACCCTGCCATTCGCCCTCTGGCTCGTGCTGTTGATGACTGTGCAAATCCCGCCGGGTGAAATCGTTTCTTCACGATTGAAGAGCGGCACCGCGGTCAAGTCAACTGCGCCGAGTTGGTTGCCAAAGAAAGTGAGCAGCGAATCGCACAAGGCGCCCTGGGTTACAGCGGCCGGCTGCTCTGGAGATGGTGGCGAAGGCGAAGGCGACGTGGCGCATCCGGCTGTCAGTGCTGCAGCAACTACGGCCACCGTCATAAACCGAAAGATTCCGATCACAGCTGGAGCTTCCAATCTGATTTGTCGCCATCATTCACCGATGCATCGCCGAGTGCGATACGAAGCCCATTGATACCCTCGCCGTAACTTGCGACGACTCCCGGAGGCCATTTGTTTTCAGGGAGGCCAGCTTGGGCCGATATATTTTGTGTAATCTTGTTGCCTTCGATCATATTTGTCTGAGCGTTTGTTGCAATGGACGTAGCAGCTCCAAGGATGAAGGTCTTCGATGCATCCACTGCCGCCACCAGGTCGGTTGAGGCTGATATGGGACCGAGAGGGAAATTGAAGAAGGACTTGATTAGACTTGTAACGATAGTCAGAACTTTCGTTACCAGATCCTTTGATTTGGTCGCGAGATCAGTGTAGAGGGCGAGCTCGTTCTGGGCAATTCTCTCAAGGCTTGTCGCTATTGTCTCGCATACTTGCGGCATGGTGTCCAGGGCGAGCTTCTGTCGCATGCGCAGTTCCCTGTATCGGTTGGCGGCATCGCCTTCCCATTCGCCTGTGAGGTCTGTTTCCGAGAATGCATTGCTTGCATTGAAGATATCGTTCCTTATATTGCGCCATTCGTTCGCATAGTCGATAAAAGTAACCGGGACTTCGAGTCCGGGTTCCATTTCAGCAAGCTTGTCCCAGGTTTCACCCAGTGCCTTATTGATCTGATCGCGGTTCGCCCATACCAAATCTACTTGCATTTCGGTCGTGAACACGCCACCGGTGACCAATCCGCCGGTGTACCCCTCCGCGCGGATCAGCTTGACCAAATCCCCATGCCAGTCCTGTACTTTTTGGGGCAGGTTGCCGATGTCGTTCTTACTCGACCGAATGGCCTCTATCTGTCTGATCAACTCCTCGCGGGTACTAGTCACAGTTCACCGGCTTTGCTTTGGATGGCATGCGCGCCAGCGATATCCTCTGCCTCATATGTATCGTGTGCCTGTTTGAGTACCGAGGCTATGTCCTCGAACACGGTCTTTCCTTCAAGCATTCTGCCGAGGAAGTAGCTCGGGGCGGGTCTGTACTTTTCCAGGGTGAGGGCGAACGCGCCGGCTTTTCCCTCGGGAATGTCGACGGCGAAGGTTCTCATAGCCGCGCGGTTCAGATGATCGGCAGCCTCATTCCATTTGTTCACAGCGTGCTGCATCAGATTCAGTGAGACAGTTACCTTGTCGGATGTCATATCGGCCTCTCGTCCAGAAGTCGTTCTCTGTGGCGATCCAAGTGGTACTCGAGATCTGCTTCGGTGTATCGTGAGTAGTCCCGCCGAGCTTCGAATGTCGGGCGCAACGAGCGGATTTGCTGCGCGCACCGCAAAATTTCGTCGGAGAGTTGATGAGGGTCAGTGGACCCGGGCCAGGACGACGAAATCTTGATAGACCGTAGGTAGGTTCGATCGGCAACCACTTCAGCGAAATATCTGTCAGAAGTTTCCGCCCTACCGTACACCTGATATTCAGCGTCTCTTAGCATCCTGCTGGACGTTTCACTGAACTGCTCCCAGGTTTCGGTCTCCAGCAGCACCATAAGTATCTTCCGCCGGTCCGGAACCGCCGTCTCTGAAATTTCTTGTGGGGAAGGTAAACGGCCAGTAGAGTACAACCGATCCAGGCGCATGGATGCTGCCGCCCTGTATGCCGACATCAACTCGTCGCTCACTTCATCGGGAGCAACGTGAGTGCGCCACCCAGAACTGAAATCGATGCTGACTGGTAAAAATCCGCCATCGAGATCCATCGAGACGAGTGAGGATCCGGCAGCATATTGGATCGCGAGTGGTTGGGTTTCTCGATCGCTCCGTACTGCCTGTTGCGACAGCGGCGCAAGCGAAGACGCTGATGATTCCGGACGGGTAGAAGGTGGCACCGCGGCGCTCCGTGGGCGATGAGTTCGCCTCGGTTCGAGCGGCTCGTCATCCCAGAATTCATCGGGGTCGTCGTAGTGATTGTAGTGGCCTTGAACCGCCATCAGAGTACCTCGCGGCGTTTGTCAGTCAATGATGTGCAAATATTCGTCTGGTCCGAAATCGCGGTCATCGCGGCGGCGGAAAATCCCGGCGGGTGCAAGCGAGTGTGGTGGGTCCGATCCGCATCGACGGCGACGGGAAGTCGACCGTCATGGAGGTTCACGGTGAACGAACCCGTACCGACCGTGCGGATACCGACCTGTTCATTTACTTTCGATCCCACCTCGCAACGGGGTGCATGCACACCCTCAGTATTCACTGCGGCATCCTCTCCTCGGTCGCTCTTGAGCGACCTACAGCGGTTATCTGAACTAGTTGGACGCCGCGGGACCCGGTTCGGTTCCAATGGATTGCTACCAGCTTTCGGGGCGGGCGGCTTCGAGGTGTTGGAGGGCTTGGTCGATCCAGGTTGTGAAGTGGGTGGTCAGGTCGGTGGGGGTGGTGGGGCGGACGGTGATGTGGTCGGTGCGGTGTTCGGTGTAGCGGCCGTCGGTGGTGATGTCGTGCCACTGGAGGACTTTGGTGGGTTTGGTGTGGGTGTGCAGGGGGGCGGTGATGAGGACGGCGGTGCCGCCGCCGTCGACGGGGCGGCCGAGGAGGCGCTGGTATTGCTCGCGGGGGGTGTTGCGGGCGTTGTCCTGGAGGTAGGTGCCGCGGCGGGGGATCAGGTCGTCGGGGTGGAAGGTGGCGGGTTTCTCCCCTCCGGGAGCGCAGGCGGGGATGGCGTTGACGAGGCGTGCCGGGAGTTGTTCGGCGGGGAAGATGCGGCCGCGGATCGGGCCGTGCTCGTGTTGGTTGCCCGCTTGGCTGAGGACGACGGCGCGGTAGCTGTCGCGGGCGCCGAGGATCCGGTACTCGCGGATGTCGTCGGGGCCGGTGCTGTTCTTGTGCTTGCAGGTGCCGCCGAGGATTTCGATCCGGAGATCGGAGTCGCCGAGGGTGCGGAAGGCCGCGGCGATCTCGTCTAGTTCGTCCGCGGAGTAGCGCTGCCATACGGCGGTGCGGTGGGCGGCGAAGTCGTCGCGGAAGGCGAAACGGCTGGTGTAGCGCAGTGGGCTGGGGATGCGATCGTGCGCGTCGCCGTACCAGAGAGCGGCGAAATCGTCCGGTTCCCAGGTCCATTCAGCCATGTGAGGTCCAATCCGGCCGCGTCGGAGCGGCCACTATCCACGCACGCCCGCTACCTGTGGATGCGGGCGTGCGCCGAGTCGAGAAGTGTGCGGGCAGTCAGTCGGGGGTGCCACCGATGACGCCGCCGGGCAGCGTTCTCGGGGGCTCGCCGAGCAGCTCGTCGGTGTTCTCCTGGGTGATCAGGTAGTCCGGTGTCTTGTGCTCGGATTCATCGTCCTTACCGCTGCCGCGAGAGCCGTGCGGCATCATGCCCGACGTTCCGCTCGTGCCTCGCAGTACGGAGGTGGTCCGCGCCGCGGCTGCCGGATTCATTGATGTGTTCGGCGTTCCCGGTGCGCCCGCGATGCTGCGTCCCGGTTGCGGCTGGTTCGTTGTGCCGGGCGTGCCGGGGCTGCCCGGTGTGCCCGGGCTGTGCGGGGTCGGGGTGCCCGTCGACGTGGTCTTCGTCGGGTCCGTGGTGGAGGCGGGAGTCGTCGACGTGGGGTCCACGCCTGCGGGCTTGGTCGTGGTATCGGACGCCGTCGTGTCGGAGGATTGCTGGTTCTGGGTCGACTCGTCGGTGGACTGCTGCTGTTCTTCGGCGCTCGTCGTCTCGGGCTTGCCGTCGCCGTCCTTATCGCCGGGAGTACCGGAATCGGTGCTGGTAGGACCGTTGCCGGAGTCGTTCGACGAGGGGCCGCCGCTATCGTCGCTGTGGTATCCGCCTGGAGGGGGCGCTGGGATGTCCACCGACGCGGTCGGGCCGACCGGAGTGGGCAGCACCGGAATCTTGCCGTCCATCTCGCTGAACGGTTGTACGTAGTATTCCTTCATCGCGACCCGCGCCGACTGTTCCGCCTCGGATCGTTCGCCGCTCAGGCTCCAGCGTGTCGGGTGGAAGATGCGCTCGCCGAACGTGAAATTGACGAGGTCGGGGAGCGCCTTCCTAGTATTGGCGATCGCGGTGGCGGCGTCGCGGACCCGGCAGTACAACTCCTCGAGGGACGGCGTCAGATCTTGTGCGTCGCTGGTGTATTTGGCGATCGCGTTTTTGGATTGCTCCGCTGCTGGCCCGGACCAGGCTTGAGCGATGGAAGCTTGGACGGAGCGGGCGAAGGTTTCGACACCCTGCTCCCACTGGGTGCGAGCCTGCCAGTACTTCGTCGATTGGTTGACTGCGTCGGTCGTGTCGAGAGGTTCGAACGTGTTCTTGATCCGCGAATGTTCCCAGCCGTCGGGGTGCTCGCCGCCGCTCGGGATGCGTGTGTTCTCGTAACCGGTCATCTGCCTGTTCCATCCGGGAGCGACACCGGCCCGTAGGGAAGCTGGACAGGTGGGCGCTCCGGCAGTGTGGTGTTCAGTCGGTTGAACTCTGCCGCGAATTCGCTGTCCGCCTGCATCATTCGATCGCGAACGATCCGGTAGGTCTGTTGGATGTCCTCGACGATGCGATAATGATCATCGAGAATTTCTGAGACACTGTTGCGGTCGTCGGCCAGGTTCGCCTTCTTCTTGAACCTGTCCACCAGGGTTTGTGCCGACACCATCCCGTCGGCCTGCTCGCCGAGCCCCCAATGAGGCTGGCGGGCCACTTCGTTCATGATGGACTGTATGTCGCGGATGTTGTCCTTGAAGTAGTCGCAGTCACGGTCGAGATAGATGAAGTCCTCAGCCTTCATCTCAACTGAGAACTGCCCCTCCTGCGCAGCCGAGATCATGTTGGCCATCGGCCGCGCCTTCGGCGTGTTGTCGTCGCTCATATGTTTTTCCCTCCCGACGAATCTGATCAGTTCGGCTCATGCATTGGCGGGCATGGTCGGAACTATTTTTTCAGCGAGTATCCGGGCAATGACACACGAATCGATCTGTCCCGTATCGCGATTCGACGCCGGGTTCAATACACTGACGTCGAGGCTCCCCCCGTTCATCGCCACGTTTGCAACGCAGGCCTCATCTCGGTTGCCATCTGTCTGGCGGGTCGTGAGTGCCTCACGGCCGTTGACGGTGAATTCCGCAGCATCGGCGAAATTCTTGGCACGGGTCATCGCAACGGTGATGTTGGTCGTGGTGATGGTTGCGAAGTAGCCGTCTGTGCGTCCGTAGCGGCATCCACGCCACTTGATGCCGCCGGACGCATCTGAGTCAGCCCTGTCTCGTCGTCGCAATTTTTCCGAGTCCAGCACGGACTGCGGGATGTCTTTGCAGGTGTCATAGCCCGATGGGACATCCGCCGCCACACTGGGCTTTCCCGTAGTGGTTGCGTTGCCCGTCGGCTGGCTGTTGCCGCCAACCAACAGCCCGCAGCCGGTCAGCACGAACACAGCACCGGCGGTCAGCGCCGTCAGTTGTACAGGTGTGCGCATACCACTCATCGGCTCCCCTTGCACCGGTTGGCTGTCTGGCCTCGTCGGGAACGGACCGGCTCCCCGCCCCCTGTAGCGGAACTCGACGCTACCGGGGGGTTTGTCCCCGTGCAAGCGACTCCGGCCGCAGCGCAGAAGGTGTGGGCGAGGGTATGCGAACAAACAGGATTCGGCCGCCGCTACGGCTTCGTCGCAACCGTCAGCCCAGTTCGTTGCTGGCTATGCACACTTTGAAGGAGGCCCACGCCTCGTGGGTGAATGTGAGGATTCGGCCGTCGGGGTTCTTCGAGTCACGTACGCCCACGGATCCACCACTGAAGAAGGCGACCTCGACGCAGTCTTGGCTGGGACTGCTGTGTGTGCTTTTGAACCAAGTAGCCATCGCTAGCTCTGCGCTCATGGCGCGTACTCCTTCGCGATCTTGCGGATGAGGTCGCGGCTGCGGGACTCATCCAACGCTGACCGTTGGAGATCGACCCGGGCCTGCTCGTACTGTCGAACCTCGTCGGACTTTTCAAGGTACAGGGCCCCGGTGTGGCCCTGTACGTACACAACCGAGGGTTCGGTCAGGTGTGCGGTCGGATGGCGGGGGAAGTCCAGCAGGACGAACGAGCCGACTGCCAACCCGGGATATGCCTCCGCGTTGAGGGGAATGATGCGAACCGAGATGTTCGGAATCTGACCGACCTTTTCGAGATGTCCGAGTTGGTCGGCCATTACTGCGGGACCGCCTATGGCTCGGTGCAGCATGCCCTCATCGATGACCGCTTCAAACCGAAGCGGGTTCTCGGCGGCCGTCAGACGCGCCCGTCGGAGGAGGAACATCTCGATGCGACGTTCGACCTCTGCGGTGGGCATCGAGGGCGCTTCAGCCCAAGTCATGGCACGTCGGTACTCGGCAGTCTGCAACAGGCCGGGCAGCAGTGTCGTCTGATAGGAGAAGATCTGCTTCGCTGCCGCCTCCAAGCCGACGAACAGGTCGAAATGTGCGGGGATCGCATCTCCGTAGGCATGCCACCAGCCGGTGCGACTCGCTTCCTCGGTGAGGCCGAGCAGCATGTCGGTCACATCCTCCGACGCCCCATACACCCTGCACAACCGTTCGATGAAGAGCGGGTTCAGCCGGACCGGTTGCCCGGTCTCCATCCGCCATAGGGTTTGTTTGCCCACGCCGATCGCGTCGCGGGCGTACTCCGCGCTGACGCCTGACTCGATCCGCAGCTCGCGCAGCTGCCTCCCCAGCATGCGGCGGGGGAGACTGGATCCGGTTGAACTCACGACGAAATCCCTTTCGTAGTCTAAGTATTGGTCAGGTACCTAACTGGAACCTTGTGGCGGGGGGCCTTGGAACCTGGGCCGTTTCCGCCCGATTCCACCACTGAGAACATTCCCGCCCAGCGATATCCGGTGCTTCACTGAACGCGCCCGGACCCAATCGAAGAAGTGCTGAAACCTTAACCGCGCCAACGGTTCCAGGTCCAGCGACCGGGATTTCGCGTACCGAACTATGTGAATCGAGGCTGGCGAATGAATCATGCGGCATTCGCGGACACTCCCGCGTCCCGCTGCGCGTTTTACCGCCGCACCTGTGGGTTGCCCGCCGGTATACATCCGGAGATCGGCCGCATCGTCGTGAAGGCGGGCGTGGTGGGCGGGATCACGATGCCCGACAGGCTGGGGCAGCGCGTGCGCGACGATATGCTTTTCCGTGGCCAGGCGATCGGGCCGGTGATCGCGCATATCCGTTCTCGCCGATGGACTTTCCTGTGCCGACCGGATCTACCCGACGACGTGCGGTTGTTCGCCGCGTTGTTCCGGATCGACGTTTCGATCGTGCCGTTCGGCAGTGAAATCGCGCTGCCGTCACCCGCTGACGCGAACGGAGTATTCCGCCGGTGGGTGGTAGCGCCGCGGGATACGTTTCGTCCGTCCGGGATGGTGATCGTGAACTGCGTGCTGGCCCGCGCGGGTGGGAAAGGTGCGGTATGAGCGAAGGACTGCCGACGCGAAGTCAACTACTGCGCGCCTGTAGAGAAGACGTGCCGCCACCGGGACATCCCGTGCTGCTGCGGGCGCGCACCTTGGCTGACCTCCATATTCGCCGCATCCGGGTGGATGGGGAATGTAGTTGCGGCGGCGATGAGCGCCGGTCACGGCTGATTCGGGACATCGACCGCTGGGTCGAGGTTCGTTTGCCCACCGCGCGCGGCGGAGCCTATCTGCACACCGAATCGTTCGGCTCGGTGGTCGACCGCCTGGCGCGGCTGAGCGCGTACGCGCACGCGGCCATGGCCGACGACCAGGAGTGGGACCTGTGGTTCGCGTGGGAGCGGCTGGCCGAATCGGCGGTCGCTTACGAAGACCTGGTCAGCGAGTTGAGCAGTGGGCGGCGCCGGTTGCCGAGCGTTTTCCGGCCCGGGTCAGTTCCGTAGCAGGGTGGCGGCGAGGTGATGTTGCAGTGGTTCGCCGACCGCCGCCATCCGAAGTGTGTAGTCGATGGTGTCGCCGGAGAGGTGCAGCGATCGGCCGAGGGCGGTCACGAGTTTCGCCGTGCCGCTGCGGCCGAGAGCGGTGGAGTCCAATTCCATGCGCAGCGTGCCGTCCTCGACGGCGAGCGAGCCCTCGCAGATTTCCGTGATGCCGGTGGGATGGGCGAGGATCAATTCGACGCGGTCGGGGCGCGGGCAACGCAGATAGCCCGTTTCGGCGTGTAGCGGCCTGCCGTCGTCGGTGGCGCGGGTCTTCTGCCGGTAGGTGAGGAACGGGCGGCCGAGATGGCCGAACCGGATTTCCTCGACATAGCCGAACGGCTGAATGGTCGGGTATTCACCCTGCCCATTACCGCGCCACGTGCCGAGCAGTGGAGCGAGCGGAGCGATATCGGGGTGCAGGGCAATCGCAGGCTGGGGTTCGGCCACGGCGAACAGCCTAAACCCGTCCTCATCGAACCGTTCGGGTACTCCCGAATTTGCCGCAGGCTAAGGTTAGCTTCGCCTTATCACCAATGTGGTGTGGTCGGAAAGGAAACAAGAAGTTGAACGGACGCTGGAATGAGTCGCGCCGTGGCGGTACGCCCCGGTCGCGGACCCGAAGTGGTCTGCTGCGCGCGTCGGCGCTTGGCGTCGCGCTGGTCGTGGCGGCCGGCTGCTCGGACTCGAAGTCGGACGAGGTGCCCGCGCTCGACGGCAACAAATACGTCCAGACCAATCTCGCGGCCAACAACGCGGAGTACAAGGCGCAGTTCGTTTTCCCCGACCTGGTGAACGCCTGGGGGCTGGCCAACCGCCCCAAGGGCGCCGGTGGGCACTTCTGGGTCGGCGCGGGCGGCAAGTCGTTCCAGTTCGTCGGTGACGTGACCAAGTCCTCGGACGACAAAGTGCACAAGCTCTTCCAGGACCCGCTGAAGATCGTCACCATCCCCGGCGCCGACGCCGACACCTCGGACAAGAGCGCGGGCAAGACCACCGGCGTGGTGTTCAACCCGGCGCCGATCACCTCCGACCTGTTCGTCGTCCACGACCAGCCGGTGGAGGAGGAAGGCGGGCCGCTGAACGGTTCGGCGCGGTTCATCTTCGCCACCGACTCCGGCAAGATCTCCGCCTGGACCGAGCTGGGCTTCGAGGGCCGGATCGTGCGCCACGACGGCCCCGCCAACCTGGTCTTCGACGGCCAGTCGCAGGGGATGCAGTTCTTCGGGATCGCGCTGGCTCCCTCCGGTGACAAGCTGCTGGCCGCGGATTTCGGCGCCGACCCGCAGGTGCGGACGTTCGACAAGAACTGGCAGCTGATCCCGACCACCGGCTTCGCCAACCCGTTCGCCACCGGCGACGCGATCGACCCGGCCGCGCCGGAAAAGGGCAAGAAGGCCAAGCCCGGCGATCCCGCGCCGTTCAACGTCTCGACCATCGGCAACCGGGTCTTCGTCGCCTATGCCACCACCCAGCCGGACGAGAAGGATGCGACCAAGTTCGATGCCGGTGAGGAGGACTCGCTGGACAAGGACAAAGAGGGCGGCAAGCCGGACAAGGGCAAGCTCGCCGAGTTCGACGCAGGCGGCAAACTGGTGCGGATCATCGACGACGGCAAGCGCCTCAACGCCCCGTGGGCGGTGACGATCGCGCCGGACGGGTTCGGTCCGCTCAGCGGCAAACTGCTGGTCGGCAACTTCGGCGGCGCGGGGCACGTGCTGGCCTACGACGACACCACCGGCAAGTTCGCCGACTACCTGCGCGATGCCGACGGCAAGCCGGTCGCCATCGAAGGACTGTGGGCGCTGATGTTCGGCAACGGCGAGAGCCTCGGTGACGCCGACTCGCTGTACTTCACCGCGGGACCGGACGACGAGAAGGACGGTCTGTTCGGCAAGCTTCGCTTGAAGTAGTCGCGCTCCGCAGCAGCCCGCACCGAATCGGTGCGGGCTGCTCGCGCTTCAGCGGCCTCCGTTCGGGGCCGAGGCCCGGGGTTCGGTGCGCCGTTCGCGGATAGCCGACTCGACTTCGTCGACCGCCGTTCGGATCGTCGCCCCGTAGCCGTCGTCGGCGAGCGTGTGCAGACGTGTGCGAGCGGCATCGATTTCGCGCTGTGCGGCGTCGAACGAGCCGAGCCTGCGATAGTCGTCGGCGAGATTGAGGTGCAGCGACGGGTAGAACGCGGTCACCCGCAGTGATTCGTCGAAGGTTCGAGCGCGAGCGTCCGAAAGGCTGTCGGCGGCGTCCAGTGCGCGGATGTCCCAGGTGAGCGCTTCGGCGGCGTCGTCGTACAAGTCGGCCAGGTAGTGGGCGAGGGTGCACCGGTGCAGTGGGTCGCCCTGTGGGCCGAGCGAGGCCCATACGGCGAGCAGAGCTTCCCGCGCGTCGTCCGGACGGCCTTCGCGGCCGAGTGCGACGGCGCTGGTGATGGTGTTCATGGTGTGGTCGTTCATGCGGAACTCCTTCAGGTGGGGGATGGACGCGGATCGTTTCGTGTGCGAGGCCGAACGGTCGGCGTCGGGCGGCCGATCGATCGGAAGTAGTGGCGGTGGGCGGGAACTTGCGATTCCGAGATGGGTGATCGATCGGAAGTAGTGGCGGTGGGCGGGAACTTGCGATTCCGAGATGGGTGATCGATCGGAAGTAGTGGCGGTGGGCGGGAACTTGCGATTCCGAGATGGGTGATCGATCGGAAGTAGTGGCTGTGGGCGGGCACCTGCGATTCCGAGATGGGTGATCGGATCGCGGTGCCAACAGAGCGGGAGGGACGCGGTGGCACGTGCCGCGCAGTGGTTTGCGCGGGCGATGGCCGTCGGCGCGGACGACTTATACGGAGACGTTGTGGTGGAGAGACCGGACCGGCATGGCCAGGGTGGTGAGGTCTCCGTCGGTGGCAGAGCGCAGCACCACCGGCTGATCGGCGGCGATGATGTCGAGCATGAGGTCGGGGCCGAGCGCGGTGTGGACGGCGGGCAGCAGTGTCGCGGGGTCGAACGACAGTGTGACGGCGAAGCCGGTCACCTTCGCGGGCAGGCTCTGCACATCCCCCGGCACCGATACCGAGATTTCGGTCGGATCAATCGCGAATTGCAGTGCTTCATCCGATTCCTCGAGAACCCGCAGCATCAAATGCCGGGCGACGACCACCCTGGTGCGCACCGGTCCCAATCCCGCCAGCAAGGCGCGGTGGTCGGGGAAGGGAGCGTCGATGACGGCAGGTCGGTGTTGCGCGCCGCCTCCTGTCAGAAGCAGCCCGCCGCCGGACGGTGCGGCAACGACCTCGTCCATGCCGCGCAATCGGTCGGTGATCGACTCGAGCCCGTTCGAATCGAGCACCACGGACCACTCGCCGCCGTGCTGCCGGGTCGCCACCACGGTGCGGGTGCACAGCCGGTAGCGATCGGTCGCGGTCAGGGTTACCGCGTTGGCGCCCGCTTCCAGCAGAACACCGGCCAGCACGGGTATCTCGCGGGTACGGGCCACCGCGGTGCGGACCTGGTCGAGCGCCTCGGCCAGCGTCGCCGCATCGATCGCCACCTGCGTGCCGAGCGACTGTTCGACCACGGCGGCGACGCGCGCGGCCTCGTCCGCTCGCCGCGCCAGTTCCGCGACGTGACGATCGAGCAGGTATCGTGCCCGGTCGGTGTCACCGGCGAGGATCTCCGCGATGGTGTCCAGCGGCAGATCGATCGAGCGCAGCTGCCGGATGAGCACCGCCCGCTCCCGCTGCGCCTCGGTGTAGTAGCGGTATCCGGTCAGCGGATCGACTCTGGCCGGAACGAGCAGGCCGCAGTCGTCGTAGAACCGCAGCGCGCTCGCTGTGAGCCCGCTGGCTCGCGCGAGCACGCCGATCGTGATCAACCCTGTCGACTCCGTACTCACCACCCGGCCATCATGGAGCCTCAACCAACTCGAAGGTCAACTTCGCGGGTGGAGCAACCATCGCCGTCCATGTGTTCCGCTGCTGGAACGCGATGCGCACGCCGCGGAGCTGCGGGAAAGCCGAAGTTGCGGCAGCCCACCAGGGCGCAGTGTCCGCGACTCCGCAGGGCTGTCGGTGTTGCCCGCCGCGAATCAGGTGGTGCACAACCGCAGGACGTGGCAACTGGACGGGCAGACCGAAGCGCTCGACATCCGGCCGCGTATGTGCGCCGGCCACGTGAAAGCATCGACGAGCTTCAGCACTTGCGGCAGGATCGCGATGAACAGATCCAGCATCGGCGGCCGGGTCTCCGCCTTCGGGCGGTGTCGCGAAAGTTTCGCGACTGGTCGAGGTAGAGCACACGGCCGTCGCCTGTCACTCGGACGTGCTCTAACAGAGGGGCCAAGGGTGGGGGAAAACGCGCCGGTGAACGGTTCCTTCATCCTGACCATGCTGTGATTCGCGTCTCACGCATACGAGGTCGCCACTCGCGGAACCGCGAACCGTCGAGCCTGGCGCGAGTCAGTCGGCCCCGGCCTCGATGGGGGTCACGCGCCAGCGGCGCGACCAGTCCCAGACCGATCCGAGTGCCGTGCCGAGTTCGGCTCCCGCGGTGGTCAGTTCATAGGACTTGTCGGGGTTCTTCGCGATGAGGCCCGCGGATTGCAGGTGTTGCAGGCGGACCGAAAGCATGCTCGAGGAGCAGTTGCCCATCCGTCGGCGCAGTTCGAGGAAGCCGAGGCGGTCGGGTTCCAGTTCCCACAGGATGCGCAGGATCCAGCGTTGGCCGAGTAAGTCCATCGTGGCCAGTAACGGCGCGTTCGCCGGGTCGTCCCGCCCACGCGGCGGCTTGGGTTCGTTTGCGCTTCTCATTTAGAACCAGCATAGTGGTTCTGAATCAGAAGCACTGGCCCGAGTGCCGGGCGGACCGAAAGGGTGACGGTGGACGAGAGGACCGGTCGGCGAATCGTTCTGATCACGGGCGCCTCCCGCGGGATCGGCGCGGAGACCGCCCGGGTGCTCGCGACGCGCGGCGACCATGTGGTGATCAATTACCGGGAGAAGGCGAAGCGGGCCGACGCGCTGGCGGGGTCGATTCGGCAGGCGGGCGGCAGTGCCTCGACGGCGGGCGCCGACATCGCCGACGCGGATTCGGCCCGGGCTTTGGTCGGCGAGATCGCCGAGGAGTTCGGCCGTCTCGATGTGCTCGTGCTGAACGCGTCGGGTGGGCTGGAGCGCGATGCCCGGCCCGACTACGCCATGGCCCTCAATCGTGACGCGCAGGAACGGCTTGTGCGGCTTGCCCTGCCGCACATGCCTTCCGGTGCGCGGATCGTTTTCGTGACCAGCCATCAGGCGCACTTCCACGGCCGCAAGCCCGTCCCCGCCGACTACGAACCCATCGCCGCCAGCAAGCGCGCGGGCGAGGACGCGCTGCGCGCCATGATCCCGGAACTCGATGCCAGGGGCATCGCCCTGCACGTGGTCTCCGGCGACATGATCGACGGCACGATCATCGTCCAACTGCTGGAACGCCGAAATCCCGACGCCGTCGCCGCGCGCCGCGAGCACGGCGACTTGCCCACGGTCACGGAGTTCGCCACCGCGGTCGCCGATGCCACCGCCGCCACCGCTGACCCCGGCCACACCATCTACATCGGCGGTCTGGATTATCTCGACGCGCAAGAGATCACATCCTGAAGCGATGCCGACCCGCAGGCATGACGCACTCCGGCCGTGGGCGGCAACCTGCCACGCCGCGTGTCGATCGCGCCGCGGGGAATAGAAGCGCTCCGGTAGTGCCCGGGAGAACCATCCGGAACGCGCGCTTCGAATTTCGCACCAATCCCATCAGACGCCAGCGCCTCGAGTGCGGAGACGCCCTGAGGCGCGAAAGCTGAATTGCCTCAGTCGAAGCGCTTGCCAGTGTGTGACGAGGTCGCCCTTGCGTTCGGCCTTGCCTCATGAAGAAGTGCGGCGGTGCAGTGCCGATCCGAGCGCATGCGGGCGCGTAATTCGGTGGTGAGTTCCCGGTGCGGCTCGGACGATCGAGTGATGGTGGATTACCAGGGCACCGCTCTGCGGATCGGATGGGCCGAGGCGCCGGAGCCGGTACGGGCGGAAGTAGCGCGCGTGCTCGGAGACGCCGTCCACACTGCCGAGGATCAGCGCGGAGGGTTCAGCCACGGTGTGGCAGCGCGCTTGCGCACCGTCGGCGGTGGTGCTGCCTTTGTGAAGGCGATCGAGGCGGAAGACGGTCTCGCGGTGATGTATCGGCAGGAAGCGCGGATCGCGGCTCGGCTCCCGGCGACGGTGCCCGCACCGCGATGCCGGTTCGCGACGGAGATCGCGGGGTGGTTCGTCGCGGTTTTCGACGATGTCGAGGGAGCGTTTCCCCGACTCGGCGAGCCGGGGGAGTTGCGAGACACTCTCGAGCTGGTGGCGCGATTGGCGACGGAGCTGACTCCGAGCCCACTGGCTGATGTGCCGACGGTTGCGGAAGCCTACGGACCAGAGCTGACCGGCTGGCGAACGTTCGTGATGGAAGGGCCTCCGGCGGACTTGGACAGTTGGTCGCTTCGTCACCTGACGAAATTGGCCGAGCTGGAAGCCGCGTGGCCGACGGCCGCGGAAGGAAACACTTTGCTGCACACGGATCTTCGGCCGGACAACATGCTGCGGCGGCCCGATGGTGCGGTGCTGGCGGTCGATTGGGCCTGTGCCTGCCGGGGCGCCGCGTGGATCGACCTCGTCGCGCTCACGCCGTCGATCGCGGCCGCCGGTGTTGATCCGGATCCGATCATCGCCACCCATTCAGTGACTCGCGACGTGGACCCCGTGGCGGTCGACGCTTTCGTCTGCGCGCTCGCGGGGTATTGGGCGGCGGCTTGCCGGAAGCCGGGTCCGCCGCGTTCGCCGCGGTTGCGTGAGCATCAGTCGGGGTTTGCCCGGCTCGCCGGAGCGTGGCTGGCGTGTCGTCTCGGCTGGCAATAATCCCAGGAGGTATGGCTCTATCGTCGAAAAACGCAAGGTCACTGGATGTTTGCCAAAGCTTTGGAGGGTGGCGTGTGACCGGATAAATCGGTCAATGGGCGTGTCGCGTGCGCGGAAGTGATCGAATTCGACGCGACCCGGACCACTCTCGGTCACGCTGGGCATATGTGGATGTTCGGGCAGTGCCGGGACACCGGCGAGGCAAGGCATCGCGGGCGCGACCGAGACGCGTCCACGCTGGTCGGAATGGGGGTCCGGAGAATGGAACAGGTGTCCGAGGCCCGGGTGATTCCGGGCAAAGAACTCCTGCTGGCTGCCTTCCGGGGCTTGCCGCACATGGATCATCCGATGCTGGAAGCGGCCGGAGAACTGGCTCAGCTGCATCAGACACGCGAACGCACTCCCGCGAGCCGGTGCGACAAACTCGACCGGCGTCGAGTGCAACTCGTGCGCGGCATCGACCGCTGGGTCACCCTGGCGACGCCGATACCGCCGCCGGGTGCGCCCGAACACGCCGAGACCGTGGGCCACATCGTCGACCGGCTGGCCATGCTGGCCGCTCAGGCGTTCGTGGCGCTGGCGCACGCGCCGGAATCGGTCTTCTACGACGCATGGGTCCGAATCGACGAATTGGCCGACGGTTACCAGGATCTCATCGACGACCTGCGTGCCGGAGCCAGACGACTACCCGACGGGCGCTACGACCGCTGGTAGCTACCGACCTCGCCCGAACAGCCGGAACGAGCGGCGGCGCCGACGTGGCAGAGTCGCGTACACCATGGTCATGTCGGCGAAGACCTCCGCCTCCCGCTCGCGATCGGCGCCGAACTCGGCACGGCCGAGGACGTGTTCGATCGATTGCGGCGAAATCGAGGGCAGGACGACGGCCAACGAGGGCGGCAACGGATCGCCGCGTTCTTGGTCGTTGTGGTGACCCAAGAGCATGTGACCGATCTCGTGCAAGATGACGTGATCGGCGTTGCGGCCGGTCGCCGCGGCGTCGTAGACGATGATGTCGTCGTGCTTGCGTGCCACCCACAAGCCGCCTCCGCCGCAACCCATGTCCGCCAACATCGCCTTGGGCACCGGATGCAGGCTGATCGAGCGTCCGCGATGGGCGGCCACCGCGGCCAGGTAAGCGGTCAGATTCCACGGGTTCGGGAGGGGCACGGTCCGGGTGGCATCGCCGAAACGGGCTTCCATGCTGGTCATCGGCGCCCACCTTACCCATCGGTCGGCGACTAGTCATCTGCGGAATCCGGGCATACCGACAAAAGGTGATCCGCGGCGCGACAACGCGATCGGTCACTCAGCGGATGACCCGCTGTCCAAGGGTTGTGCCCGCATGGCCCGAATGGCCAGGTAGTTCAGGCCCCACAGTGCGACCCCGATGGCCAGCAGCACGCCGGCGATGGCGTATTGCGCCGGATTGCGGTCGGTGAAGGGTGTGACGAGAAAGCCGCAGCTGAGCGCGCCGACGACCGGCAGCGGCGTCGGCGTCTTGAAGTGCTTGTGCGACACAGGGTCTCGGCGCAACACCAGCACCGCGACGTTGACCACCGTGAACACCGCCAGCAGAAGCAGGGCCGTGGTGCCACCGAGTTCGGGTACTTCGCCGACGAACAGGATCAACCCCAGCGCGAGCAGCGTGGTGAAGACGATGGCGGTGACGGGCGTCCGGCGCCGCTGGTGCACGCGGCCGAACGGCCGGGGCAACACGCCTTGACGGGCCATGCCGTAGATCAGTCGGCTGGCCATCAGCATGTTGATCAGCGCCGAATTGGCGACGGCGAACATGGTGATGTAGGCGAAGATGTGGGTCGGGAAGCTCGGCGCGCCGACCTGGACCACTTTGAGTAGCGGCGTGTCGCCTTCGCCGAGTTGGTCTGCGGGCACGAGTGCGACCGCGCTGATCGATACCAGCACGTAGATGAGGCCGGTGATGATCAGTCCCGCGAGCAGCACCTTCGGGAAGATGCGGGTGGGCTCCTTGCACTCCTCGGCCATGTTCACCGAGTCCTCGAAACCGACCATCGCGTAGAACGCGAGCGTGGTGGCCACGATGACGCCACCGACCGCGTTGCGCTCCCCGGTGTCGAATTCGACGATGCGGGAGAAGTCGCCGTCGCCCACGCCCAATGCCCAGCAGCCGATCCCGATGACGATCAGCAGCCCGGTCAGCTCCACGCAGGTGAGCACCACGTTGAGCTTGACACCCTCGCTCACCCCGCGCAGGTTGATCGCCGCCACCACGGCCATGAACAGCAGCGCGATCACCGTCACCGCGGTGCCGCTGCCGAGATCCGGATCGAAGGCCTCGGCGAAGTTGGCCGCGAAAGCCCGCGAGGCCGTGGACGCGGAAGTGATGCCGGAACTCATCACCGCGAAAGCGACCATGAACGTGAGGAAGTGGATGCCGAACGCTTTGTGCGTGTAGAGGGCCGCACCCGCGGCGTGCGGGTACTTGGTGACCAGCTCCAGATAGCTGAGACCGGTGATGAGCGCGACCAGGAACGCCACCAGGAAGGGCACCCAGACCGCCCCGCCGACTTCGTTGGCCACCTTGCCGGTGAGCGCGTAGATGCCGGTGCCGAGGATGTCGCCGACGACGAACAACAAGAGCAATCCCGGCCCCATTACCCGTTTGAGTTCGGGCCCGGAGTCGGACGTCGGATCGGCTGTGACTTCGGACATGCGTCCTCCCCTCGGCAGTAGGGCGAGGGTACCCATTCCGATACGGAATAGTCGTGCACCGGGCCGTATTTCGCCTGGATTTCACCTGCCAGGGGCGGGCTGCTAGCCCTCCCGATCCATCTGCCCCGCGGCCTCCACGATCATGGCCGCGGAGTCGCGCGGGCTCAGCGCCATGGCGCGCAGCTGGTCGAAGATCACGCCGAAGCGACGGATCTCGGAGTGGCCCTCGATCAGCTCGTCACCCGCGATGCCCTCCACATAGACCAGCTCGGGATCGGCGGGGTCGGGGAAGTCCAACAAGGTGAACGAACCCGCCATGCCGGGGTGCGCGCCCGCGTCGAACGGCAGGATCTGCAGGATTACGTTCTTGCGCTTGATCTCTTGCAGCAGTCGCTCGAGCTGCCCCCGCATCACCGCGGGCCCGCCGACGGTGCGGCGGATGGCGGCCTCGTCCAGGACGACCCAGAGTTCGAGCGGGTCGTCCTTGGTCAGGTTGACGGCGCGATCCATCCTCGCCTTCGCCCTACTCTCCATGACCGACGCCTCCAGCTTCGGCATGGAGGTGTCGATCACGGCGGTGGCGTACTCGTAGGTCTGCAAAAGGCCTGGAATGAAAGAGGTTTGGTAGTGCCGCGCGGACAACGCCTCGGACTCGAAATTGATGTAGGCGGCGTAGACCTCCGACACGCTGCCCTCGTAGGCGCGTGACATGCCGGGCTTCAGCGCGTCGGACAGCAGCTCCAGCGCGTCCTCGCGCTGCTCGTCGCCGATGCGGTAGAGGTCGAGCATCGCCATGAGGGTGCGCCGCTGCGGCCGCGCCTGCGCGGTCTCGATCCGGTACAGCGTGGTGACGTTGATCCCGGTCTTCGCGCTGACCTCTTCTTTGCTGAGCTGAGCGTTCTCGCGCATCTCGTGCAGCATCGCCGCCAGCCGCCGCAACCGGACGGTCAGTACGGTGCGCTTGCCTGCCATCAGTCCAACCCCTTCGGTGTGCGCACTTGCTGGAACGTGTTCTGACGTTCGACCTCGAATGCGGCCTGCGTGCAGCGGATCTGTGCCTGGTGTGGGCACAGCAACAGAGACTACCTCCCGTGATGCACCTTATGGTCGGTGTTTTCGTGTGCGTTTACGGCCGCTGGGCGATATCGCGGGGCGAACCGGACCGACCGCTCGGTTGCGGGGGTGTGTGGAGACTCGCCGAACTGTGCGGAGCCGCTTTCCGGGCGGTGGGAACGCCACGCTCGAACGTGATCGCCGGACGACGCCGCGCGTCCGTGCGGGCCGGGAGAGGCCCGGCTGCCGCGCCTGGGCGACGCAACGCGGCCGGTGTGGATTCCGGCTCGGGGCGTGGGCAATAGCGCTGACCGCCCGGCATCACGCCCATTGCGGATTAATTGCCAATGCATTCATACATATGAACTAAGTCCATAGTGTCGAGCTAGAGGGCCTTTTCGTGATGATGCCGAAAGTTTGCCACAATTTGGTTTCATCTCGTGTTCCCGGCCGTGGCCCTCGGGCGCCGATGGATAATGACCGCGTGACGAGGATGGACGACCTCGCGCTGAGAAGCGCCTCCGCGATCGAGAGCGTCATCGCGGGCACGCCGCAGAGCGTGGGCAGCTTCCGCTTCTGGTTCGAGGATCAGCGATGGGAATGGTCGGACGCGGCGGCCGCGATATACGGCTACACCGAGGGGAGTGCGCGACCCAGTACGGAGCTGTTGCTGGCGCACAAGCATCCCGACGACCGCGCTCTCGTCGCCGAGTCCATCGCCTCCGCCGTGCGAACCGGTGAGCCGTTCTGCGGACGTCACCGCGTCATCGACACCGCCGGGCGCACCCATCACGTCATCGTCGTCGCCGATCGCATGCTCGACGACCAGGAGTCGGTGGTCGGCACCGCGGGCTATTTCATCGACGTGTCCGGCACACTCGAGGAGAACCGGCAGGAGATCCTCGACGACACGCTGCCCGAACTGGTGCAATCACGGGCGGTGATCGAGCAGGCCAAGGGTGTGCTCATGGTGGTCTACGGCATCAACGCCGAACAGGCCTTCCGGGTGCTGCAATGGCGCTCCCAGGAAACCAACATCAAGTTGCGGACCCTGGCGCAACAACTGGTCGGCGAGGTTCCCGCGATGGGTGGCGGTCCTGCGGCGCAACGGGCGCGCTTCGACCATCTGCTGCTGACCATGCACGACGTCCTGGCGTCGAAGTGAGCGCCGTACCGGTGACCGATACCCGATAGGCGGCCCTAAGGGGAGGTCGCGTCCGGCGACATCGGCACCGGAGCACCCTGCGCGTCCCGTACCGGCCGCTTGCCTCCGTGCGCCATGTCGACTCTCGAGCCGTGGCGCCGCGCTGCGGACCGAGCTCCCGTTTGCCGCGGTGTCGCCGTCGAATACGCGATGCGCCAATGCCATTCAGAGCGCGAGTGTTGCGTGATCTTCGCCCTTCGACCGGTCCCACTACCGATAAGTCGGAGACAATTCATTAGAAGTAACCATAGTGGGAGGGAGTCGTTGTGGTCAGTGAGTACACATCGGCACTCGAGCGGGAAATCGTCGACATGCGCGGGCAACACGAGATGTTGCTGCGGACCGGGCGGCAGTGGTCGTTGCGCGCGATGTTCGGCACACCCGACTGGGACATCATCGACTACTGCCGCGACTTCCGGCCCAATCGGTTCGGGGAGCAAGCCTGTGCGGAGGTGGAACGTTTCTGCCGCGAGCACGGCATCTGGCTCGAGCCCGCGGGCCCGCACTACAACAGCATGACGCCCTATCTGCACCCCGGCGCCGTCAGCGCCGAGCGGATGACGATCATCGGCCTGTACAACGCGATCCTGTTCTGGCTCAACGACACTGTCGGCCGGGAGAAGTTCGGGCACCTCGGCGACGACGAACAGCGGCAGGCGCGGGTGGCGATCGATCGGCTGTGCGCGCTCCTGTGCACAGGGTCGGCACCGGCGGACGCCACCCCGTTGGAGACCTCGACCTCGGCGTTCCTCACGATGCTGTCCGCCCGCGCGGACGCGGACTGGCTCGATCGGTTCATCGAAGCCACCGTCGCGCACCTGCGGCCCGCGATCCAGGACCAGAACGCCCGGGCGCGCGGCGGTTTGCTCAGCGTCGCGGAGTACATCGATCTGCGGGCTCAGGTCTCGGGTATGTACCCGGCGATCGCGCTGTGCGAGTTCGGCCGGGACGACTATCTGCCCTGGGAGCTGATCCGGCGGACGGGGCTGGCCGGGGACCTCCTCCGGCTGCGGGTGCTGACCGTCGAGATCGGCGCGTTGATGAACGACGTGTTCTCCTTCGAGAAGGAGTGCATTGTCGATCTGGCGGATTTCAACTTGATCCCCGCGGTGTTGCTGAACCACCCCGGATACTCGCTGGAGGACGCCGTGCGTGGCGCCACGGAGATCGTGCGCGCGCGCCTGGCCGAGTTCCGGGAACTGTGTGCGGTCGCCACCGAACGGTGCGACCGACTGGCAGCGGTGGACGCCGCCTTGGCGTCCACCGTCGCGACCCACCTCGCCGATCTGGTCGCCTGCGTCCAGGCGACCTGGGTCTGGCAGGTGAAGACTCTGCGGTACAAGGGGGCGTCGATCTTCCGGGAGAACGGGTTGCAGTTATAGCTCCACTCTCACCATTCCTGGGAATGCTTCCAGGCGGCAGTACTCGACGGTCTCGAACATGTGTGGATACGATGCGTCGGGGGCTATCTCCGGCCTGAATGGTGAGGGGGTTGCGGTGGAACAGATCGAACTCGCCAGGATGGCGAACATGTGGTGGCGCGCTCTGCAGGCCGTCGCCGGTGGGTCCGCGTCTGTACCGGACCCCGAGCTCGCGCTACTCGGGATGATCGAGGAGCTGGCTTCCGGCTTGGAAGCCGAACCCTTCGACGCGAGCGTCGGCAGGCGTGTCGGCGCGTCGCTGGCCTCCGCGGGACTGGACGACCCGGCCGTGCCCAGCACGTCGGCCCAGGTCCTGTACGGGCTGGCCGAACAGGCGACGGC
The DNA here is from genome assembly GCF_047200615.1 of Nocardia sichangensis. Classification (NCBI taxonomy): domain Bacteria; kingdom Bacillati; phylum Actinomycetota; class Actinomycetes; order Mycobacteriales; family Nocardiaceae; genus Nocardia; species Nocardia sichangensis. The sequence continues at coordinate 198,331 of NZ_JBJZOK010000002.1, forward strand.
CCCGGAGGCCGGCCGGCGGCTCGCGGCGCTGCTCGCGGAGGTCGGTCAGGGATACGAAGCACAGCGGCGCGCGAACGAGGACGCGCACCGATCCGATGACGAGCGGTTCCGTGTGGTGTTCGACAACGCGGCGATCGCGATCGCCATCGGTGACACCGACGGTACGTTGCTGGATGTCAACCGGGGTCTGGCCGAAATGATCGGAGTCCCGGTGGAAAGCTTGCGCGGGGTGTCGGTCTACGACTTCGCGCACCCCAACGACCGCGAGGGCATCCGCACGCTGGTGTACGAGAAACTGGTCCCGGCCGGTGCGGGCACGGTGAAACTGGAACAGCGCATCCGGCGCGCCGACGACAGCTACGGGTGGGCGTCGTTCGCCATCACCTTCGTCAAGGGCGCGGAGGGGCAGAGCGATTACCTGCTCGCGGTCGGCGAGGACGTCACCGAACAGCACCGGATGCGCGAGGAACTGCACCGGCAGGCCCGGCACGATCCGCTCACCGGACTGCCGAACCGGCGGCATCTCATCGAACGAATCGACGCGATGATCGACGAGGCGCGCAACGGGGATCGGGCGGGATTGTGTTTCGTCGACATCGACCGCTTCAAGCACATCAACGACCGCTACGGCCACGGCACGGGTGACCAGATATTGACCGCGGTCGCCGGACGCCTGCAGGACAGTGTGCGCGGAACCGGGTGTCTGGTCGCCCGTATCGGCGGGGACGAGTTCGTCGCGCTGATCCCGCCGCCCGCCAGCGATCACCGGGTGGCCACGGTGGCGAACAGCCTGCTCGAGGCGCTTGTCGACCCGATCACGGCCGGTGACCGGCGACTACGCATGTCGATCAGCATCGGCGCGGTCGTCACCGCGGTCGCGGGCGCGGACGCCGAATCACTGCTCGACGCGGCCGACACCGGCCTCTACCGAGCGAAGGCCGACGGCAAGGGCCGGTGGGTGTTGCACATTCTGGACACCGACACTTCGCTCGGTCCGCAACCGGTGTTGTGAGGGGCGGAAGCGATCCACCGCCCGTCGGCGCGAACTGTCGCGGCCGAGCGATGTCCGGCGTCCGCGTTCGAGCAGAGGTATCGCGGCGGGTGGCGACTCAGGCGGCCGATGGCGCTCAGCGGGCCAGCAACCTGCGCAGAAACGCGGGCGGGATCATCGGTCGTTCCTCGTCCCAGAGGCCTTCGCGCAGGTCGTAGTCCAGGCTGTGCAGCAACGACATGATCCAGGGGCCCTCGTCGAGCAGCGGCCGGATGAGACCGGCATCGGCGTACCTGACCACCACCGGGGCCAGCTCGTCCTTGGCCGCTTCGGTCTTTCCCGCCGCCGCGAGGCAGGAGGCGAGCAGCAGCGATGCCTGTGCCGCGGCGCGGGGACGTCGATCGGGGTCGATCGAATCCCGCAGCTGACGGGCGCGCGTGGACGCGGCGGTCACCCTTTTGGCGGCCCCCGAACGCAGCAGCATGCGGATAGCGGAGTCCTCACGCATTTCCGCGGCCATCGTGGCGATACCGCCCTCTCCGGCCGGCGGTTCGGTGACGTAGGTGGCCGTCAGGCCCAGCCGGACCTGCTCGTTGGCCACGCGGGTGGCCAGGCGCGGCAGCTTCATGGCCCGCGCCAACTCGGCGCCTTCGTCCAGCCGTCGCGCGGCGGCGGCCAGGTCACCGCGCAGGGCTTTGATCCGCGCGCCGGTGGCGTAGTTGGCCATCAGCAGGTCGACCGGGCCGCCCTCGGTGCCGAGCCTGCCCGCTTCGTCCAGCAGGCGCTCGGCCGCGGCGAGCTGGTCGCGTTCGTAGAGCAGCTCGCCGAGCAGGGCGCCGGCCAAGCGAGCGGCATAAGACCGCGGGCCCGACGAGGTGGTGGATATCTCGACCGCCGTGCGGAAGCTGTGTTCCGCCGTGGCGATGTCGAGTTGTTCCCTGGCCGCGATGCCGACCAGGCAGTGGCTGTACATCAAGGTGAACGTGCTGCGGTTCTTGCGATAGAAGGGGGTGGCCCAGTCGTTCCACTCCCGTGCCCGCTCGTAGTCGAACTTGGTGATCGCGGAAAACGCGGCGAGGTTGGCGGCCGCGCACAGCGCCCACGGCCCCAACGTGTCGGCCCGGGCCAGGCATTTGCCGACCACGGCGTCCAGTCCTTCCGGGTGGTCGCCGAAGGCGCGCTCCACGCTCTCGATGAGGTCGGCTTCGAGCGCGACATCGGGATCTGCGGCGGGCTCGTTCTCCAGCGACGCCCGCACCAGCCGTAACGCGGCATGCAGTTCGGTGGGCCGCCGCAGCAGCACGTGCGTCCAGGCGACACCGACCTGAAGCATGGGGCGGCCGGCGGCGATGCCGGGCGGGAGCTTGTCGAGCAGTCCCAGGAACGTGGCGAGCTGCCCGTCCTGCACCAGAGCGCGGGATTTCGCCTCGAGGAGGTCTGCGGCCATGTCGCCGTCGTCGGCGGCCAGCGCGTGGTCGATGGCCTCGCTGAGCATCCTGTTGTCGCCGAACCACGAGGCTGCCTTGCAATGCAGTTCGCGCACGCGCTCGGGATGATCGCGCTCGAGGCGCTGGCGCAAGAACTCCGCGAACAGATGGTGGTAGCGGAACCATTCGCCGCCTTCGTCGACGCGGCGCAGGAACAGGTTGCGGCGTTCGAGATTCTCGAGGAGGGCCTGCCCGTGCGGGTCCCCGGTCAGCGCCGTGGCGAGGCCGCCGGAGATCCGTTCGGGAAGCGAGGTGGCGAGCAGGACCTCGCGCAGTTCGGGCTCGACGGTGTCGAGCACGTTCTCGGCCAGGTACTCCGCGATGGCGTGATGACGCCCGGACAGGTGGGCGATCAGCGAGGCCGGATCGGGATGCTCACGCAGCGACAGCGAGGCCAGCTGCAAGGCCGCCGCCCAGCCCTCGGTGTAGTCGCGCAGCTCGGCGCTCTCGGTGTCGGCCAGGGTGAGACCGGTCTGCTCGGTGAGGAAGGCCCGCGCCTCCCCGGCGTCGAAACGCAGTGCGGCGGCGTCGATTTCGACGAGTTGGTGACGAACGCGCAGGGTGCCGAGCGGCAGGCCCTCCAGCGATCGGCTGGTCAGGATGATCTGCAGGTGCCGCGGCCCCTGGTCGATCAGGTAGAGCAGGGCATCGACCGCGGCGGGGTCGGTGATCCGGTCCCAGTCGTCGATTACCAGGGCGAACCGCTCGTCGCGTTCGTCGATGGCGTTGATCAGCGTGGTGAGCACGTAGCGCGCTGCGCTGGTGTCGCCCTCTTCGAGGACCGGGGCAAGGCCGGGCGCCAGCGCGGGGCTCACGCGGTTGAACGCCTCGATCAGGTGGGTCAGCAACCACACCACGTTGTTGTCGTCGCGGTCGACGTTCAACCAGGCCACGGCCACTTTCTCGGTGTCGGCGAGACGCTTGGCCCACTGGGCCGCCAGCGTGCTCTTGCCGAACCCGGCCGGGGCGTGGATGACGGCGAGGCGGGGCCGCGGCTCGGTCTGCAACGCGTCGATGAGGCGCTCGCGCTGGACCAGCGGCCGGGTGGACATCGCCGGGCGGAACTTGGTCTCGGGTGTCGGCGGCGTCTTGGGGTGGGGAGTGGGAAAACGCGCTGTGGCGGTGAGCGGCCGCGTGCTGAGGTCTTCGGGCGCGGGCTGCTCGCCGGTGGGCAGGGTCATGTGCTCGACCGGCATGTCGTTACCGCGCTGGATCTCGCGCAACATCTCGCCGAAGGCGGCGGCCGAGGGCGGACGATCCGCGGGATTGTGCGCCATGCTGGCCTCGATGGCGGCCGCGACCTCGTCGGGGATGCCGTCGAGCCGCAGGTCCGGCAGCGGATCGGCGGAGATGCGCAGGAACTGTGCGACGATCTGCTCACCGGAACGTCGCTCGTAGGCCGCGTGGCCGGTGATCATGGCGAACAGCGTCGCGCCGAGCCCGTAGACGTCCGAGGCGACGGATGGAACGCCGGAGCGCAGCACCTCCGGGGCGGTGAACGCGGGCGAGCCGGTCACCACTCCCGTGGTGGTCTCGAAACCACCTTCGACGCGGGCGATCCCGAAATCGGTCAGTTGCGGCTCGCCGTAGTCGGTGAGCAGGACGTTCCCCGGTTTGATGTCGCGGTGCAAGATCCCGGCCCGGTGCGCGGTCTCCAGAGCGCCCGCCAGCTTGACGGTGATCCCGATCGCCTCGGGCAACGGCAGAAAGCCTTCCCGGCGGATACGGTTCTCCAGCGAACCGTGCGAGTGATACGGCATCACCAAGTAGGGGCGTCCGCTGCGGGTGGTGCCCACTTGGAGGATCGGCACGATGTTCGGATGCCCGGACAGGGCGCCCATGGCCTGCTGCTCGCGCAGGAATCGCTCGACGTTCTCCGGCTCCAGATCCGGCCGGGCGGTGAGGACCTTGACCGCGACGCTGCGGTTCAACGCCCGCTGCCTGCAGCGGTAGACGACGCCGAACCCGCCTTTGCCGATCACTTCGGGGTCGTCGAGACCCGCGCCCTCCAGTTCCCGCTCGATACCTGGAGGTCGATCGTGCTGTGTGGCGAACGGGTCCGAACCTGCCATGGCCCTGCTCTTGTCGGCTGTCTGTGGTCCTGCGGTAGATACCCAGTTTATGCCCAGCGAACCCTTTGCCTGGTTATTACGGCTGATATAGACCATGAGGTGGGGAGGGTATTATCACCAGTTTCGGGGGCGGGCGCGGTGTGGCCGACGCGACTCGGCAATATCTGTCCGTGGTTATGGAAGTCGCTGTCTCGCACCGTTTGTCGCGAAAGTGCCTTTCCACGGCGCGCGTCATAGCGGGGGTGTCCGGGGCGCTATGACGTATGTCAGAATCCGCGCATGACCATCGACGTCTGGGCGCAGCATCCGACTCGGCGATTCCTCGCCCACGACATGTTCGCCTCGCTGCGGCGGTGGACCGGGGCCGTGATACCGACCGACGAGATCCCGCTGTCGTTCACTCTCGACGCGATGGATGCCGCAGGCGTCGACCGAGCGCTCATCTCGGCGTGGCACGCGCCGGAAGGCGTCCTCATCTCCAACGACGAGGTCGCGGCCTGGGCGGCCGAGGCGCCGGAGCGCCTGCTCCCCATCGCGTCGGTGGATCTGCGCAGGCCGATGGACGCGGTACGGGAGCTGCGCCGCCGCGTGGACCAGGGCTTCAAGGGGCTGCGGGTGCTCCCGTGGCTGTGGGAAGTGCCCCCGACCGATCGGCGCTTCTATCCGTTGTTCGCCGCGTGCGTCGATGCGGGAATCCCGTTCTGCACGCAGGTCGGGCACACGGGACCGTTGCGGCCGTCGGAAACCGGGCGCCCCATCCCGTACATCGATCAGGTCGCGCTCGACTTCCCGGAGCTGACGATCGTCTGCGGGCATATCGGCTATCCGTGGACCGAGGAGATGATCGCGGTCGCGCGCAAGCACGAGAACGTCGTCATCGATACCTCGGCGTACACGACGAAACGCCTTCCCGCGGAACTGGTGTCGTACCTGAAGTCCGGTAGCGGCCGCCGCAAGGTGTTGTTCGGTACGAATTATCCGATGATCTTCCCGCAGCACGCGCTCGACGGCCTCGCCGCGCTCGGCCTGGACGACGAGACTCGCGAGCTGTACCTGGGCGGCAATGCCCGACGCGTTTTCGGACTGGCCGGTTGACCGACTAGCGCGGCGGCGTGTCGGCGGTGTGTTGCGCGGCGTTCCGCGGCTGGGGGCCATAGGATTCCCCGGCGCGCATCGTGAGGAGGTCGAATGCTCTGGGTCGTACAGGTGTTCGCCGTCGCGGCCGCCCTACTCCATGTCGGCATCTTCGTCATGGAGTCCGTGCGGTTCGGCGACCCCAAGGTGTACCAGGGGGTATTCCGGGTTTCCGGAGCCGAACTGCCCGCGGCGCGGCCGTGGGCGTTCAATCAGGGTTTCTACAACCTGTTCCTCGCGGTGACGACACTGGTCGGCGTGGCCATCCTGCGGACGGTGCCCGCGGCGGGATGGGCGCTGGTGCTCGCCGGCTGCGGATCGATGCTGGCCGCGGCGGTGGTGCTGGTGGCGCACGACCGCCGGTTCGCCAGGGGCGCGGTGGTGCAGGGCGCCTTGCCCGCGCTGACGTTGCTCGCCGCCGTGACCCAGCTGTGAACGTGGCCGCGTAGTCGGCGAGCGGCTGAGGATCGGTGCGACGCTGAGGTATCGGCGCGCGTGGCAAGGCGCCCGGCGAGGGGCTTCCCACGTCGTAAGGAAGATCGACAGCGCACTGTCGGCTACCGAAGGTGCACAGCAGTGGGCGAATTCGTGCGCACGGGCCGGCGACCGGCCGAGCGGGCGGCCGAGCGGGCGGCCGGAAATGGGGAACGAGTGGTGGTGCTCGTCATCGCCGACCGGCGCCGCAAGCGCTCGATCGGTGAGCCGAAAAAGGTTGCGACCGGTCTGCTCTGGGCCTCCGCGCGCCGTATGGAGCCCTTGACCGCAGAAATGCAGACGCAATCTTGCGTTCTTGCATCTGTACGTGCATGATCCAGCTAGCCTAGTTGTGACAACCCATCCGATGGCCGGGATAACCGAATCGAGAGCCAATTATGTTGGTACAAAGAGCGTTGGGGTCGGGTCAACTCGGAGTGCGGCGGTGAGCGCGCCGACGGTCGGCGCCTTACCGACCGCGCCGCAATTGTTGTGCGCTTTCCAGGGACGGCGTTTCCAAGACCGGGAACTGCTGCGGTCCGCACACGCACTCGCCGAGCTGCACCAGCGCCGCGCGCAGGTGGTGGACGCCGCACTCATCGCCGAAATCGACTGCCGTCGCCTCGAACTGGTCGACGACATCAACGACTGGGTCGCGCAGGAGATCCCGCAGCATCGCAACGGCGCCTCGTTGCACACCGAAAGCCTGGGCGCCGTGGTGGACCGGATGGCGCGTAGCTGGGTGGATGCCAATCAAGTCATCCACGTCGAGGGCGGACGCAGCGACAATACCCATAAACATTGGTACCAACTGGCTGAACTCGTCGACGGGTACACTGACCTGGTAACCGACGTGGCCGGTGGCCGCCGCCGTTTGCCCGAACAATGAGTTCGCCGCGACGGTGGTCTCGTCCGCGATAGTGACACTGCCCCGCAGCGTCACTCGTCCGAATGGCGACGTCCCGGTGCCGAGTTCCGCTCCAGCCGGGCGCTCTTGTCGCCGGCACAGTGACGGCGGGCGCAACGGGGCGCCCCGCCCGGCGTGCCGCGTGGTCGACTGGCGCGGCACGCCCGTGACGGATTCGCCTGCGTGGCAATTATTCAGCGACTGCGACTCGGTTGCCCGCGCGCGCTGCCCGGCGGGCGCGGCGCCGGCGCAGATAGCGACGGATCCGGCTCGCGCAGAAATACACCAGCGCCAGACCGATGACGAGCAGCACCGCCGCGATCACCGCCGCCGCCAGAGGGTGGAACAACGGCCAGGGTGACCACACCCGCGACGGTCACGTCCTCGGCGGTGCTGACCACGATGTTGCTGGCGGGCTCGGGCGAGGTGTTGACGGCCATGCGCGTTCCGGCCTTCACCAGGTGGCTCACCAGCGCGGCGGTACCGCCCACCGCACCGGCGGCGAGCTGCGGCAGCGAACCGTCCTGTCCGGCCAGGAGAGCCGCGACCACGGCGCCCGCGATCGGCCGCACCACGGTGTGCAGAGCGTCCCAGAACGAGTCGAGATACGGGATCTTGTCCGCCACGGCCTCGATCAGGAACAGCGCTGCCGCCGCGATCAGGACATCGGTGCGCTGCAATCCATCCGGTACCGAATCGGTGAATCCGAACCGGCCCAAGATTCCGAGCAGCAGGACCACCGCGTATGCGTTGACTCCGCTGGCCCAGCCTGCGGTGAAGATGAGAGGTAGTGCGGACACGCCGCCCATGGTATGGCGCGGGTGGACCGGCGGTGTGATCGTTGCCGCCGACACCGCGTCGGAGCGGTCGTCGTGGCCTAGGCCCGGGCCGGTCGCTAGGAGAGCTCTTTGTGGCTCTGGTCTACGAATTGGCCCATCAAGTCACTCACCCGGTTGCCGTAATCGATGAGCGCGGTGTCGAGAGCTGCGCTGTCGCGCTTGAACTCAGCGCTGTCAGAGGTGCTTCCTGATGTTGCCAGGTACTTCATGACAAAGGGTTTGTAATGCTGTTCGACCAATTCCTCCGACATCGGCGGAATCTTCCGCAGCATCGCGTATATTTCCTCGCTCGAGGTCATGCTCGCCAGATCGGCGGCGGCCAGGAACGCAACCATACGATTGGTGAACTCCACCGTTCCGGAACGGAAACTCTCGAGGTTGCCGACGCGGAGAGATCCGGCTGTCGACCCCACCAGCGTCAGGAAGCTGTACGCACTCGCGAGGAGGTCGTGATAAGCCTCTCTCCGATTCTTCAGCGTCACCTGCACCAATGCCAGTCGCTCGTCCCGATCGGCTTTGTTGACTGTGACATACACAGCCGCTGATGCCGACACGATGCTGGAGATGAGCGCGGCGCACAGCGCCGCTATGAGTGCGTAGCGTCCGCTTCGAGTGGTCGTATCCGCCGCACGAGGGGACTCTTCCTTCGGAGACTCCGACTCGGCCGTGGGGCTTTCCTCCGAATGGTCGGAGGGTATCTCGAGTGACGAAGCCATTTCGTTTCTGTCTCGGTGCGGTGGAGAAGCTGGTTCAGTGGCCATATTCACTCCCACCCGAAGAGGGCTTCCGGTCGGCAAATCATTTTATGTGCGCGAGGGACACACTCGACCGAATTGCTCGAGTGTGTCGCCTACGTCGACTCGGTGGCATCAACCCGGTTCGTGGTTGGCCCGCGAGTGCCGCGCCGACATGAACCGGACCCTGGTCCGACGCTGTTCCCGCAGGCCCTCGGCACCGCTGGTGTCGGCCGATTACGCTGTTCGCTATGTCTGTCCGCACCCGCAAGCCCCTCGTCCCCGGAACGCTGTCGCCCACCCGCGAAGTACCGCGCACCATCGAGCGCCCGGAATACGCGTGGAAGAAGACCGCCAACGAGGGACGCGAGCCCTGGGTGCAGACCGCCGAGACGATCGAGAAGATGCGCATCGCGGGCAAGATCGCCGCGCAGGCGCTGGAGGAGGCGGGTAAGGCGGTCGCCCCCGGTGTCACCACCGACGAGCTGGACCGCATCGCGCACGAGTACATGTGCGACCACGGCGCCTACCCGTCGACCCTCGGTTACAAGGGTTTCCCGAAGTCGTGCTGCACCTCGCTGAACGAGGTCATCTGCCACGGCATTCCGGACTCGACCGTGATCGAGGACGGCGACATCGTCAACATCGACGTCACCGCCTACATCGACGGCGTACACGGCGACACCAACAAGACCTTCCTCGCCGGTGACGTCGACGAGGAGGTGCGCCTGCTCGTCGAGCGGACCGAGGAGGCCACCATGCGGGCCATCAAAGCGGTGCGTCCCGGTCGGGCGCTGAACGTGATCGGCCGCGTCATCGAGTCCTATGCCAACCGTTTCGGCTACGGCGTGGTGCGCGACTTCACCGGCCACGGCGTCGGCCCGACCTTTCACAGCGGGCTCGTGGTGCTGCACTACGACCAGCCCGCGGTGGAGACCATCATCGAACCCGGCATGACGTTCACCATCGAGCCGATGATCAACCTCGGCGGCATCGACTACGAGATCTGGGACGACGGCTGGACCGTGGTGACCAAGGACCGCAAGTGGACCGCGCAGTTCGAGCACACCCTGGTGGTCACCGATTCCGGGACCGAGATCCTGACCCTCCCGTGACCGGGGGCCCGGCCGTGCGCCGGATGACCGGCCCGCGATGAAGGGCGCGCTGCTGGTCGCGGGCACGACCTCGGACGCGGGGAAGAGCGTCGTCGTGGCCGGGATCTGCCGGATGCTGGCGCGGCGCGGCGTGCGGGTCGCGCCGTTCAAGGCGCAGAACATGTCCAACAATTCCGTGGTCACGCTCGACGGCGGGGAGATCGGGCGAGCGCAGGCGTTGCAGGCTCAGGCATGCGGGCTGGAGCCCAGCGTGCGGTTCAATCCCGTCCTGCTCAAGCCCGGCAGCGACCGCCGTTCCCAGCTGGTGGTGCGGGGCAAGGCGATCGGCACCGTCGGCGCCGAGGACTACTTCCGGCATCGGCGGGAATTGCGCGATGTGGTCGCCGCGGAACTCGCCGCGCTGCGCGCCGAATTCGACGTGGTCGTCTGCGAAGGCGCCGGATCGCCCGCCGAGATCAACTTGCGCGCGACGGATCTGGCGAACATGGGCCTCGCGCGCGCGGCGGGCCTGCCGGTGCTGCTGGTCGGGGACATCGATCGCGGCGGCGTGCTCGCCCACCTGTTCGGCACCGTCGCCATCCTGGAACCCGAGGACCAGCAACTGATCTCGGGTTTCATCGTGAACAAGTTCCGCGGCGCGGTGGAGCTGCTACAGCCGGGACTGGAGCGTCTCACCGAACTCACCGGTCGCCCGACCCTCGGTGTGCTGCCGTACGCCGAAGACCTGTGGATCGACGCGGAGGACTCGCTGGGCACCCTCGCCGACGCGCCGGTGGGCCGCCCCCTGCCGCCGGTGGGCGAGGAATGGCTGACCGTCGCCGCGATCCGGCTGCCGCGCATCTCCAACTCCACCGACGTCGAGGCGCTTGCCTGCGAACCGGGCGTCGCGGTGCGCTGGGTGACCGAGCCGTCCCGGCTGGCGAACGCCGATCTGGTGGTGCTGCCCGGCAGTAAGGCGACGGTGTCGGATCTGCGGTGGTTGCGGCGTACCGGCATCGCCGCCGCGCTGATGGCGCGCGCCGCCGCGGGCGGGCCGATCCTGGGCGTGTGCGGCGGATATCAGATGCTCGGCACCCGCGTTCTCGACCGCGTCGAGTCCGGCGCCGGTGCGGTGGACGGACTCGGGCTGCTCGACCTCACCGTCGAATTCGCCGAGCCGAAGGTGTTGCGCCGCAGCGCGGGGCACGCGGCGGGCGTCGCCGTGCGCGGTTACGAGATCCATCACGGCCGCGTCACGCACCGCGGCGACCCGGCGTGGCTCACGATCGACGGCGAGCCGGAGGGCAGCGTCCGCGGCGCGGTGTGGGGCACCCACCTGCACGGGCTGCTCGAGTCCGACGAGTTCCGCCGCGGGTGGCTCCGCGCGGTCGCCGCCGCGGCGGGCCGGTCGGGATTCGCTGTGGCCGAAGATGTTTCGGTCGCGGGGGTGCGCGCCGCGCAACTCGATCTGCTGGCCGACCTGATCGAAGGTCACCTCGACCTCGCCGCCCTCGAGCGCCTGGTCGCCGAGGGCGCGCCCGCCGGTCTGCCGATCATGGCCACCGACGTGGTGCTCGCGAGCGACCGTATCGGTTGACGGGAGCCACCCCGCGCCTTACCTTGCAGTAAGGAATTCGGCTCCAGGTAAGGCTGGGTCGAGCGAGTGCGGTCGGGTGCGAGGATGATGGCGGCGGAGAAGAGACCCAACAGCCGAGGGGGCAATGTGGTGTCGGCGACGGTGACCAGTAAGGGGCAGATCACCATCCCGATCGACGTGCGTGTGGCGATGGGATTGCGTACCGGAGTGCGGGTCGCCTTCGTCCCCACGCCCAGCGGCACCTACGAACTGGTGCCCGAAACGCGCACGATCAAGTCGCTGAAGGGCATCGTGGGCTGGTCCGGCTCGCCGATCGGCCTCGCGGAGATGAACGAGGCCATCGCGGGCAACGTGGTGGAAGGGAAGGCGCAATGATCGGCCTGGACGCGAACGTGCTGATCCGCTACCTCACCCAGGACGACCCGGAGCAATCCGCCCGCGCCAATCAGGTGATCGACGGGCTCAGCGAGAGCAAACCCGGCTACATCACGATGATCGTGCTCGCCGAGATCCACTGGGTGCTGCGCCGCGGCTACAAACAGGATCCCGAAGCGGTCACCGACGTGTTGCTCGGACTGCTCGATTCCAGCGAGATCGTGGTCGAGCGCGCCGACACCGTTCGCCAGGCGCTGCGCCGGGCCGCCGACGGCGCGGACTTCGCCGACGCGCTGATCCAGCAGCTCGGCCAGGAGGCCGGGTGTGACCTGACCGTCACCTTCGACCACAACGCAGGTGAGCGGGCCGGGATGCGCCTGCTCGCCTGATTCCGCCACCCCGGACCCGCCGCCACGGCGCCGCGAGCCGTGTAGCGTGAATCGGCATGGAATCTCGGCAGATCACGGTGGGTGACCGGGCGTGGACCGTGCGGATCGACGGACCGGAATCCCGGCACAGCGTGCTGCTGTTGCCCGACGCGGGCGAGCCGGCGGACGTCTTCGATCGGGTGTGCGCTCGCCTGCACACCTCGGATCTGCGCACCTTCGCGGTGGAGTCGATCGACGGCCTCGACGCGGCCGGTGTGACCGCGATCCTCGATGAGCTGGGGTTGCCGTGGGTCAACGTGGCCGGATGCGGCGCGGGTGCCGTGCTGGCCTGGCAGGCGTGCGCACACGGCTTCGGCCGCTTCCAGAGCCTGGTCGTGGCCGATCGCGGCCACCCGGCGACTCCCGGCGCCGACGGAACGGTGGTGGATGCGTCCACCGGTCCGGTCGAGGTGCCCACCACGCTCTTGGTGACCAAGAATCTGCCGCGCTCGGTGGCCGACACGTCGGGGCGGTTCGTCTACGGCGAATTCCGGGTGGTCGAGGTCGACGTCACCGACGTGGCCACCGAAGCCGACCACGAGCTGGCCACCGAGATCGTGCTACGCACCAGCCTCTGGTGACTTCGCGCCCTGGTAGTCCGCGAGCCAGTCGAGCCAGCTGTCGAGCTCGCGGAACGCCTGGGCCAGCGGTTCCGGGCCGGACAGGAACACGTCGTGCTTGGCGCCGTCGATCGGCACCATGTTGGTGCGGTCGCCAAGGCAACCCGACCAGCGCTGGATCTGTTTGACGTCGAGCACCGCGTCGGCCACGGCCACGGCGGGACCGTACTGTTTGGCGAACTTGGTCATCCGGGAGCGCAGGATCAGGGAGGGCACCCCGATGTCCAGGCCCTGGTGCAGCCGCGCGTGGCCGTTGCGGATCGCGCGCAGCCAGCCGAGCCGGACCGGAAAGCCCTGCAACGGCTTCCAGTCCAGGTTGTACTCCCACTCACCGGACGCCGAGTGGTGCAGGCTGTCGCCGTAGGTGCTGATCTTGCCGCCGGGCAGCTGGACCATCTTCCGGAACCGTCCCACGGCCTTGATGATCGGCGTTCCGATGCTCCGGTAGTACGCGGGACCCTGCAGGTCGAACCACGGGCTGTTGAGCACGACGCCGGTGATCCCCGCGGCGGCCGTGCCCTGGGCCCGATTGAGCCGGTCCAGCCACAGCGACACGACCAGGCCGCCGGTCGAGTGGGCGTTGAGCACGACGGGAGCACCGGTCTCGGCCCGGACGATCCGCAGCGACTCCGCCAGCTCGCGGTCGTAGAAAGCGAGATCCGTCACATAGTGGGGAGTCTGCCCTTCACGCAGCGACCGCCCGCATTTGCGCAGGTCGAGAGCGTAGAACTGGAACCCGCGCGCGGTGAAGTGCTCGGCGAGGTGCTCCTGGAAGAAGTAATCGGTGAAACCATGGACGTAGAGCACCGCGCCCGCGGTCTGCTCGACGTCGCCGGAGGGGACGTAGCGCACCAGCGTGGCGACCACCTCGCCCTCGCCGTCGGGGTCGGGACCGAGGTCCAGCGTGCGCTGCTGATAGTGCGGGCCGAGGACGTCGGGGCGCCAGCCTGCGCCATCCGGGGAGGTGCTGACCGGCTCGGCAAGCGACTGTTCGTTCGTCACGCGACCAATCTATTGGACAGTGTCGAACGCGGACAGTCCGCGGCCGCCACCCGGCCGCCGAAGTGACGACCGTCTCTGTCGCATTCCGCACATTCCGCAGGTTCGCTGCGGGGTGGCGGCGTGGTGAGGTGCACAATTGGGCTTAGGTGAACGGCGGGTAACCTGACTCCCGCCATGCCGTTCGGAACCGGCGGACGCCGGAACCGAGCCACAACTACACCGTGCCCAGGCTGGTCCACCCGCCCGGTGGGCCCGCGCAGACAAGGAAGTCGATCTACCCGTGCCGAACGCTGCCATGACTGAAAAGACCGATGTAGTACTCATCGGTGCCGGCATCATGAGTGCCACCCTCGGCGCGCTGCTGCGGCAGCTGCAGCCGGACTGGTCGATCTCCCTGTTCGAGCGGCTCGACGCCGCCGCCGCGGAGAGCAGCGATCCGTGGAACAACGCGGGCACCGGACACTCGGCGCTGTGCGAGCTGAACTACAGCCCGCAGGCGCCCGACGGCTCGGTGGACATCACCAAGGCCGTCGACATCAACGAGCGCTTCCAGGTCTCCCGCCAGTTCTGGTCCTACGGCGTGGAGAACGGCATCCTGCGCGATCCGTCCGCCTTCATCAACCCCATCCCGCACGTCAGCTTCGTGCACGGCGCCGACAACGTGCAGTACCTGCGCAAGCGGTACGAGGCGCTGGCGCCGCACCCGCTGTTCGAGGGCATGGAGTACATCGACAGCCCCGACGAGTTCTCCCGCCGACTGCCGCTGATGGCGCGCGGGCGCGACTTCTCCGATCCGATCGCGTTGAACTGGACCGACGGCGGCACCGACATCGACTTCGGCTCGCTCACCCAGGAACTGCTCGCCTACCTCGGCGCCTCCGGCGCCGACCTGGCCTTCGGGCACGAGGTGCGTGACCTGTCCAAGCAGTCCGACGGCTCCTGGCTGGTCACGGTCCGCAACGTACGCACCCGCGAAAGTCGCACGCTGATCAGCAAATTCGTCTTCGTCGGCGCGGGCGGCGGCGCGCTGCCGCTGCTGCAGAAGGCGAATATCAAGGAAGCGAAGGGCTTCGGCGGGTTCCCGGTGAGCGGTCAGTTCTTCCGCTGCGTGAACCCGGCGCTGATCAACCAGCACGAGGCCAAGGTGTACGGCAAGGCCGCGGTCGGCGCTCCGCCGATGTCGGTGCCGCACTTGGACACTCGCGTCATCAAGGGCAAGCCGGGCCTGCTGTTCGGCCCGTACGCTGGCTGGACGCCGAAGTTCCTCAAGGACGGCAAGAACACCGACCTGTTCAAGTCGGTGCGGCCGAACAACATCTTCTCGCTGCTCGGCGTCGGCGTCACCGAACTCGGCCTGACCAAGTACCTGGTCAGCGAGCTGCTGAAGTCGGAGGCGGGCAAGGTGATCACGCTGTCGGAGTTCATCCCGCGCGCCGAGGCCAGGGACTGGGAGCTGATCACCGCGGGCCAGCGCGTGCAGGTGATCCGGCGCAAGGGCGCGGGTGGCGTGCTCGAGTTCGGCACCGCCGTGATCGCCGCCCAGGACGGCACCATCGCCGGTCTGCTCGGCGCGTCCCCGGGCGCCTCCACCTGCGTGACCGCCATGCTGGACGTGCTGCAGCGGTGCTTCCCGCAGGAGTACGCCGAATGGACGCCGAAGCTGAAGGAGATGGTGCCCTCGCTGGGCGTCAAGCTCTCGGAGGACCCGGCGCTGTTCCACGAAGTGTGGGATTGGACCTCCAAAGCGCTCAACCTCGTCGACGGCGGCGACAACACGCCGAGACGTGCAGGGGTCGCGGCGAACGCCTAGGTTGTGATAGCAAGGCGCGATGATGTCAACGGTTGCTCTCAAACGCTCCTGGGCGCAGGATCTCGATACCGCGACGCTCTACCAGCTGTTGAAACTTCGCGTCGAAGTCTTCGTCGTCGAACAGAAGTGCGCGTACCCCGAACTGGACGGGAAGGACCTGCTTCCCGAGACCCGGCACTTCTGGCTCGATGACGAGGGCGAGGTCATCGCCACGCTGCGGTTGTGCGAAGAGCACCGCGACGGTGTGAAGAGCTTCCGTATCGGCAGGCTCTGCACCGCGGTCCCCGCTCGCGGACACGGGTACACCACGCGACTGCTGCAGGCGGCGCTGGCCGAGGTGGGTTCGGCGACGGTGCGCCTGAGCGCGCAGAGCTACCTGATCGACCTGTACACCAAGCACGGCTTCAAGGTCGACGGCCCGGAGTTCGAGGAAGACGGCATCGCGCACGTGCCGATGCGCAGGGGAGGCGAGTAGCCACTCCGTCCGCCATTCGCACCCGCTCCGGAAGTCTCCGGGGCGGGTGCGGCGCTTTCGGGGCCCGCCCGCATCGGTTCTGAATCGAAGGGCCCTGTCGGATGGGTGCGGGCGCGCCCTTAGAGTTGGGGCGTGTCCCTGTCCCATGCCGAAACAGTGCCTACGTCCGATCAGCGCGGCCGAACACTTTCCGCCTCGGACGGTGAGGCGGGATTTCCCTTCTCGGCGGTGGTCGGGCAGGAACGGCTGCAACTGGCGCTGATTCTCTGCGCGGTGCATCCCGGTATCGGCGGCGTGCTGGTGCGCGGCGAGAAGGGCACCGCGAAATCGACCGTGGTGCGCGCGCTGGCGCAGTTGCTGCCGCCGGTGGTGGACGAGACCGGCGCGCGGCCCGCTCGCTTGGTGGAGTTGCCGGTGGGCGCGACCGAGGACCGCGTGGTCGGCTCGCTGGACTTGGAGCGGGTGCTGCGCGACGGGGAGCAGGCGTTCCGACCCGGCCTGCTGGCCGCCGCCCATCACGGTGTGCTGTACGTCGATGAGGTCAATCTGCTGCACGACCATCTGGTGGACGTGCTGCTGGACGCCGCGGCGATGGGCCGGGTGCACATCGAGCGCGACGGTGTGTCGCATTCGCACCCGGCGCGATTCGTTCTGGTAGGCACCATGAATCCAGAAGAGGGCGAGCTGCGTCCACAGCTGCTGGATCGATTCGGCCTGACCGTGGACGTGGCCGCCTCCCGGGACGTGGACGTGCGCATGGCGGTGGTGCGCCGGAGGCTGGACTACGAGGCCGACCCGGCCCGATTCGCCGCCGGGTACGCCGAGGCCGACCAGGAAGTGGCCGAACGGATTCTCGCCGCTCGCGACCGGCTGGGACAGGTGGCGCTCGACGATGTGGAGCTGCGCCGGATCGCCGCGCTGTGCGCCGCGTTCGACGTCGACGGCATGCGCGCCGACCTGGTCGTCGCGCGCACCGCGACAGCGCACGCCGCATGGCGCGGCGGCGACGCGGTGACCGAGCACGACGTGCGGGTGGCCGCCGAACTGGCGTTGCCGCACCGGCGCAGGCGCGATCCGTTCGACGAGCCCGGCATCAGCGAGCAACAGCTCGACGACGCCATGCGCGACGCCGCCGCGGAGGCGCAACGCGAACAGCCGTCGTCCGCGCAGCAGGACGCCGGGGAGGCCGACGGTGCGGTGACGGACGACGAAAGACGGGCTCGTCCCGGGGACGACCCGGACGACCCCCTACCGCCGGAAGGTCCGGGCGGAGGCCATGAAGACCCGTCGCCGCCGGACGGTCCGGGTGGCGGGCGCTCGGGTGAAGGTCGTACCGGCACACCGGTTTCCGCTGGTGCGCGGACACCGCGCTGGGAGGTGCCCGGTGTCGGCGAGGGCGCTCCGGGGCGCCGCTCACGCGCGGAATCCCGGCACGGGCGAGCGGTGCGTTCCAGCACCGACACCTCCTCGGGGCTGCACCTGCTCGGCACCGTGTTCGCGGCCGCGCCGCATCAGCATGCGCGCGGGCGGGCCGCCGGGCCGTTGCGGCTGGCCGCCGAGGACCTCCGTGGTGCGTATCGGGAAGGCCGCGAAGGCAATCTGGTCGTGTTCGTCGTCGACGCGTCCGGCTCGATGGCCGCCCGCGACCGGTTGTCCGCGGTCACCGGCGCGGTCGTCACGCTGCTGCGCGACGCCTACCAGCGCCGCGACAAGGTCGCCGTCGTCACCGTGCGGGGTGCGGAGGCCGAACTCGTGCTGCCGCCCACCTCGTCGGTCGACATCGCGGTGCGCCGGTTGTCCGGGATGCGCACGGGCGGGAAGACGCCGCTGGCCGCGGGCCTGCTGAAGGCGCGCGAGATCGTGCTGCGCGAGCGGGTGCGGGATCCGCGCCGCAGGCCCATGCTGGTACTGCTCACCGACGGCCGCGCCACCGGTGGTGCGGACCCGGTTCCCCGCGCCCGCGCCGCGGCCCGCTCGCTCGCCAGGGACGCGGTCACCTCGATCGTGGTCGACTGCGAACGCGGCATGATCCGCCTCGGCCTCGCCGCGGATCTGGCTCGCGACCTGCGCGGCGGATATCTGCGGTTGGCCGAGCTGACCGGCGATGCGGTCGCCGATGTCGTGCGGTCGAGTTCCGCACGCCCGAGTGGTGCGGTTCGAGCGGCGTGATCACGACTTTCGATCGGCGTGTCCGCTACGTGCCGCTCGGCGGCACTCGCCTGGTGGGCGGCGCGATCGGTCGAGCGAGCACGCGCCCGTTCGGTCCGGGCCGGTTGTGTGAGGTCGTGGCTTCCGACCTGGACACGCTGTAGGTCGAGAGCAAGGAGATTCGATGCCCAAGGGTGTTCCCGAGACCGTTCCCGACGACGGACTGACCACGCGGCAGCGGCGCAACCAGCCGGTGCTCGCCGTGCACACGGGGCCGGGCAAGGGCAAGTCGACGGCCGCGTTCGGGATGGCGCTGCGGGCCTGGAACCAAGGTTTCGACGTCGCGGTGTTCCAATTCGTGAAGAGCGCCAAATGGAAGGTCGGGGAGGAAGCCGCCTTCCGCGCTCTCGGCACACTGCACGAGCAGACCGGCGCGGGCGGGCCGGTCGAATGGCACAAGATGGGCGAGGGCTGGTCCTGGACCCGCAAGCAGGGCACGGAAGACGACCACGCCGCGGCCGCGCTGGCGGGCTGGCAGGAGATCGCCCGCCGCCTGAGAACCGAACAACACCGTTTCTACGTCCTCGACGAATTCACCTACCCCCTCAAATGGGGCTGGGTGGACACCGCCGAAGTAGTCGAAACCCTCCGCACCCGCCCCGGAAACCAACACGTCGTCATCACCGGCCGCGACGCCCCCCAACCCCTCCTCGAAGCCGCCGACCTGGTCACCGAAATGACCAAACTCAAACACCCCATGGACGCGGGCCGCAAAGGCCAACGAGGCATCGAATGGTGATCTCCGCGAGTGGCACATGGCTGCGGCGAATCGCGAGAGGGCCGCACGAGGGTGCGCCACTCGTGAAGCGGAGGCGGGGATGAGAGCCGTTGTGGTGGCGGCGCCGGCGTCGGGGAGCGGCAAGACGACGGTGGCGACCGGGTTGGTGGGGGCGTTGCGGCGGGTGGGGCATCGGGTGGCGCCGTTCAAGGTGGGGCCGGATTACATCGATCCGGGATATCACGGGTTGGCGGCGGGGCGGCCGGGGAGGAATCTGGATCCGGTGCTGGTGGGGGAGGAACGGGTTGTGCCGTTGTACCGGCACGGCGCGTGGGGGTGCGATCTCGCCGTGGTCGAGGGCGTGATGGGGCTGTTCGACGGGCGGATCGATGAACACTATTCCGGCGCGGTGGCGGAGGGTTCGACGGCGCAGGTCGCGGCTCTGCTCGGGGCGCCGGTGGTGCTGGTGGTGGACGCGCGCGGGCACAGCCAGAGCCTGGCGGCGCTGCTGCACGGATTCGCGACCTTCGACAGCGGCGTCCGGCTCGGCGGTGTGATCCTGAATCGGGTCGGCAGCGAACGGCACGAGCAAGTGCTGCGCGCCGCCTGCGATCGCGTCGGGTTGCCGGTGCTCGGGTCGTTGCCGCGCCTGGCCGAACTCGAGGTGCCTTCCCGGCATCTCGGCTTGATCCCGGCCGTGGAACACGGTTCTGCCGCGACAGCGGCGGTGGCGGCGATGACGGACCTCGTCGCCGCGCATGTGGACCTGCACGCCGTCGCCGCACTCGCTCGCTCGTCGGTGGCGAGACCCGCGTGGGATCCCGCCGCGGCCGTGCGTGGGCTCGAAGGGATAGAGGACACCGCGGCGTCGCTCGGTGAAGCCGGTGACATGGCGGCGACGACATTTGTCGGCGGTGATCGGGACTCGCGCGTCTCCACGGAGCCTGGTGGTATCTCGCGAGCCGACGAAAGCACGGACGGCGCGATCGTCATCGGCGGACCCGCCGATCGGGAGGGTCCGCTGATCGCCGTGGCGGGTGGCCCGGCGTTCACGTTCGGCTATGCCGAGCACCGCGAGTTGCTGACGGCCGCGGGGGCACAAGTGGTCGTCTTCGATCCGCTGCACGACGAATTGCCTGCCGGGACAGCAGGGTTGGTGCTGCCAGGTGGCTTCCCCGAGGAGCACGCCGCGGAGCTGGCCGCCAATTCCGGCCTGTTGCGGGCGGTGGCCGAAGCCGCACGCCACGGGATGCCGGTCCATGCCGAATGCGCCGGGCTGCTGTATCTGACCCGTTCGCTGGACGGGCACCCGATGGCCGGAGTGGTGGAGGCCGACGCCGCGTTCGGGCCGCGCCTGACGCTCGGTTACCGAGACGCCGTCGCGCTCGCCGACTCGCCGTTGTGGCGGGCCGGGGAACGGGTCCGTGGGCACGAATTCCACCGCACGCGCGTGGTGTCCGCGCCGCCACGGAATCCGGCGTGGGGATGGCGGGGAAGCGCGGGAGAGCGCGTCCAGGAAGGGGCGCTCAGCGGCAACGTGCATGCCTCGTACCTGCATACACATCCGGCGGGGAATCCCCAGGCGGTGCGTCGATTCGTGACGGAGACAGTGCGTTTCGCGAGTTCCCGTGCCGTCCGCTGAGATCGTCGTCGGCATCGGCCTGCGACCGCGCACTTCGGCCCGCACGATTCGCGCTGCCCTGCACGAGGGCGTAGGCGACCATCGGATCGTGTGCCTCGCCACCATCACGCGGCGCTCCGCCGAACCCGGACTGCGCGCGGTCGCCGCTGACCTCAGGGTGCCGCTACGGTCCTACTCCGCCGACGAACTGGCGGCGGTCACCGTCCCGAACCCGGGAGACCGGACGCGTGCCGCCATCGGCACGGCCAGCGTCGCGGAGGCCGCGGCACTGCTCGCCGCCGAAGGCGGGCCGCTGGTGCTGTCCAAGCGCGTCGTGCACGGCGTGGTGCTCGCTGCAGCGCTGTATGAGCGATAGAGCCGTTCGACCCTGCTCCGGCCCCTGTTTCAGGGAGCGACCGAGCCCCAGTCGGCGAAGCCGGTGGGGTCGTGGCGGCCGATGCTGGCGTGCTCGAACAGGCCCCAGCCTTCGGCGTCGCCGCAGCGGGCGCGGGCCACGTGGTCGGTGACGCCGTAGGGGATGCGGGCGGCGATCCCAGGGTCGGTGAGGTCGTAGCGGCTGGAGGAGGACCAGTCGCGGCCTTTCCACTGGCCGTGCTGCCAGTCGGGATCGCCGCCGTAGCCGCATCCGACGTGCAAGGGAACGCCCGTGCCCGGCGTGATCTCGATCTCCAGGGGTTTGCCGTCCGGCGTGGTCAGCTCCAGTCGCGCCCCGACGGGAAGCCTGGTGCCGGAACGATAGTCGATGGCGATGCGGGGCCAGCCGAGCTGTTCGGTGCGCCCGTCCGGCCAGATCCGGGTCGCGTCGTTGAGGGTGCGCCTGCCGTCCGGCTCCTCCTGCACGATGACCACGACGGCGAAGTCGTCGAACCGCAGCGGCACGTACAGCCACCAGAATCCGCCCGAGGGCTCGGCGGCCGCGCGTCCGGGCGGCTCGGTCTCGCCGACCGGGCGGATGCCCCACGAACGATCCCTGGTCCCGGTCCACACCGCCGGGTCGACCATGATGTCGTCGCCGTCCACGTGCAGCGTTCCCGCCCACGAGCCGACCTGCGCGAATCGGGACGCGTCGATGATCGGCCGGTTGCCCGCGAGGATCTGGTGCGGTTGTTCCTGCACGGCGGGGAAGGCCCCGGTCCAGGTCAGGTCGAAGCCGAGATCGTCGTGCTCGCAGACCACCCGGATGCGCCGCAGCGGTTCGATCACTTCGACGCGGTAGCCGCCGACGCGCTGGTCGAGGCTCCGGTCGCCGAGCGCGTCGGAGAAGCGCACCGCGCGCACCGTGTCGCCGCGCCGGACGGCGGCGTAGGCGTCGGTCACCCCGAGGTTGGGGTACACGCCGAGACCGGTGATCAGGAACGTGCCGCCGTCGCGGTCGTGCGCGTTGAAGTAGCTGCGGTCGTAGAAGTTCCGATCGCTACTGGCCACCCGGGCCAGCGACAGCGGGGTCTGGTGGATCGGGTACTCGTCCAAGGGCACAGGCATGATCAGTCCCATTCGTAGGTTCCGTCGAGCAGCGCTTCCAGGCTTGCCCGGTGCATGACGTAGTCGTCGCGGTCCGGCGTGTCGGTGTCCTCGCCGAAGTGGATCATCCTGCGTTTCACCCGCGCCATCACGATCGCGTGCCGCAGCGCGGCGTACACGAGGTAGAAATCGAGATCGCGCACCGTGTGACCGGTCAGCTCCTCGTATTTCGACACCACGTCGTCGCGGCGGAGGAAATCGGGGAGCCCCGGCTGCCCGAAGCGGGTGGCCAGGTCCTGGAAGAACCGGTGGATGAAGATCACCCAGCCCAGGTCGAGTTCCCGCGGCCCGAGGGCGGCCATCTCCCAGTCCAGTACCGCCACCGGGTCGAATTCGCGGTAGATGATGTTGCCCGGGCGGGCGTCGCCCCAAGTGAGCACATCCGGACCGGGGTCGGCGGGCCAGTGCTCCTCCAGCCAGGTGAAACTTCGCTCGATGAGTGGGATCTCGTAGCCGTCGTCCGCGAGCGCCCACCGGTACCAGGAGCGCTGCGCGGCGACGTGCCTGCGCAGCGAGTCACCCGGCCCGCTCAGCATCGGGAAGTGCGCAGCCGGGTCGGGGATGCCGTGGATCTTCGCGATCACCTCGACGGTGTTGTGGGTGAGCCGAAGGCGGTCGGCGGGATCGGCATCGAACAGCCAGCCGATGAACACGTACGGCGGGTTGTCCGTAGGCACCCGTCCGTCCACCCGGCGCATGACGAAGAACGGTGCGCCGAGCGGCTTTTCGTCGTTCTCCAGCCAGCACAGGCCCGGCACCGGCACGTCGGTGGCCGCGGCGACGCCGGCCATCACCTGGTACTGGGTGGCCAGGTCGTAGGTCTCGAAGACCGGGAACGATCCGGTCTCGGGCGCCATCCGCGCCACGAACGACCCGCGCTCCGCCCGACCCCCGACGGTCCATTCGGCGTCGAACAAAATCGAGGTGCTGGACATGCCGCCGGACTGTGGACGCGACAGATCCGAGATGCGCGGCAACTCGTCCGCGGCGACCTTCGCGTTCAGCCAGCGCGCCAGGTTCCCGGCGAGCGTGTCCAGGTCGCGTTCGCTGACGGTCAGCTGCTGTCGCTGTGCCGGGTCCGGATCGTCGGTCATCGTTGTCCTCCTGACACGTGCGGCCCGGGTGCACCGCTGGCGGTGCGCCGGGATACGCGACTGTAACGCGTTCTAGTTATTGACGGGCCGGAACCGGGAACGAATCCCGGCGCCGCTCGGTGCGGCGGGCACGTAGGCCGAAAGAAGTACCCGGAAATCCAGGGTTTTCCCGGAGGTCATCCCATGACCTGGTCGGATACTTTCGGCTGGCCAATCTGTCGGCCTGCGAGGGGAGCGGTGTGCGTACCGTCGAAATGGAAGTCCTGACGAGCGGCGAGGCGCGAACCGGTGGCGAGCGGCGGCCGTGGAGCCTGCCGGCCCGGATCGCGTTCCGCTTCGTCTTCGCGTACTTCGGTCTGTTCTGCCTGCTGTTCGCCCAGATCCTCTTCGTCTTCACCGGGATACTGAGCAAGTGGCTGCCCGAGAGCGCGATCCTGTGGCAGATGCGCACGACGAGCCCGCTGGTCGGGTGGGTCGGCGAGCGTGTCTTCGGGGTCGAAGCCGTCTTGCGCGAGAATTCGGGCAGCGGCGACCAGGCCGCGATCTGGCTGCTGATCTTCTGCGAACTCGTCGCCGCGGCGCTGATCACGATCGTCTGGTCGATCCTCGATCGCCGCCGCCGGGACCACACGGCACTGCGCAACTGGTTCCTGGTGTTCATCCGGCTGTGCCTGGGCGGCCAAATGCTCTTCTACGGTCTGGCCAAGGCGATTCCGTCGCAGATGCCCGCGCCTTCGCTGACCGCGCTGCTGCAACCGTACGGGACGATGAGCCCGGCGTCGGTGCTCTGGAACCAGGTCGGCGCCGCGCCCATGTACGAAATCCTGCTCGGTACGGCCGAGGTGCTCGGTGGCCTGCTGCTGTTCCTCCCGCGCACCGCGACGGCGGGCGCGTTGCTCAGTCTGGTGAGCATGGCGCAGGTCTTCGTGCTGAACATGACCTACGACGTGCCGGTAAAGATCCTCTCGTTCCACTTGCTGCTGCTCTCGCTGGTGGTGCTGGCACCGCAGGCCGGGCGGTTGGCGAACCTGCTCGTGCTGGAACGCCCGTCCGAACCGGCCGCGCAGCCGCCGCTGTTCGGTTCCCGCCGCGCGAACCGGATCGCGGCGGCGGCGCAAGTGGCTCTGGGCCTGTGGGTGCTGATCGGCGGTGTGTACATCGGCTGGCACACCTGGCGCGAGTCGGGTGACGGCGCGCCGAAGCCCGCGCTCTACGGCATCTGGACCGTCGGCGAGTTCACCAGGGACGGGCATCCGGCGCCGCCGCTGCTCACCGACGAGGGCCGCTGGCGGCGGCTCGTCTTCGACCGCCATGGCACGACCGTGCAGAAGATGGACGACTCGTTCGTGCCCGTCGTGGCAGTGGTCGACGAGGCCGCGCACACCATTGTTCTGTCGGAGGCTCCCCAGTCGGCAGGCGCTCCGCCCGCCCGCCTCGGCGCCTTCACCTTCACCCGACCCGGTACCGACACGCTGTCGTTGACGGGTGAGCTGAACGGAACGCCGGTGACCCTGTCGCTGGACCGGATGGACCTGAATTCCTTCCCGCTGCGCGGCCGGGGATTCCACTTCGTTCAGGAATACCCGTACTTCCGCTGAAATCCCCTACGGCCACGGCTCTTTTCGATACCTTCGGTCTGCATCGACTCGGACTGGAGGGCCGTCGTGACCGAAGCGATCCTGGATCGGACAGACGCCGCCGCTAGCGCGGAGGACGCCGGAGTCCGGCCGTGGAGCGGGGCGACCCGGGTGACGTTCCGTTTCGGCTTCCTGTACTTCGGACTGTTCTGCCTGGCGTATCCGTCGATCGTCCCGGAGTTCCTCGGACTGACGCGCGAATGGCTGCCGGACTGGGTGAACTACGGCGCGGCCCGCGCGCTGCGTCCGGTGGTGGAGGGGGTCGGGACGCGCGTGTTCGGCGCGTCCGTCGCGGCGAACACCGCTTCGATCAGCGGTGACCAGGCGTACTTCTGGGTGCTGGTGTTCGTCGTCCTGGTGGCCGCGGTGTTCGGAACCCTGCTCTGGAGCGTGCTGGATCGGCAGCGGCCGCATTACCGCGCCGTGCAACCGTGGTTCCTGCTGTTCGTGCGTTTGTGCCTGGCGGGGCAGCTGGTCTCCTACGGCATGGCGAAGGCCGTCCTGACCCAGATGCCGCCCACACCGCTGAGCCGATTGCTCGAGCCCTACGGGAACTTCAGTCCGATGGCGGTGCTCTGGAACCACATCGGGGTGTCGCCGCAGTACGAGATCCTGCTGGGCTCGGCAGAACTGCTCGCCGGTGTGCTGCTGTTCGTACCGCGCACCGCGCTGGTGGGCGCCATGCTCGCCTTGGTATGCACGACACAGGTGTTCGTGCTGGACATGACCTACGACGTGCCCGCGAAAATCCTGTCGTTCCACCTGATGTTGCTGTGCCTGGTGCTGCTCGTTCCGGAGGCCGGGCGTCTGGCGAACGCGCTCGTACTGGACCGGCCCACCGGACCGTCGACGACACCGCCGTTGCTGCACTCGCCCCGGGCCCGTCGGATCGCGGCCGCGGCGCAGATCGCGCTCGGGGTGTGGCTGGTGTTCTCGAACGCCTACACCGGCTGGGAAAGGTGGAACGAAGAGGGAGCCGGGCGGCCGGAACCTCCGCTGTACGGCATCTGGGCGGTCACCGACTTCAGCGTGGACGGCAAACCGCTTCCACCGTTGAGCACCGATCAATTACGTTGGCAGAAAATCGTCTTCGACCGGGACGGGGCGACCGTGCAACGAATGGACGGTCAGTTGGTCCCGGTGCTCGCCATGGTCGATCCCGGCGCGCGCACGCTTGTCATGGCCGCGCCGCCGACGGCCGTCGGCGGGGGACCGCAACCGCTGGGCAGTTTCGGCTTCGACCGGCCCGCGCCCGAACGGCTGACCTTGACGGGCACGCTCGCCGGACAGCCGGTCTCGGTGGCGCTGACCTCCGTCGCGCTCGAGGACTTCCCATTGCGCAGCCGTGGTTTTCATTGGGTGCAGGAATATCCGTATTTCCGCTGAGCCGCCCGCGGCTCGGGTCAAGCCTCGAGATCGTCGGCGAATCCGATGTCCTCGTGCCACAGCGCGGGATGCTCGGCGATGAAGCGGGTCATCAGGTCGATGCAGCGCCGGTCTTCCAGGACGGTGACGGCGACGCCGTGCCCGGCGAGCCATTCGTGCCCGCCGGAGAAGGTCTGCGACTCCCCGACCACCACCGAGCCGATGCCGAACTGACGGACCAGGCCGCTGCAATACCAGCACGGCGAAAGCGTGGTGACCATGATGGTGTCGCGGTAATCGCGGCGACGTCCCGCCGCGCGGAAGGCGTCGGTCTCGGCGTGCATGCTGGGGTCGCCGGACTGCACCCGGCGGTTGCGGCCACGCCCGAGCAGGGTGCCGCCCGCGTCGAAGAGGGCGGCGCCGATCGGGATCCCGCCCTCGGCGAGCCCGCGCAGCGCCTCGTCGTAGGCCACGTCGAGCAGTCGTGCCGGTGTCGGCTGCTTCATCGGTCCGCCTTTCCGAGCTGGACGACTACACCGCAACCTACCGCCGCGGACCGCCGAATCGCTTGTTACCGCTGGTCGCAGTAGGTTTTCCCGGCCGCGCGGTCGTTGCGTCGTCCGTGCGGGCGTGCCGGTCGATTGCCGGTGCCCGACGGTCACGCCGTAGGCTCGAAACTTGTGCCGAACACGTCAGACGCAACGCAAGAGCAGCCCACCGGCGACCCGAACTACCTGGTCGGGCTCGATCTGCACGGACGGCGTGTCGTCGTGGTCGGCGGTGGGTCGGTGGCGCAGCGCAGGCTGGGCCTGCTGATCGCCTCCGGCGCGGACGTCCACGTCGTGAGTCGTGCCGTCACGCCGGCGGTCGAGGGAATGGCGAGCTCCGGGCAGATCACCGTCACGCTGCGCGATTACGCCGACGGCGACCTCGACGGCGCCTGGTACGCGATCGCGTGCACCGACGAACCCGAGACCAACGCGGCGGTGGTGGCGGAGGCGACCCGGCGGCGGGTCTTCTGCGTGCGGGCCGACACGGCACGGCTGGGCACGGCGGTCACCCCGGCCACCGCGCGCTACGACGGGCTCACCCTCGGTGTGCTCGCGAGCGGGCAGCACCGGCGCTCGGCGGCCGTGCGCAACGCGTTGCTGGAAGCCCTGCAATCCGGTGTCGTGAGCGACGACTCGACGCCGATCGCGCCCGGTGTCGCCCTGGTGGGCGGTGGGCCCGGTGATCCCGACCTGATCACCGTGCGCGGACGGCGGCTGCTGGCCAGGGCGGATCTGGTGGTGGCCGACCGGCTCGCGCCGCCGGAACTGCTCGCCGAGCTCGGGCCCGAGGTCGAGGTGGTCGACGCCGCCAAGATCCCGTACGGACGGGCGATGGCGCAGGAAGCGATCAACAACGCGCTGATCGAAGGCGCGAAGGCGGGCAAGTTCGTGGTGCGGCTCAAGGGCGGCGACCCGTACGTGTTCGGGCGCGGGTACGAGGAGCTGGAGGCCTGTGTGGCCGCCGGGGTCCCGGTCACGGTGGTGCCCGGCGTCACCAGTCCCATCTCGGTGCCCGCCGCGGCGGGTATCCCGGTGACCCATCGCGGCGTCACCCACGAGTTCGTGGTGGTGAGCGGGCACGTCGCGCCGGATCACCCGGATTCGCTGGTGGACTGGCCCGCACTGGCCCGGCTGCGCGGCACCCTGGTGCTGATGATGGCGGTGGAGCGGATCGAACAATTCGCCGCCGCGCTGCTGGAGGGCGGTCGTCCGGAGGGTACCCCCGCCACCGTCATCCAGGAGGGCACGCTGCGCACGCAGCGCGTGCTGCGCGCCGATCTCGGCACGGTGGCCGCCCGGGTTCGCGCCGAGGGCATCCGCCCACCCGCGATCGTGGTGATCGGCCCGACCGCCGGTTTCTCCGCCGACGCGCTCGTTCCGCACGCCGACTCCGCGGCGGGCTAGCGTCCGCGGCGGTGCGGCGATCCGATTCCGCGAGACCATGTCCGCGTCGACCGCCGCCCGTCCCGGTCGCGGTGGCACCTGTGCCGGTGGCCGCCCGCCGAGTGCGCGCGTCGTCGCTCGCGGGCCGGCGCCCGATCCGCCCCGCGACGTGCCGCACAGCAGGTCGCTCAGTCGACCGAGGGCTGGCACTGGAGTGGACGAGCCGGAGACCTTTCGGGCCGCCCGGATCACAGGGCGCGCTCCCCGTCGTGTACCCGGCCGGGCCGGTGGGCGGACAAATACGGCAGCGGCATCAATTACAGTGACTCACTGTGCTTCGGAACCCCGCTGCGACGATGCAGTATCCAGTGACGCAGCGGGCCTTCGGGCTCGCGATCCTAGTCCTGAGCGGATTGCAGCTCATGGTCGTGCTCGACGGCACGGTCGTGATCTTCGCGCTGCCGCGGCTGCAAGAGGAAATGGGGTTGTCCAGCGCGGGCAGCGCGTGGACGGTGACCTCCTACGGGCTCACCTTCGCGGGTCTGATGCTGCTCGGCGGCAGGCTCGGTGACGCGTTCGGCCGCAAGCGCATGCTCGTGGTCGGTGTCGCGGTGTTCACGCTGGCCTCGCTGTTGTGCGGATTGGCGCAGAACCAGGCGATGCTGCTCGCCGCGCGGGCCTTCCAGGGCGCGGGCGCGGCCGTCGCGGCGCCGACCGCGTTCGCGCTCGTGGCGACGACCTTCGCGCCGGGCAAGGCACGCAACCAGGCGATCGCGATCGTCGGGTCGATGGTCGGCATCGGCTCCGTCGGCGGCCTCGTGGTCGGCGGCGCGCTGACCCAGTTGTCGTGGCGGTGGATCTTCCTGATCAACGTCCCGATCGGCGCGCTGATCATCCTCGGCGCGGCCTACAAGCTCGCCGACACCGAACATCACCGTTCGGCCCTCGACATCCCCGGCGCGGTGCTCGGCACCTTCGCCTGCGCGTCGATCGTGTTCGGCGCGACCGAGGGGCCGGAGATGGGGTGGGGGCACCCGGCGATCATCGGTTCGCTGATCGCGGGCGTCGTGCTGCTGATCGTCTTCGTGGCGCTGGAACGGCGGGTGGACGACCCGCTGCTGCCGTGGTCGCTGTTCGACAGCCGTGACCGCGTCGCCACCTTCCTGCTGATCTTCCTGGCCGGTGGCGTGCTGGGCGCGATGACCTTCTTCGTCGCCCAGTTCATGCAGAACGTCATCGGGTACGGGCCGCTCAAGGCGGGCGTCGCGGCGATTCCGTTCACCGTCGGCATCGGCATCGGCGGCGCGGTGGCCTCCAAGGCCGCGCTGTACATCGCGCCGCGCTGGCTGCTCGCGGGCGCGGCCGTGGTGCTCGGTGTCGGACTGCTGTTCGGCTCCACCCTCGACGGCGAGGTCATGTACTTCGCCACGCTGCTGCCGCTGCTGGTGGTGATCGGCTTCGGCGTCGGCATCGCCATGGTGCTCGCACCGCTGTGCGTGCTGGTCGGCGTGCCGCCCGCCAATATCGGCCCGCTGGCCGCGGTCGGGCAGATGTTCATGAACCTTGCCACTCCCGTGGCCATCGGCCTGCTCACCCCGATCGCCGCCTCCCGCACCCTCTCGCTCGGCGGCCGCACCGAGAAGGTGGCCGGGATGACGTCCGCGGAGATCGCCGCGCTCGGCAACGGCTACACCCTGGTGCTGTTCGTCTGCGCCTTCGCCGCGTTCGCGGCCGGGCTGGTCGCCCTGACCCTGCGCTTCACCCCGCAGCAACTGGCCATGGCCCAGCACGCCCAAGAAGAAGCCCAGCAGGCCTGAACTCAGAACCTCCCCGCTACTCGACGGGGTGTCACGCGCACGATGACGCGCGGGCCGTCGTTGACGGAGGCGGGGTTGAAGTCCACGTACTTCTGTCCGGTGTACTTCGCCGACAGCTCGTTGGGCAGCGTCTTCTCCGGATCGGGCGTGAGGGTCGCGCTGCCCCGGATCTCCGCGTAGACGTACGGGTTGTCCGGCGGATTGATCAGCACGGTGATGCGCGGGTCGCGCGCGAGGTTCTTGCTCTGCTGGCGATCTGTCGTGGTGGAGAAGAGCAGGTCGTTGCCGTCGCGCTTCAGCCAGATCACGGTCAGGTGCGGCTGCCCGTTGGGGCCGATCGTGGCCGCGGTGGCGAAGACCTTCTCTTCGTCCAGGTACTTCTTCAGTTCGTCGGAGAACTCAGCGGTAGTGGTCACGCTCTGAGCGAACAGCGCCAGACGGCCCCGCATTCCCGTCGGCCGCGAAAGACGCTGTCACTCAGACGGTGTGCCGGTCCGCCGCCGCCAACGCGTGGTCCAGAATCGCCAGCCCCTCCTTCGCCTCGGTCTCGGTGAGCACGCACGGCGGCACGACGTGCAGCCGGTTGAAGTTCACCAGCGGCAGCAACCCGGCCGCCCGGCATGCCGCGACCAGTTCGGTCATCGCCGGGCTCGAGCCGCCGTACGGTGCCAGCGGCTCGCGGGTTTCCCGGTCGCGGACCAGCTCGACCGCCCAGAACACGCCCAGGCCGCGCACTTCGCCGACGCTGGGATGGCGTTGCGCGAGTTCCCGCAGGCCCGGTCCGAGCACGCGGGCGCCGATGTCGGCGGCGTTCTCCACGATCCACTCCTCGCGCATCGCGGTGATGGTGGCCACCGCCGCGGCCGTGGCCAGCGGATGCCCCGAGTAGGTGAGCCCGCCGGGGTAGGCCCGGTCGGCGAAGGTCGCGGCGATGGCCGGACCGATCGCGACCCCGCCCAGCGGCACGTATCCGGAGTTCACGCCCTTGGCGAAGGTGAGCAGGTCCGGCACGACGCCGTCGAAATGCTCGAGGGCGAACCATTTGCCGGTCCGGCCGAAGCCGCACATCACCTCATCGGCGATGAACACGATCCCGTACGCGTCGCACAGGGCCCGCACGCCGGCCAGGTATCCCGGCGGCGGGACCATGATGCCCGCGGTGCCGGGGACCGTTTCGAGCACGATCGCCGCGATCGTCTCCGGACCCTCGAACGCGATGGTCTGCTCGAGATGTGCGAGCGCGCGCTCGGCTTCCTCGGCCTCGGTGGTCGCGTGGAACTGGCTGCGGTACAAGAACGGTCCGAAGAAATGGACCACGCCGCTGTTGCCGTGGTCGTTGGGCCAGCGCCGCGGGTCGCCGGTCAGGTTGATCGCGGTCTCGGTGCCGCCGTGGTAGGAGCGATAACGCGAGAGCACCTTGTAGCGGCCGGTGTGCAGCCGCGCCATCCGCACCGCGTGCTCGACGGCGTCGGCGCCGCCGTTGGTGAAGAAGATCCGGTCGAGGTCGCCGGGAGTGCGCTCGGCGATGAGCCGCGCCGCCTCCGAACGGGCCTCGTTGACGTGCTGCGGCGCGACGGTGCACAGCTTCGCCGCCTGCTGCTGCACGGCCGCGACGACCTTCGGGTGCTGGTGGCCGATGTTGGTGTTGACCATCTGCGAGGAGAAGTCGAGCAGTCGGTTGCCCTCGCCGTCCCACACGTAGCAACCCGCCGCCGCGGTGATCGTCATGAGGTCCCGATGCGCCTGCGCCGACCAGGAGTGGAAGACGTGCCTGCGATCGAGGTCGTCGGCCCGGTCGACCGACGCCCGGGCCTTGCTTTCTGTCATCGCGTCCGCCTACCTGTTCCGGGGGAAGCCGAGGTTCAGTCCACCGTGGCTGGGATCGAGCCAGCGGGTGGTGACCGCTTTGGTGCGGGTGAAGAACCGCACGCCGTCGGCGCCGTGCGCGTGCGCGTCGCCGAACAGCGAGTTCTTCCAGCCGCCGAAGCTAGTAGGACATCGGAACCGGGATCGACACGTTGATGCCGACCATCCCGACTTCGACCTCGTTGTGGAAGCGCCGCGCCGCGCCGCCGTCGTTGGTGAACAGGGCGGTGCCGTTGCCGTAGGGGTTGGCGTTGATCAGCGCCAGCGCGTCGTCGTAGCTGTCGGCGCGCACCACCGACAGCACGGGTCCGAAGATCTCGTCGGTGTAGACGCTCATGTCGGTGGTGACCCGGTCCAGAATCGTCGGACCGAGCCAGAAGCCGTCGGCCGCGCCGTCCGCTTCGACGCCCCGGCCGTCGAGAACCACGGTGGCTCCGGCGGATTCACCGGCCGCGATGTACTCGGCGACCCGGTCGCGGTGCGCCCGGGTGACCAGCGGGCCCATGTCGGCGCCCCGGGTGCCGTCGCCGGTCTTGATGGTCCCGGCCCGCTCGGCGATCTTGCCGACCAGCGCGTCGCCCGCCCCGCCCACGGCGACCACCACGCTGATCGCCATGCACCGCTCGCCCGCCGAGCCGAACCCGGCGTTCACCGCGGCGTCGGCGGCCAGTTCCAGGTCCGCGTCCGGCAGTACCACCATGTGGTTCTTCGCGCCGCCGAGCGCCTGCACCCGCTTGCCCGCGGCGGTGCCGCGCTGGTAGACGTACCGGGCGATCGGCGTCGAGCCGACGAACGAGACGGCCTTGACGCCCGGGTTGTCCAGCAGTTCGTCGACCGCCACCTTGTCGCCTTGCAGCACGGTGAACACCCCCGCGGGCAGTTCGGCTTCGGCCCACAGCCGCGCCAGCCACAGCGACGGGGACGGGTCCTTCTCGCTCGGTTTGAGCACCACCGTGTTGCCCGCTGCGATGGCGATCGGGAAGAACCACATCGGAACCATCGCGGGAAAGTTGAACGGCGAGATGATCGCGACCGGTCCGAGCGGCTGGCGGATGGAGAAGATGTCGACCTTGGTCGAGGCGTTCTCGGTGTAGCCGCCCTGGAGCAGATGCGGTATGCCGCAGGCGAATTCGACGACTTCCAGGCCGCGGCTCACCTCGCCGACGGCATCGGCGACGACCTTGCCGTGTTCGGCGGTGATCAGCCGGGCCAGCTCCTCCTTGCGTTCGTTCAGCAGCTCACGGAACCGGAACAGGATCTGGGTGCGCCGGGTCAGCGAGGTGTCCCGCCAAGCCGGGAAGGCCTTCGCGGCGGAATCGATGGCCGCGCGGGTATCGGCGACGGTCGCCAGCGCGACCTGTCCCGTCACTTCGCCGGTCGCCGGGGTTGGTCACCGGGGCCGTCGTCTGGCTGGTGCCCGCGAAAGCTTTGCCGTCGAGCCAGTGCGCGATGGTTTGCATGTCTCCTCGATTCGATCGGTGAGCATCGGCGGTGCCGTGGTTCCCGCCTGGACCGGATCGGGGGCGAGAACGCGGCCTGACTACCACTGTCCGGCATACACCCTTCTCGATGTGCCGACGATCAGTAAGGAATTCGGGAGCGAGTATTACGATTCGTCAATGCTCCTCTCCGTCGCCGATGTGCTGGCGATGCCGGTGCTGCGTGCCGGTGAACCGGAGGTCGTCGGCGGGGGATCGCTGGCGCGGCCGGTGCGCTGGGTGCACGTGAGCGAGGTGGCCGACGTGGCGCATCTGCTGGTCGGCGGCGAGCTGATCTTGACCACCGGGCAGCCCATGAGCCACGGCGATGCGGCGACGACGCGGTATCTGACCGCGCTGGCCGGTGCGGGCGTGTCGGGACTGGTGGTCGAACTGGGCGACCACGTGCCCGAGGTGTCGCCCGCTGTCGGGGCGACGGCCGACGCGCTGGGGCTTCCTTTGATCGCGCTGCACCGGGTGACCCGATTCGTGGAGATCACCGAGGCGGTGCACCGGGTGATCGTCGCCGAGCAGTACGCGGAAGTGGAGTTCGCGCGCACCGTGCACGAGACGTTCACGGAGCTGAGTGTGCGTCGCGCCGCGCTGGCCGAGATCGTGCAGACCGCGGCGGCGATGCTCGACGCCTCGGTGGTGCTGGAGGACCTGGCGCACCGGGTGCTCGCCCTGTCCGCGCGCCACGCGTCCGCCTCGGCGGTGCTGGAGAACTGGGAGGCCACCTCCCGCCTGCTGCCGGACGACTGGAACGCGGTGGCCGTCGGCCCGCACCCGCAGCGCTGGGGACGGTTGATCCTGCGCGCCGACGGCGTGCCGACCGCACGGGCGCGCATGGTGCTCGAACGCGCCGCCCAGACGCTGACGTTGCACCGCATGATCGAGCGGGATCGCTTCGGCCTGCACCGCCAGGCGCAGACCGGACTGATCGACGACCTGGTCAACGGCAGACTGGACGAGCGCGACGCCCTCGCGCGCGCCGCCGCGCTCGGGTTGGCTCGCCGTGCCGTCTACGTGCCGCTGGCCGTCGAGGTCGCCGCGGCGGCCGAGTCCGATCCGCTGGCGGGTCAGCGCCGCACGGCGGGCATCGTGGACGCGGTGACGCACGGGCTGGGGCTGGCCAAGGTGACCGCGCTGGTCGCCACCGAGCCGGGCGACCGGGTGTCGTTGATCGTCGCGCTGCCCCGGGCCGGTGATCCGGACGAGGCATTGGCCGCCGCGTGCGCCGCGATGCTCGGCGAGGTCCGGCGCGTCGACGGCGTGCGCGGAGTGGTGATCGGCGCGGGCGCGGTATCCGACACACTGCTGGACACCGCCCACGGCCTCCCGCACGCCGCGCACGTCGCGGAAGTCGCGCTCTCGCTGCGAACTTCGGCGTCTCGGCCGTTCTATCGCAGCGGCGACGTGCGGCTACGCGGACTGCTGTCGCTGATCCGGGCGGAGCCGGGCGTGCAGCGCTTCGCCGAGACCGAGCTGAGCGCGCTGCTGCGCTACGACATCCGCCACGACGCGGATCTGACCCGCACGCTGCGGCAGTTCCTCGATCTCGCGGGCAACAAGACCGAACTCGCCCGCAGGCTCGGAATCAGCCGCCCCACCCTCTACGAACGGCTCGCCCGCATCGCGCGCATCCTCGAAGTCGATCTCGACCACGGCGAGTCCCGCACCTCCCTGCACACCGCGCTGTTGATCCGTGATCTCACGGCGGGCCCGGGTCAGGGGTGATCCCGGTCGCCACGCCGTTGTCGCGCGACCGCGGTTCGCGTGAGACTGGGCCCGAGCCAACCTCGCGGCCGAACTCGCCGCGCTCACCACGGAACAGCCGGACGCGCTCAGGTGATTATCAGAAGTTCGGTGGCAGAGGCGATCTCGGCTCGCAACCCCGCTTTGGCCGCCACCCGTGCGACGCCCCGCACGTCGGCTGGTTCGGCCCTGGTGAGCACGAGGGCACGCGCCAGCAGACCCTTGTGGTGTTTGTTGAAATGACTCACCACCGTGCGCGACCCATCCGGATGCTCGGTGAGGACGTTGGCGGTGATCGCGCCGGGCACCCGCCCCAACTGCTGATAGGTGCCCGAGCGCAGGTCGACGACGAGTTCGCCCGCCGCCTCGGCGTGCAGCGCCGCCGCGAGTTCGTCGCGCCAGACGGCCGAAAGAGTAGGTAGCCCGGGTAGTTTCGAGCCGCCGGACAGACGGTACGCGGGAATCGGGTCACCGGCGCGGACCGCGCCGAACAACGCGGAGCCGATACCGAGCCGGGCATCCGCCTTGGCCCGCTGCGCCTTGGTGAACGAGCGCGCGTCGAGCGCGTCGTAGAGCACGCCGGTGTAGCGCTCCAGCGCGGGCCGCGTCGGCGAGGTGCGCAGCGCGGCGTTGCGGGCGATCTCGCCGTCGGCCCCCTTGCCGAGGCCGAGCGCGTGCCGGGAGCGTTCCGGGTCGGCCGCCAGCCGCACCACTTCCTCGATCAGCCGGGCGCGCACCGCCGTGAGCTGCGGCATCGCCAGCGAGTCCAGGGTGAGCGGCGCCCCGGCGCCGCCGTCGGACTTGGTTTCGGAGGGAGGCAGCAGGACCAGCACGAACGAATACGGTAATGCGCTGGGACCTGCGTCCGGCCAGCGACTACCCTGTGCTTCCGTGATCACCCGCCTCTCCCGCCTGTTCCTGCGCACTCTCCGCGACGATCCCGCCGACGCGGAGGTGCCCAGCCACAAACTCTTGGTCCGTGCCGGCTACGTGCGCCGCGTCGCCCCGGGTGTCTACTCGTGGCTGCCGCTGGGCCTGCGTGTGCTGCGCAAGGTCGAGGACGTGGTGCGCGCGGAGATGGACGCGATCGGGGGGCAGGAGATCTCGCTACCCGCGCTGCTGCCACGCGAACCGTACGAGACCACCAACCGGTGGACCGAATACGGCGACGGCCTGTTCCGGCTGCGCGACCGCAAGGGCGCGGACTACCTGCTCGGGCCCACCCACGAGGAGCTCTTCGCGCTCACCGTGAAGGGCGAGTACAGCTCCTACAAGGACCTGCCGGTCACGCTGTACCAGATCCAGACCAAGTATCGCGACGAGGAGCGCCCGCGGGCGGGCATCCTGCGCGGGCGCGAGTTCGTGATGAAGGACTCCTACTCCTTCGATCTGGACGAGGACGGCCTCAAGGCCAGCTATCACGCGCACCGCCAGGCCTACCAGCGCATCTTCGACCGGCTGCGGGTCAAGTACGTCATCGTGGCCGCCACCTCGGGCGCGATGGGCGGCAGCGCGTCGGAGGAGTTCCTGGCCGACAGCCCGGTCGGCGAGGACACCTACGTGCGCTGCCCGGAATCCGGCTACGCGGCCAACGTGGAGGCGGTGGTCACGCCCGCTCCCGAACCGCTGCCCATCGAAGGACAGCCCGAGGCGGTCGTGCACGACACCCCGGACACTCCCACCATCGCGACGCTGGTGGACTGGGCCAACGGCGCGGGCATCGCCGAGCGCTACGGTCGCCCCGTCACCGCGGCCGACACCTTGAAGAACGTGATGGTCAAATTGCGCCACCCGGACGGGAAGACCGAGATCGTCGGCATCGGCGTCCCCGGTGACCGCGAGGTCGACGACAAGCGCCTCGGCGCCTCGGTCGAACCGGCTGAGGTCGAGCTGCTCACCGAAGCGGACTTCGCCGAGAATCCGTTCCTGGTCAAGGGCTACATCGGCCCGAAGGCGTTGCAGGCCAACGGCATTCGGTACCTGGTCGATCCCCGCGTCGGCACCGGCACCAGCTGGATCACCGGCGCCGACGAGCCGGGCAGGCACGTCGTCGGCCTGGTCGCGGGCCGCGACTTCGTCCCGGACGGCACCATCGAGGCCGCCGAGGTCCGTGACGGCGACCCCTCGCCCGACGGGCGCGGCACCCTGGTGGCGGCGCGCGGCATCGAGATCGGCCACATCTTCCAGCTCGGCAACAAGTACACCGACGCGTTCGAGGTGGACGTGCTCGGTGAGAACGGCAAGCCGGTGCGGCTGACCATGGGGTCCTACGGCATCGGCGTCTCCCGCATGGTCGCGGTGATCGCCGAGCAGCAGCACGACGACAAGGGGCTGCGCTGGCCCGCGGCGGTCGCGCCCTACGACGTGCACGTCGTCATCGCGAACAAGGACGACGCGGCCCGCGCGGGCGCCGAAGAGGTGGTGTCCGGCCTGCACGCGCAGGGCTTGGACGTGCTCTTCGACGATCGCACCGCCTCGCCGGGCGTGAAGTTCAAGGACGCCGAGCTGCTCGGCATGCCGCTGGTGCTGGTGATCGGCCGCGGCTGGGCCGAGGGCAAGGTCGAACTGCGCGACCGCTTCACCGGCGAGACCGAGGAACTGCCCGCCGCCTCCGCGGTGGACGCGGTGGTGGCCAGAGTTCGCGGCTGACTCGTTTCCCCGAACGGCCCCCGGCAGAAAATGCCGGGGGCCGTTCGCTATCGGCACGAAGGCCGCAGGAGAATGCGCACGCGGGAACGGGGACGGTGTCCACCTACGCGACCGTAACCTGAATTCGCTGGTCACAGATCCGCAGACCTCGTCCACGCTGCTGTTACCCGCTGGTAAGTTAACCCGCATGACAAACACCGACGTGCGGTTGTTCAACCCCGCCACCTATGATCCGCAGCAGTTCGACGCCGAGACGCGGCGCCTGCTGCGCGCCACGATCGAGTGGTTCGAGGGGCGGGGCAAGCAGCGTCTGCTCGCCGACGACGCGAATGCGGTGTGGACCGCGGACTTCCTCGACTTCGTGAAGAAGGAGAAGTTGTTCGCCACCTTCCTGACCCCCGCGGCGTACGCCGACGGTGATCCGGACCGCCGCTGGGACGCCGCGCGCAACGCGGCGCTGTCGGAGATCTTCGGCTTCTACGGTCTGGCGTACTGGTACGCCGAGCAGGTGACCATCCTCGGTCTCGGCCCGATCTGGCAGAGCGACAACGAGGCGGCCAAGAAGCGCGCGGCCGCCGACCTGGCCGCGGGTGAGGTGATGGCGTTCGGTCTGTCCGAGCAGACCCACGGCGCCGACATCTACAACACCGACCTGGTGCTGACCCCGACCGAGCCGGGAAGCGCGGACGCCGAAGCCGGAATCCTCTTCCGCGCCAACGGCGAGAAGTACTACATCGGCAACGGCAATGTGGCCAGCATGGTGTCGGTGTTCTCCCGCCGCGCCGACCTCGAAGGCGCCGACGCGTACGTCTGGTTCGCCGCCGACTCCCGGCACGAGAACTATCGCCTGCTCGGCAACGTCGTGCACCAGCAGATGTACGTGAGCACCTTCCGGCTGGAGAACTACCCGGTGCGCGCAGAGGACATCCTGCACACCGGCCCCGAGGCGTTCTCCGCGGCGCTGAACACCGTGAACGTGGGCAAGTTCAATCTGTGCCACGGCGGGATCGGCATGGTCGAGCACTCCTTCTACGAGGCGATCACCCATGCGAACAACCGCGTCCTCTACGGCAACCCGGTCACCGAATTCCCGCACGTGCGGGCGAATTTCGTCGACGCCTACGCGCGCATCATCGCGATGAAGCTGTTCAGCGACCGCGCGATCGACTACTTCCGCGGCGCGAGCCTGGAGGATCGCAGGTACCTGCTGTTCAACCCGATGACGAAGTCCAAGGTGACCTCCGAGGGCGAAACCGTCATGACGCTGCTGCTGGATGTGCTGGCCGCCAAGGGATTCGAGAAGAACACCTACTTCGCCGAGGTGCAACGGCTGATCAGCACGCTGCCCCGGCTCGAGGGCACGGTGCACGTGAACGTCGGGCAGATCCTGAAGTTCATGCCCAACTATCTGTTCGACCCGCAGGACTACCCGGAGATCGGCACCCGGCAGGACGCGGCCGACGACGCGTTCTTCTGGCGCCAGGGCCCGGCGCGGGGCGCGGGCAAGGTGCGCTTCGCCGACTGGGCGCCGATCTACGACAAGCACGCCGACATCCCGAATGTGAGCCGGTTCTACGAGCAGGCGCAGGCGCTGCGCACGCTGCTGACCACGGCGGCACCGGACGCCGCGCAGCAGAAGGACCTGGACTTCATGCTGACCATCGGCCACCTGTTCTCCCTGGTGGTCTACGGCCAGCTGATTCTGGAGCAGGCCGCGATCACCGGCTTGGACCGCGACCTGATCGACCAGATCTTCGACTTCCAGGTCCGCGACTTCAACGGCTACGCCACCGCACTGTACGGCAAGCCGTCGGCCACGCCGGACCAGCAGGGCTGGGCGGCATCCGCGTTGCGGCCGCCGGTCGCCGATCGCCCGCGCTTCGACCGGGTGTGGGCCGAGGTCGCGTCCTACGACGGCGCGTACGAGATGCGGCCGTAGGTCGGTTGTCGAGCGAACGGCGGCCCGGGTCGCCCGCGGCCGCCGTTCGCGTCGTCTCCTTTGCGGCGCATCAGATCTCGGGCAGTCGATCAGGTCGACGGGTCAGGCTTTGCCAGGAAACGCGACCGTGGGCGGATTCGCGCCGAGAATCGACTGCCACGCGGCCAGCCGGACGGCGGCCTCGGTGAGCGCTTCGACACCGGTGCGCCGGATAGCCATGGAGTCACCGCGCTCGACCACCGACCGCCAGGCCACGGCGGTGTCGGACTCGACCGTCACGGCCAGCTTGGCGGCCGAGATCGGATCGGTCACGGCGAACGGCACCGTGTAGGCCGCGTCCGGCGGCGGCGCCGTCGCGCCGCCCAGAGCGAGGGCGTCCACCGTGGTGTCGCGGCGAGCCCGGTGCGCGGCGGTGTGCTCGGCGACCAGCCTGGTGCGCTCGGAGGAGGCGTAGGCGGCGATCACCCCGTAGGCGTACACCGCGCCGTATTCGGCGTTCAGCGCGCCGATGAGCGCTCGGCGTTCGTCCTCGGTCATGCCAGCAACACCCCCGTCTGCACCGCGCAGGCCGCGCTGATCGAAGCGAGCAGACCGGCCCGATAGCCGGTCAGGGCGCGGGCGAGTTCGGCCGCCGATTTCTGGGAGGCGGTGAGCTGCGTGCGCAGCGTCTCGACGCTCGGCGGCGCGGTGGGCGGCACGGCGCTGCCCGAAGCCACGGCCGACGGGCCGGACGCACCGGCGCGGGTGCGGTGCGCCGGTTTGGTGCCGTCGGCGTAGACGCCGATCGCGCGGTCGATCTCGGTGCGCAAGGCGTCGGCGTGGGCGGTGCGCTCGGCCGCGATCGCCGCCAACGCGGCGTGCCGGTCGGGCGCGACGGCGATGGCCGCGGTCGCCGCCGCGGCGTCGGAGCGGGCCGCGACCTCTTGTGCGGCAAGCGGATCCGGCTCGTGGACCACGTCGTCACCGGTGCAGCCGACCAGCGCGCCGAGGGCGAGCACCCCGGCCGTTCCGCCGCCGGCGAGACGTAGCGCGCTGCGACGATCCAGGGCGGCGCGGCGGGGCTCGTGCCGGTCGGAGGGCATGCCGGTAGTGCGCCCGGCACGCGGCGGGGCGGGAAGGCGGATGGGCACGGCACTATCGTGCCAGACTCGCGGGGCGTCGCCGGACGAGCATCGGCCGTGGCGTGCGGACTCCGAGACCGCTGGTCCTTTACACTCTCGTGGCGCGTTACGCTAGACCTTCGGTAGAGAAATTTCCCGCCGCGTCACAACTGAACCAGGAGCCGCCCACATGCCGATGCCGACCGAGGAAAGGGTGAGCCAGCTAGTAGCTGGTCTCGTCGAACGCCGAGGATTCGATCTCGAGGGCGTCGAGATCTCGACGGCGGGCACGCGCGTGGACGCGCAGGCTCGGGTGCAGGTGACCGTGGACCGCGACACCTCCGATCTGGACTCCCTGGCGACTCTGAGTACGGAGCTGTCGGCGCTGCTGGACGACGCGGGGGAGTTCGGCGAGACGCCCTACCTGCTGGAAGTCACGACCCCCGGGATCGACCGCCCGTTGACCGCCGACCGGCACTG
Organism: Nocardia sichangensis; assembly: GCF_047200615.1. Taxonomy (NCBI): domain Bacteria; kingdom Bacillati; phylum Actinomycetota; class Actinomycetes; order Mycobacteriales; family Nocardiaceae; genus Nocardia; species Nocardia sichangensis. The sequence goes on from NZ_JBJZOK010000002.1 coordinate 239,573, forward strand.
GCGTCGGGCGCGCGGGCGGAAGGTGCGCGTGCGACTACGCGAAGGCGCACAGCCGCCGGAGGGGTCGGCGACCTTCGAGGCCAGGGTCGGCGCGCTCACCGGTGATTCGGTGGCGCTGGTGCTCGGCGGCAAACGCGACCCGCACCGGGTGACGGTCCCGCTCGCCGACATCGCCACGGCCGTAGTCCAAGTCGAGTTCTCCCCGCCGAGTGCTCGAGAGCTGGAACTCACGGGCGGAGTCGTTCCGGGGCGGCCCGCTCCGGGTGCGGACGACGCGGTGGCGGTCGAGGACGCCGCGCAGCTCCGAGGAACACCGAATGCACTGTCCGAATCCGTAACAGCGTCCGATTCGCCGACCGAAGGGATCGTGGAATGAACATCGAAATCGAAGCCCTGCGCGCGATCGTCGCCGACAAGGGGATCTCGATCGAGACCGTGATCTCCGCGATCGAGTCGGCGCTGCTCACCGCGTACCGCCACACCGAGGGCCACCAGCCCAACGCGCGCATCGACATCAACCAGAGGACCGGCGTGGTCCGGGTGATGGCGCGCGAGGTGGACGCCGACGGCAACGTGATCTCCGAATGGGACGACACCCCGGAGGGGTTCGGCCGGATCGCGGCGACCACCGCCAGGCAGGTCGTACTGCAGCGGCTGCGCGACGCGGAGAACGAGAAGTCCTTCGGCGAGTTCTCCACCCACGAGGGCGACATCGTCGGCGGTGTGGTGCAGCGCGACGCGCGCGCCAACGCCCGCGGCACCATCGTGGTGCGCATCGGCAGCGAACTGCACGGCGCGGAGGGCTTGATCCCGCCCGCCGAGCAGGTGCCCGGCGAGACCTACGAGCACGGCGACCGGATCAAGTGCTACGTCGTCGGGGTCTCCCGTGGGCCGCGTGGACCGCAGATCACGCTGTCGCGCACCCACCCGAATCTGGTGCGGCGCCTGTTCGCGCTGGAGGTGCCGGAGATCGCCGACGGCTCGGTGGAGATCGTCGCCGTGGCGCGCGAGGCGGGGCACCGATCCAAGATCGCCGTGCGCACCACGGTGCCCGGCGTCAACGCCAAGGGCGCCTGTATCGGGCCCATGGGACAGCGCGTGCGCAACGTGATGAGCGAACTGGCCGGCGAGAAGATCGACATCATCGACTACGCCGACGATCCGGCGACCTTCGTCGGCAATGCGCTCTCTCCGTCGAAAGTGGTTTCGGTCACTATCGTCGACCCGGAGGCAAGGGCGGCCCGCGTAGTGGTCCCCGATTTCCAGCTTTCCCTGGCGATCGGCAAGGAGGGACAGAACGCCCGCCTGGCCGCGCGGCTGACCGGCTGGCGCATCGATATCCGCAGCGACGCCGCGCCCGACATGGGCGGATCCGTTCGGACGGAGGCGCATCGCAGTTGACCGGAGCCCGCCCGCGGAGTGCTCGGGATGACAGGTTCGTAACTTCCGCGGGGGAGGGGTTCGGCGTTCCGAGCGTGGCAGCGGTAGAGTGGTCCAAGGTTCAGTCCGAGTCTTCGGTTTCCATGCCCGACCGCACCACCGAGCAGCACCAGGCGCCCCGGCGCCGAGCGGCTCCGGTACGGACGTGTATCGGGTGCCGGAAGCGCGAGCTGGCCGTCGATCTGTTGCGGATCGTGGCTCGGGACCGTGAGACCGGAGACGGCTCCCACGTCATCGAGATCGTTCCCGATCCGCGGCGCAGACTTCCCGGACGGGGTGCCTGGCTGCACCCCCTTTCGGCTTGTCTGCGCGCGGCAGAGCGGCGCCGAGCGATCGGCAGAGCACTACGAGTGTCCGGACATCTGGATATCTCAGCCCTGGAGCATTACCTCGAGAACAGGCACGAGCACTCATGAGCACACCGTGAAGTACCAACGATGAACGTCCATCGGAGATAACCCGAGGTCGTGCGGGCCGCCGTCCCCAACGGTGGCGCTGCTCGGCCTCTCAGTGAGGAGAGCAGTGGCAGGCAAGGCCCGCGTGCACGAGTTGGCAAAAGAACTCGGTGTCACGAGCAAGGAACTACTCGCAACGCTCAAGGAGCAGGGCGAGTTCGTGAAGTCGGCGTCCTCGACGGTGGAAGCTCCCGTCGCCCGCCGGCTGCGTGAGTCGTTCGCGGCGAAATCCGCCCCGTCCAACGGCAACAAGCCGGGTGCACGCCCCGGACCGTCCGGTCGTCCGGCCCCCAAGCCCGCGGGCGGAGGCCCGCGTCCAGGTCCCCGTCCGTCGGCGCCCACTCCGGCGCCCACCGCGCAGGAGACCGCGGCCCCGGCCGCGCGTACCGGTGAATCCCCGGCCGTGAAGCCGGGCCCCGCCGCGCGTCCCGGACCGTCCCCGGCGCCCAAGCCCGCCGCCCGGGAATCGATCAACCCGCAGGCCGCCGCGGCTTCGGGCGCGAGCGCGAGTTCCGCGCCCGCCCCGGCCGGTCCGCGTCCGACGCCGGGCGGCGCGCGCCCCGGGCAGCAGCAGCGTCCCGGCGGCCCCGGCCAGGGTGGACATCGCCCGGGTGGCGCGGCTCCCGGCCCGCGTCCTGGGCCGAAGACCCCGCGTGTCGGTAACAACCCCTATTCCTCGGCTCCCGAGCGTCCCGCGCCGCGTCCGGCCCCCGGTCAGGGTGGTCCGCGTCCCGGTCCGTCCCAGGGTGGTCCGCGTCCCGGCCCCGCTCAGGGTGGTCCGCGTCCCGGTCCGTCCCAGGGTGGTCCGCGTCCCGGCCCCGCTCAGGGTGGCCCGCGTCCGGCGCCCGGCCCTGGTGGTCCGCGTCCCGGCGGCCCGCGGCCGAGCCCCGGCTCGATGCCGCCTCGTCCGAATCCCGGCGCGATGCCGTCGCGTGCGGCGCGTCCCGGCGGCGCCGGAGGCCCCGGTGCGGGTCGTCCCGGTCGTCCCGGTGGCGCCGGTGCCGGTCGTCCCGGTGGCGGCGGTGGCGGTGGCTACCGCGGTGGCGGTGGCGGCGCTCCCGGTGCGGGTGCGGGTGCGCCCGGTGCCGGTGGTGCGGCCGGTGGCTTCCGCGGTCGTCCCGGTGGCGGCGGTGGCGGCGGCGGTCGTCCTGGCGGTCCCGGTGGCCGCGGTGGTGCGGCAGGCGCGTTCGGCCGTCCCGGTGGCGCGCCCCGGCGTGGCCGCAAGTCGAAGCGGCAGAAGCGGCAAGAGTACGACTCGATGCAGGCGCCCGCCGTCGGCGGCGTGCGGCTGCCGCGCGGCAACGGCGAGATCATCCGGCTCGCTCGCGGCGCGTCGCTGTCGGACTTCGCCGAGAAGATCGATGCGAACCCGGCCGCGCTGGTGCAGGCCCTGTTCAACCTCGGTGAGATGGTCACCGCGACCCAGTCGGTGAACGACGAGACCCTCGAGCTGCTGGGCAGCGAGATGAACTACGTCGTCCACGTGGTCAGCCCCGAGGACGAGGACCGCGAGCTGCTGGAGTCGTTCGACCTCACCTACGGCGAGGACGAGGGCGGCGAGGAAGACCTCGAACAGCGTCCGCCGGTGGTGACCGTCATGGGTCACGTCGACCACGGTAAGACCCGCTTGCTGGACACCATCCGCAAGGCGAACGTCCGCGAGGGCGAGGCAGGCGGCATCACCCAGCACATCGGCGCCTACCAGGTGCTCACCCACCTCGGCGACGAGGACCGGCTGATCACCTTCATCGACACCCCGGGTCACGAGGCGTTCACCGCCATGCGCGCCCGTGGTGCGAAGGCCACCGACATCGCGATCCTGGTGGTCGCCGCCGACGACGGCGTCATGCCGCAGACGGTGGAGGCGATCAACCACGCGCAAGCGGCCGACGTGCCGATCGTCGTGGCGGTCAACAAGATCGACAAGGAAGGCGCCAACCCGCAGAAGGTGCGTCAGCAGCTCACCGAGTACGGCCTGGTCGCCGAGGAATACGGCGGCGAGACCATGTTCGTCGACATCTCCGCCAGGCAGAACATCAACATCGATGCGCTGCTCGAGGCGGTCCTGCTGACCGCGGACGCGGCGCTGGACCTGCGGGCCAACCCGGACATGGACGCGCAGGGTGTGGCCATCGAGGCGCACCTCGACCGTGGCCGCGGCCCGGTGGCGACCGTGCTCATCCAGCGCGGCACCCTGCGGGTCGGCGACTCGATCGTGGCGGGAGACGCCTACGGCCGGGTGCGCCGGATGGTCGACGAGCACGGCGACGACGTCGAGGCGGCGCTGCCGTCGCGGCCGGTTCAGGTCATCGGCTTCACGTCGGTGCCCGGCGCGGGTGACAACCTGCTCGTGGTCGACGAGGACCGGATCGCCCGGCAGATCGCCGATCGGCGCAACGCGCGCAAGCGCAATGCGCTGGCCGCACGCAGCCGCAAGCGGATCAGCCTGGAAGATCTGGATGCCGCGCTGAAGGAAACCAGCGAGCTGAACCTGATCCTCAAGGGCGACAACTCGGGTACGGTCGAGGCCCTCGAAGAGGCGCTGCTCGGGATTCAGGTGGGCGACGAGGTGCGGCTGCGGGTGATCGACCGCGGCGTCGGTGGCGTCACCGAGACCAACGTCAACCTCGCTTCGGCGTCGAACGCGATCATCATCGGATTCAACGTCCGCGCCGAGGGCAAAGCGACCGAGCTGGCCAACCGTGAGGGCGTCGACATCCGGTACTACTCGGTGATCTACCAGGCCATCGACGAGATCGAGAAGGCCCTCAAGGGCATGCTCAAGCCGATCTACGAAGAGGTCGAGCTGGGGCGGGCCGAGATCAGGGCGATCTTCCGTTCGTCGAAGATCGGCAACATCGCCGGTTGCATGGTCACGTCGGGCTCGGTCAAGCGCAACGCCAAGGCGCGCCTGCTCCGGGACAACGTGGTGATCGCCGAGACGATGTCGATCTCGTCGCTGCGCCGGGAGAAGGACGACGTCACCGAGGTCCGCGAGGGCTTCGAATGCGGTATGACGGTCACCTACTCCGACATCAAGGAAGGCGACATCATCGAGGCCTACGAACTGCGCGAGAAGCCGCGCGACTGATAGACCGAGACGAGTCCGGGCGCCGCGCGAAGTGCGCGGCGCCCGGCGGGTCTTCCTGACTGGGGAGGGTGTGGGTGTACCTGGGTGCACTGGAGTTCGACCTGCTGCTCGGCGATGTGCATTCACTGAAACAGAAGCGCTCGGTGATCCGGCCTATCCTGGCCGAATTGCAGCGTTTCGGTGTGAGTGCCGCCGAAGGCGGGGAACACGATCTATACCGTCGTTCGCTGCTGGGCGTGGCCATGGTCAGTGCGGGCATGGATCATCTGACCGAGGTGCTGGACAAATGTGAACGGCACGTCGCGGCCCGTCCGGAGTTACAGTTGCTGGCGGTGCGCCGCCGAATCTTCGGGCCCGAGGACTGACCGCGGCGCAGCGACGGAACTCGGGTGGCGGCCGCGAGCACGCTCCGACCGCCATCGAACAGAGTTGATAGTGAGGAGGAAACGGCCATGGTGGATCAAGCCAGGGCACGCCGACTCGCCAAGCGGATCTCCTCGATCGTCGCGACCGCGATCGAATACGAGGTGAAGGACCCGCGGCTGCGTTTCGTGACCGTGACCGACGCCAAGGTCACCGGCGATCTCCGGGAGGCGACGGTGTACTACACCGTGATGGGTGAAACCCTCGACGCCGAACCGGATTACGACGGTGCGGCGGCCGGACTGGAGAAGGCCAAGGGAGTTCTGCGCTCCAAGGTGGGCGCGGGAACCGGGGTGAAGTTCACCCCGACGCTGGCATTCGTACTGGACACCGTGCCCGACGCGGCACGGCAGATGGAGGAACTGCTCGCCAGGGCGCGGGCCGCGGACGACGAGGTCGCCAAGGTGGCCGCCACCGCCAGGCCCGCGGGCGACGCCGACCCATACAAGATCGAACGCGACGCCGACGAGTGACATGCGGTAGTCGATGACGACGATGCGAGAAACGGCCGGCTTGGACACGGCCGTGGCGGCGCTCGACGCCGCGCGCTCGGTGACCATCGTCTGCCATGTGCAGCCCGATGCGGACACCATAGGAAGTGGTCTGGCGCTGGCGCTGGTGCTGCACCGGCGCGGCGTCCCGGTGCAGGTGTCGTTCGCCGAGCCGGCGGAATTGCCCGTATCGATGCGGTCGCTGCCCGGCGTAAGGCACCTGGTGGCGCCCGCCGCAGTGCGCGCCGAGGTCGACCTGCTGGTCGCGGTCGACTGCGGCAGCGCGGGCAGGCTCGGTGCGCTCGCCGACCGATTGTCCGATGCCGCAACGACACTGGTGATCGATCACCATCGGTCGAACACGCGGTTCGGAGCGATCAACGTGGTCGATCCCGCCGCGGAGTCCACCACGAGCCTGATCGCGCGACTGCTCGACGCGTGGGGTGTGCCGATCGATGCGGACGTGGCGCATTGCCTGTATGCCGGTCTGGTCACCGACACGGGCTCGTTCCGGTGGGTGCGGCCGGGTACCCACGAACTGGCGGAGCGGCTGCTGGCCACCGGAATCGACGGCGCGCATATCGCCCGCACCTTGATGGACACGCACCCGTTCGGATGGCTGCCCATGTTGGCGCGGGTGCTCGGGACGGCGCAGCTCGTCCCGGAGGCGCGCGGCGGCGTCGGATTGGTGTACGCGTTCGTGCGGCGCGACGACATCGACGACGTGCGTTCGGAGGAAGTCGAGAGCGTCATAGATATCGTGCGCACGACCGCCGAAGCGGGAATCGCCGCGGTGTTCAAGCAATCTCGTGTGGTGCCGGATCGGTGGACGGTATCGCTGCGCTCACGGGACAGCGGAGCGTGTGCGGGCGACGGGGTGGACGTCGCAGAGGTGGCCACGACACTGGGTGGTGGTGGGCATCGCTTCGCGGCCGGGTACACCGCACACGGCGCGCCCGAGGACCTGATCGGCGCGCTGCTGACCGCGCTCGGATGATCGTGTTCGATCATCGGCGAATGCCGGGTCGGCTCTCACCAAAACGTCCCGGTCCGTCGGGTTTTCGAGTGCTGAGGCCGAATTCGTCGTCCGGACGGGTCGACGGATCGACCGGGGCGGTGTGCGGATGCGGCGCACTCTCGGCGTGTGCGGGGCGCCCCGCGTTCGTGCCCGGTGCCCTGCGGGCGTTTGCCTGTCGAGTGGCGCTGGAAGTCGAGCCGGTTCGCCCGCCTCGCCATCCGAGCCTGGTTCGGCGTCGTGCCACACATCCGGAATCACCGGTGATGCGACCCTCTCCGCGACCGGAGCCGGACGCCGCCGAGTTTGTCGGTGGGCCGTGCCAAGGTGGGAGCCGGATCGCAACGACGGTGGTCTCGAAGGACGACATGCGGGGGAGGTGTTCGTGAGCGCGCAGGGTTGTAGTGGGGCGGATATCGGTGACCCGGTCCTGCGCGCGAGCGAGCCGGAAACTATCGACCGGGCCGCCGCCGCCGGGCCCAAACGCATTCTCGGCCTCGCGGTGCCCACCCTCGGTGTACTGGTCGCCGAACCGATCTACCTGTTGTTCGACTTGGCCGTGGTCGGCAGGCTCGGCGCGCTCGCGCTGGCCGGGCTCGCCGTGGGCGGGTTGATCCTCGCGCAGACGAGTTCGCAGCTGACCTTCCTGTCCTATGGCACCACCGCGCGCTCGGCGCGCCGTCACGGCGCGGGCGACCATCAAGGAGCCGTCGCCGAGGGCGTGCAGGCCACGTGGATCGCGGTGGCCGTCGGCGTCGCGATCCTGCTGCTGGTCCAAGCGTTCGCCGTGCCGGTGACCAGCGCCATCGCGGGCGGTGGTGACATCGCGGCGCAGGCGCTGGACTGGGTGCGGATCGCGCTGTTCGGCGTGCCGCTGATCCTGATCTCCATGGCGGGGAACGGGTGGCTGCGTGGCGTCCAGGAGACGCGCAGGCCGTTGGTCTACGTCGTCGCCGGACTCGGGGTGTCGGCGGTGCTCTGCCCGGCGCTGGTGCACGGACTGTTCGGCGCACCGCGCCTGGGTCTGCCGGGCTCGGCCGCGGCGAACGTGGCGGGTCAGATCGTCACCGCGGTCCTGTTCCTGAACGCGCTGATCCGCGAGGAGGTTTCCCTCGCCCCGCATTGGTCGGTGATGCGTGCCCAGCTCGTCCTCGGACGCGACCTGATCGTCCGCAGTTTCGCCTTCCAGGCGTGCTTCGTCTCGGCGGCTGCCGTCGCCGCGCGTTTCGGCGCCGCGTCGGTAGCGGCCCACCAGTTGGTGCTGCAACTGTGGAACTTCCTGGCGCTCGCCTTGGACGCGCTGGCCATCGCCGCGCAGACGCTCACGGGCGCGGCTCTGGGCGCGGGTGATGCCACCGGCGCCCGAGGGATCGCCCGGCGCGTGACCCGCTGGTCGGAGATCTTCAGCCTGGGGCTCGCCGCCTGCTTCGCGGCGGGGGCGGTGGCGATCCCCGCGCTGTTCACCGATGACCCGGACGTGCTGGAGCGCGCGCACGTGGTGTGGTGGTTCTTCGTCGCGCTCATTCCGGTGGCGGGCATCGTCTTCGCGCTCGACGGCATCCTGCTCGGAGCCGGTGACGCGGCCTACCTGCGCACCACCACGCTCGGAGCGGCCCTGCTCGGCTTCCTGCCCGCTATCTGGTTGTCGCTGGCCTTCGACTGGGGCGTCGCCGGAATCTGGTCCGGCCTCGCCGCGTTCATGCTGTTGCGGCTGATCGCCGTCGCGGGGCGGGCGCTGTCGGGCCGCTGGGCCCTGGTCGGCGCCGAAGTACCGAGGTGAGCGACACCCGGCTCGGCCGGTGCGCGCGAATCCGAAACGATGTGCCAAGGTAGGTGTGGTGATACCCAAGTTGATGGCGGTGAGCGACATTCATGTCGGGCACCAGGGGAATCGGCCGGTCGTCGAGCAGATCAAGGCGGACTCGCCGGAGGACTGGCTCATCGTGGCCGGCGACGTGGGGGAGAAGACCGAGGACATCCGGTGGGCGCTGGAGCTGCTGCGCCGCCGGTTCGCCAAGGTGATCTGGGTGCCGGGCAATCACGAGCTGTGGACGACGGCGAAGGACCCGGTGCAGATGGTCGGGGTGGCACGCTACGACTACCTGGTGTCGATCTGCCGCGACCTGGATGTGTTGACGCCGGAGGATCCGTTTCCGGTGTGGCAGGGCGCGGGCGCGGAAGAGCACGGCGGAGCGGTCACGCTGGTTCCGATGTTCCTGTTGTACGACTACTCGTTCCTGCCGGAAGGAGCCACCACCAAAGCGGAGGGTCTGGCGATCGCGCGTGAGCGCAACGTGGTGGCCACCGACGAATTCCTGCTCTCGCCGGATCCGTACCTGACCAGGGACGCGTGGTGCCATGCCCGGGTGCAGGTGACCAAGCGCAAGCTCGACGCGCTCGCCCCGGGCACCCCGGTCGTCCTGATCAACCATTTCCCGCTGGTGCGGCAGCCGACCGACGTGCTGTTCTACCCGGAGTTCGCGCTGTGGTGCGGCACCGAACTCACCGCGGACTGGCACACCCGCTACAACGTGGTCTGCTCGGTCTACGGTCACCTGCACATCCCGCGGACCTCGCACTACGACGGCGTCCGATTCGAGGAGGTCTCGCTCGGCTACCCGCGCGAGTGGCAGCGCCGCGGCCTGCCCGAGCGATTGCTGCGCCAGATCCTGCCGACCCCGCAGTATCCGCCGGGCACGCTGAACAAGTGGGGCGGACACTTCCAGGTGACTCCCGAGATGGAAGCCGCCGCCGCGGAGATGCGCAGCAAAGCGCAGCAGCGGCGCGGGCTGGCGTAGTCCCACGCACATGGCGCTGCGATCCCACCCGGTGCGGCTCGACTACGCTCGTCGGTGATGATCGAGAACATTCTGCCCGCGGGTGTGGCCTCGGCCGAGTTGCTGGCGTACCCGGAGGATCTGCGGCCGCATCCGGCGGAGGAGCATCTCATCGCCAAGTCGGTGGAGAAGCGGCGCCGTGACTTCATCGGCGCGCGGCATTGCGCCCGCCTGGCGCTCACGCAACTCGGTGAGCAGCCGGTCGCGATCGGCAAGGGCGAGCGCGGCGCTCCGGTGTGGCCGCGCGGAATCGTCGGCAGCCTGACCCACTGCGACGGCTACCAGGCCGCCGCGCTCGGTCACAAACTGCGGTTCCGTTCCATCGGCATCGACGCCGAGCCGCACGCCACCCTGCCGGACGGCGTACTGGACTCGGTGAGTCTGCCGCCGGAGCGGGAATGGCTGAAGACCACCGAGTCCGAATTGCACCTGGACCGGTTGCTGTTCTGCGCCAAAGAGGCCACCTATAAGGCGTGGTTCCCGCTGACGCTGCGCTGGCTCGGCTTCGAGGACGCGCACATCACGTTCGAGATCGAGGACAGCTCCGCCGCTTCCGGGCGCGGCAGCTTCCATACCGAACTGCTGGTGCCGGGGCAGACCACCGACGGCGGCACGCCGCTGATCGCGTTCGACGGCCGTTGGCTGATCACCGACGGGTACATCCTGACCGCGATCGCGCACGTCTGATGGACGGACTCGGCGGGCTGCTCGTCATCGATAAGGCCGGTGGCTGGACCAGTCACGACGTCGTGGCGAAATGCCGGAAGCTGCTGCGCACCAAGAAGATCGGCCACGCGGGCACGCTCGATCCGATGGCGACCGGTGTGCTGGTGCTCGGCGTGGAACGCGCGACCAAACTGCTCGGCCTGCTCACCCTGACCACCAAGGCGTACACCGCGACCATCCGGCTGGGGCAGGCGACCAGCACCGACGACGCCGAGGGCGAGGTGCTGGCCACGACACGGGCCGGTCATCTCGCCGACGCCGACATCGCCACGCGCACAGCCGAACTGACCGGGAACATCGAGCAGGTGCCCGCCACCGTCAGCGCGATCAAGGTGAACGGCGAACGTGCCTATGCCCGCCACCGTGCGGGCGAGGACGTGCAGTTGGCCGCCCGCCCGGTCACGGTGTCGCGGTTCGACGTGCTCGCGCGGCGCGATGTCGGCGATTTCGTCGACCTGGACGTGGTGGTCGAATGTTCCTCGGGCACCTACGTGCGCGCGCTGGCCAGAGACCTGGGCGCCGGGCTCGGCGTCGGCGGCCACTTGACCGCGTTGCGCCGCACCGGCGTCGGGCCGTTCACGCTCGAGCATGCACGCACCTTGGACGATCTGGCCGCCTCCGCTGAGTCCGGCGTGCCGCCACTGAGCCTCGATATCGATGCCGCGGTGCGAACGGCGTTCCCGCGCCGCGACATCGATGACAAGCAGGCCGACGACCTGCGCAACGGACGCTGGCTGGCTCCGGCCGGAATGGCCGGTGTCTACGCCGCCATCGATCCGGAAGGCCGCGCTATCGCCCTGCTCCGGGAATCCGGTAATCGCGCGTCCTCGGTGATGGTCGTCCGCCCCGCCAATCTCTGATCCCGGGCGACAATGGTCGACCACCTCGCGGTCAGGAGTTGGTCGATGATGCGAACCGTTGCGGCGATGGCCGCGGTCCTGGTCGGTGGCGCGGCGCTGGTCGGCGGCGCCGCCGGGGTGGGAAAGCCGCCTGCGGCGGCCGTGGCCGGGTAGCGGCGGCGAAGGTGATCCGCGTGCTGCTGGACTTCTTGTCGCGGTGAGCCGGCGCTCAAGAGCCGATCTGGTGCCGGAGGCGTTGCACGGCGTCGTCCATGTGCTCGACGAGCAGAGCGCGGGCGCGCGCGGGGTCGCCCGCGCCGATCGCGTCGCGCAGGCCGATGTGTTCGCGGGACTGTTCCCGCAGGTCCGGATAGGTCGTCTGCAAGGCGCCCAAGCACATGCGCGTCTCGATCAGCAAGGTGCGAGCCGCGCGTACCAGCCGCGGACTGGCCGCACTCTCCACCAGCGCCTCGTGGAAGGCCTGGTCGGCCTCCGACACGCCGACCGCGTCGCCGCGTTCGGCGCACGCGATCATCTCCTCGACGCTGGGACCGAGCGCCTCGTAGGCGATGGGGCGGCGACCGTCCAGGATCAGCTCCAGCGCGCCGCCCTCCAGTGCCGTCCTGGCCCGGTAGATGTCGACGACGTCGTCGAGGCTCAGTTCGATGACGAAGATGCCGCGGTGGCGGATGCTGCGCAGCAGACCCTCGGACACCAAGCGCTGCATCGCCTCGCGCACCGGCCCGCGCGAGACCGCGAACCGCGCCGCGAGGTCGGCCTCGCCGAGCTGCGACCCTGGCGCGAGACTGCCGCGCATGATCGCCTCGCGGAGCCGATCTGCGATCATCTCCGCGGTCGACTGCCGGTTCACCGGCTCGAAATCAACGACGGACATCGATCTGCCTTTCCGCGAACAAGGTCCCGAATCCGGGAACGACCGGCTCGGCGCCGGCCAGCCGCAGCCCTGCCCAGATCGTGACCTGATTGGCCGTCAGCACCGGTTTGCCCAGCGTAGCCTCCAGGTCCGGCAGCACCGCCACGGTGTGCATCGCGGTGTCGGGGATGAGCAGCGCCTCCGCGTCGGGATGGTCGTTGTCCGCCGCCAGCCGCAGCACCTGGGCCGGGGTGAGGGTGCCGACCTCAGCGGCGGTGTCGATCCCCGCGCTGGACATCGAGACGACGTCGATGCGCGCGTCGGCGAGGAACTCCACGAACAGCCGGGCGACCTCGTCGGGATAGCTGGCGGCGACCGCGACGGTGCGCAGTCCCAGCGTGTGCACGGCGTCGGCGAACGCGATGCTGGTGCTTGTCGCCGGGACGCCCGCGACCTCGGCCAGCGCGCGCACCTGATCGCGCGCGCCCTCGGGTCCGTAGACGAAACTGCCCGACGTGCAGGCCCAGACGATCGCGTCGGGGCGGTGCCGGGCGAGCAGCGAGGCGCCGAGGCGCAATTTCTCCGGGCTGCCCAGTTCGAGCAGTTCGGGGACGGCGTGCAGATCGGTGCCGTAGATGTGGGCCACCGGAAGGTGCGCGCCGAGCGCTGCCGCCGCGAGCGGGTAGTCGTCCTCGGCCGCGTGGTCGGGGTAGATGAAACCGACGGTGGGTGCGTGCATGTGATGTTCTTCCTTCAGAAAACGTTGAGCAGCCACTTGCCCGGGCCCATCATCGGGAGCTTCATCCGGCCGAGACATGCCCACATGGTGAGTTGGTTGGCGGTGAGCACCGGCTTGCCGAGGGCTTTCTCCAGCGGCTCGATCACGTCGTACGTGGGCAGGTTGGTACAGCTGACGAAGACGGCCTGGGCCCCGGGGTCGTCGGCGCCGACGATGCGTTCGGCGATCGTGCGATAGCTGACCTTCCAGATGCCGCCGCCGAGCCCGAGGTGATCGGAGCGGACCACCGTGCAGCCGGCTTCGGCGAGGAACTCGTGCAGCCGGTGGGTGAGGATCTCGTCGTACGGGGTCAGTACCGAGATCCGGGTGAGGTCCAGATGGCGGATCGCTTCGAGCAACGCTCCTGAGGTGGTGACCGCGTCCAGCGCCCCGGCACGGCAGATGGTGTCGCGCAACGACTTCTCGTAGGCGAGGCCTTTGATGAAACTGCCCGATGTGCACAGGTAGGCCACGACTTCGGGTTCCACGTGCAGGACGTTGCGGGTGGCCGCGGTGAGATGCGCCGCGTCGGAGACCAATTCGGCCATCTCCAGCGACACCGGAACCGGTTCGTAGGGGGTACGGGCCAGGTGCAGACTCACCTCCAGAGGCGCCCAGCGCCAGAGCTCTCGTTCGAGGGCGAGGTCGAACGGTGCGATGATCCCGATACCCCGTTGTGCAACGGGCCCCTCGAGGTCGGGAAAGCTCAAATCCACTACGGCCCCTCTCGCGCTCAGCCGGGACGACCTCCGAACACGATCGGATTGTTGACAATCATACGATGTGATCTTAGTGTGTCAATGTGGAACAGGGCCCGATTGTCGTCGTCCTGCACAGTGACAGTGTGCCCGACGACGAACGAATGGACCGAGTAGCAGGCCGCGCCACCATCCGGTACACCGAGGCGCCCGGGTTGGCGAACGCCCTGCGCGGAGCGGAGATCTTGTTCGTCTACGACTTTCGCACCCGGGCGCTGCCCGGCGCCTGGTATGCCGCCGACCGGCTGCGCTGGGTGCACATGGGATCCACCGGCGTCGATCCGGCGATGTTTCCCGAACTGCGGGCGAGTGACGTGGTCGTGACCAACACCAGAGGCGTCTTCGACGCCGCGATCGCCGAGTACGTGCTCGGGCAGATTCTCGGTTTCGCCAAGGACCTGTCCGGTTCGTTGCTGCTGCAACAACGGCACGAGTGGCGGCATCGGGAATCCGAACGGGTCGCGGGGTCGACGGCGCTGATCGTGGGCACCGGCTCGATCGGGCGTCATATCGCCCGATTGCTGCGCGCGGTCGGCATGACCGTGCGCGCCGTCGGCAGGCGGGAGCGCGCGGCGGACCCGGATTTCGGCGAGGTCACCACCGATCTGCACGCCGAACTGGCCCGCGCCGATTACGTCGTCGCGATCGCTCCGCTCACCGAGCGGACCAGGAACATGTTCGACGCCGCCGCCTTCGCCGCGATGAAGCCGCACGCCAGGTTTGTCAACGTCGGCCGCGGGGAACTCGTTGTGACCGACGATCTCGTCGCCGCGCTGCGCACCGGATCGATCGCCGCGGCGGCGCTCGATGTGGTGGACCCCGAGCCGCTCCCCGCCGATCACCCTCTGTGGGAACTGCCGAACGTCCGGATCACCCCGCACAACTCCGGTGACTTCATCGGATGGCGCACCGAGATCGTCGACGCGTTCACCGAGAACTTCGACAACTGGATCGCCGGACGTCCGCTGGACAACGTGGTCGACAAAAGGCTGGGGTACGTGCCCGGCTGAAGGAGCCCATCCATGAGCTACCCCGACAAGAACCAACCCACCGACCCGACCGCCATGACCGCGGTCGAGCTGGTCTCGGCCTACGCGGCGGGCGCGCTGTCGCCCGTCGAGGCGACCGAGGCGATCCTGCGCGCGATCGCCGATCGCGACGGCGCGCTCAACGCCTTCTGTCTGGTCGATCCCGATCGCGCCCTGGTGCAGGCGAAGGACTCCGAGGCGCGCTGGCAGTCCGGTCATGCCAGAGGGCTGCTCGACGGCGTGCCGATCTCGATCAAGGACGTCTTCCTGACCGAGGGCTGGCCAACCCGGCGCGGCTCCACGTCCATCGACCCGGCGGGACCGTGGCTGGTGGACAGTCCGGTGGCCGCGCGGCTGCGCGAGGACGGCATGGTCTTCCTCGGCAAGACCACCACTCCGGAGATCGCGTGGAAGGCGGTCACCGACAGTCCGCTGGCGGGTGTCACGCGGAATCCGGCCGACCCGTCCACCACCGCGGGCGGCTCCTCCGGCGGCAGCGCCGCGGCCGTCGCCGCGGGCATGGGCCCGGTGTCGGTGGGCACGGACGGCGGTGGCAGCGTGCGCATTCCGGCCGCCTTCTGCGGCATCGTCGGCTTCAAGCCCACCTACGGCCGCATTCCGCTGTTCCCGGCCAGCCCGTTCGGTCCGCTGGCGCATGCGGGACCGATGACGCGCACCGTCGAGGACGCGGCGCTGCTGATGGACATCCTGTCGCTACCGGATCCGCGCGATCCCACCGCACTGGCTCCCACGCTCGCCGCCTTCCGCGCCGAAATGCAACGCGACGTGCGGGGATTGCGCGTGGCGTACTCACCTGCGCTCGGCTACGCCACGGTCGACCCCGAGGTTGCCGCGATCGTGGTAGCGGCGGTGACCCGGCTGGCCGACGCCGAACTCCGGGTGAGCGCCGCCGATCCCGGATTCGCCGATCCGCGCGAGGCGTTCGAGCTGCTGTGGGCGGCCGGCGCGGCCACCATGCTGTCCGGGTACCCGGAAGGTACGCGCGAACGGGTGGATCCGGGCCTGCGCGCGGTCTGGGAGCGCGGTGAAACCGTCACCGCCGTCGAGTATCTCGACGCGCGCAACGTCGCGGCCCAGATCGGTATCACCATGGGCGCCTTCCACAACGACTACGACATCCTGATCACTCCGACGGTGCCGATTCCCGCGTTCGAAGCGGGACACGACGTGCCACCGGGCAGCGGCCTGCGCAGCTGGCCCGAATGGACGCCGTTCACCTACCCGTTCAACATGACCCAGCAACCCGCGATCAGTATCCCGGCGGGCACGACTCGCGCGGGTCTACCGGTCGGGTTGCAGATCATCGGCCCACGCCACTCCGACGATCTGATCCTCGCGGTAGCCCGCTACGCCGAATTCGTGCTGGCTTCCTGAAAGCGAATGGCCCCGCGGAAGACCGCGGGGCCACTCGTCACCGTCGCTCAGGCGCGGGCGAAGGCGAGCGTCTCGCCCTGCACACCGTGCAACCACAGCGTGTTGCAGGCCGCGGCCATCTCGGCGAGCCCCTCCTCGATGGTGGCGAACACATTGCCCGGCACCCACCCCAGGTCGCCGTTGATCAGCAGGTTGTTGCGGCCATAGAACAGCGCGAGATCGGTCGCCCCGCGCTCATGCTCGGCCGCGGAACCGGGCTCGTAGCCGTAGGCCGGATTGCCGATCTCCCACGGCTCGAAATCGAACAGGCACACATCGCCGGGGATGGGCGTGACCGTCGGATTCTCCCGATGCGGGGCCGCGCCGATGCGCGGGAGCAGGGTGTACACCTCGTTGCGGGCGTACTTGGCGTGGAAGGCGTCGCCTTCCAGGGGCAGCGCGTTCCACACCGCGGCGCAGGTCTGCGGCGCTTCCTCGTCCAGCAAACGGGCGCGGCAGGTCACCGCGGCTTTGGTGAGCGTGATGGTGATGTAGCGGGCCATGCGGTCCTGCTTCCTGATCGGGCCCGCCGGGCGGGCACTGCGGACGGGTGGGGTGCGCGCTACAACTCGGCGAGCACCTCGGACCAGATCGCCAGAGCGTCCTCGATCTGAGTATCGGTCACGATCAGCGGCGGAATCATCCGCACCACGTTCATGTGCGCGCCGCAGGTCAACAGCAGCAGTCCCTTGTCCACCGCCGCGCGCTGGGCGGCCGCGGCGGTGGCCGTGTCGGGCTCGCCGGTGGCCGTGGTGAACTCGGCGCCCACGAGCAGTCCGAGGCCGCGGACGTCGCCGATCGCCTTGGTGGCGCTCTCGCGCATACCGCGCAGCAGTTGTGCCCCTCGGGCGGCCGCGTTGTCCACCAGCCCTTCGGATTCGATCACGTCGAGCGTGGCGATCGCCGCCGCGCACGCCACCGCGTTGCCACCGTAGGTGCCGCCCTGCGAACCCGGCCACGCCCGCGCCATCAGTTCGCGCGGCGCCGCGATGCCGGACAGGGGAAAGCCGCTGGCCAGACCCTTCGCGATGGTGATCACGTCGGGCCGGACGCCGAAGTGCTGATGCCCGAAGAACTTCCCGGTGCGGCCGAAACCGGTCTGGATCTCGTCGAAGACCAGCAGGATGCCGTGCCGGTCGGCGCGTTCGCGCAGCCCGTGGAAGAACTCGGTGTTGCCGGGGACGTAACCGCCCTCACCGAGCACCGGCTCCACGATGAACGCGGCGGTCTCGGCGGGCGAGGTGAGTGTGGCGAACAAGTAGTCGAGTTCGCGCAGCGCGAAGGCGGTGGCCTCCCGCTCGCTCCAGCCATAGCGGTAGGCGGTGGGGAAGGGCGCGACGTGCACGCCCGGCATGAGCGGGCTGAACCCGGCCGAGAAACGAGTGCCCGAGGTGGTCATGGTCGCGGCGGCCACGGTGCGGCCGTGGAAACCGCCGTGGAAGACGACGACGTTCGGCCGCCCGGTGGCCTGGCGCACCAGTCGCAGTGCGGCCTCGACCGCCTCACTGCCGGAGTTCGCGAAGAACAGCGTGTCCAGTCCTTCCGGAAGCACCGCGCCGAGCCGTTCGGTCAGCTCCAGCAGCGGCCGATGCAGCACGGTCGTGTACTGGCCGTGGATCAGCGAGGCCACCTGTGCCTGCGCGGCGGCGACCACTTTCGGATGGCAGTGGCCGGTGCTGGTCACGCCGATGCCGGCGGTGAAGTCCAGGTAGCGGCGTCCGTCGGTGCCGTAGAGGTAGCACCCCGCGCCGTGGTCGACGGTCACCGGAGTGGCCTGTTTCAGGATGGGCGAGAGCTCGGTCATGGTGGTTCGCCTCCCGGTGCGGGTGAGATGGAGGGCCATTGTCTATTGTCGGATTGTCGACAATATGCATAACATGGCCGCACGGGTCGCAGCAATGGCCGGACGCTGCGCGCTGCCGAAAGGAGCCACCGACCATGCTCACCGAAAGCGCGCTGAGCGCGCCCGAACGCGCCGCGATCGACACGGTGCCGCGCGGTTTGTTCGTCCAGGGGCAGTGGCGGGCGACGACCCGCACGCTGCCGGTCTTCGATCCGTCGACGGGTGGACTGCTGTGCGAAGTAGCCGACGCGACGCCGGACGAAGGTCGCGCGGCGCTGGACGCGGCGTGCGCGGCGCAGGCCGACTGGGCAGCCACCGCGCCGCGCGAGCGCAGCGATCTGCTGATGCGCGTGCATCGCGCGTTGCTGGCCGACACCGACCGGCTCGGGCTGATCGCGACCCTCGAAATGGGCAAGCCGCTGGCCGAGGCGCGCGGTGAGATCGCCTACGCCGCGGAGTTCTTCCGCTGGTTCGCCGAGGAAGCCGTCCGCCTGGACGGCGGGTACATGCCCGCGCCGACCGGCGGCTCGCGTTTTCTGGTGGCCCGGCAGCCGGTCGGTCCGAGCCTGCTCATCACGCCATGGAACTTTCCCGTCGCCATGGGCGCGCGCAAGATCGCGCCCGCGCTCGCCGCGGGCTGCACCTGCGTCGTGAAACCCGCGGAGCAGACGCCGCTTTCGATGCTGGCGCTGGCTCAGGTGCTGGCGGACGCCGGGTTGCCGGCCGGGGTGGTCAACGTCGTCACGACGGCGGATCCCGCCGCGGTGATGACTCCGCTGATCCTCGACGACCGCTCGCGCAAGCTGTCGTTCACCGGCTCGACGGCGGTCGGCAAGCAGTTGCTCGCGCAGTGCGCGCAGACGGTGATGCGCACCTCGATGGAACTGGGCGGCAACGCGCCGCTGCTGGTTTTCGACGACGCGGATCTCGACGAGGCGGTCGAGGGCACGGTGGCGGCGAAGATGCGCAACATCGGTCAGGCGTGCACCGCCGCCAATCGGATTCTGGTTCAGCGCGGCGTCGCCGAGGTCTTCGCGCGCAGGCTCGCCGAGCGGCTGGCGGCCCTGCCGATGGGCCGGGGCACCGAGCCGGACGTCGTGGTCGGCCCGCTGATCGATACCGAGGCCGTCGCCAAGGTGCAGCGCTTGGTCGACGATGCCCGCGCCCGGGGAGCCGGGGTGCTCACCGGAGGGGCGGCCTGGGACGGACCGGGCACTTTCTATCCCGCGACCGTCCTGGTCGACGTCCCCGACGACGCCGAGTTGTGCCACACCGAGATCTTCGGACCGGTCGCCGCGATCGGCGTCTTCGACACCGAGGACGAAGCCGTGCGCCGGGCCAACGACACTCCCTACGGGCTGGTGAGCTACGTGTTCACCGAGAATCTCCGGCGCGGACTGCGGGTGTGCGAGGCGCTGGAAACCGGGATGGTCGGGCTCAACCAGGGCGTGGTGTCGAATCCGGCCGCGCCCTTCGGCGGCGTCAAGGAATCCGGGCTCGGACGCGAGGGCGGGCTGACCGGGATCGACGAATTCCTGGAGACCAAGTACATCGGAGTGCGACTGTGAAGGAGTGCCAGTGAGCGAGTACCGCATCGCCACCATCCCGGGTGACGGGATCGGAGTCGACGTCACCGCGGCGGCGGTACGTGTGCTCGACGCCGTGCTGCCCGGTCTGGCATGGACCGAATTCGACTGGTCGTGCGAGAACTACGTGCGCACGGGCGCCATGATGCCGCCGGACGGCGCGCAGCGGCTCGCGGGCTTCGACGCGATCCTGCTCGGCGCTGTCGGCTTTCCCGGTGTGCCCGACCATGTTTCGCTGTGGGGCCTGCTGATCCCGCTGCGCCGCGCCTTCGGTCAGTACGTCAACCTGCGCCCGGTGCGCCTGCTGCCCGGCACGGAATCGGCACTGCGCGGCCGGACCGCCGACGATCTGGACATCCTCATCGTGCGGGAGAACTCCGAGGGCGAGTACTCGCGGATCGGCGGCATCCACAACGAGGGCCGCCCCGACGAATTCGTGCTCCAGGAATCGGTGTTCACCCGCACCGGATGCGAGCGAATCATCCGCTACGCCTTCGAGCGGGCCGCCGAACGATCCGGGCGATTGTGCTCGGCGACCAAGTCGAACGGGCTCATCCATTCGATGCCCTACTGGGACAGTGTGTTCGAACGCGTCGGGACCGAGTATCCCCAGGTGCGGACGCGGCAGATGCACGTCGACGCGCTGGCCGCCGAAATCGTGCTGCACCCGGACCGACTGGACGTGATCGTGGGCTCGAACCTGTTCGGCGACATCCTCTCCGACCTCGCCGCCGCGGTGACCGGCGGGCTCGGCTTGGCGCCGTCGGGCAACGTCAACCCCGAGCGCACCGGCCCCTCGATGTTCGAGGCCGTGCACGGCAGCGCGCCCGACATCGCCGGTCAGGGCATCGCGAACCCCGTCGCGCAGGTCCTCGCGGGCGCGATGCTGCTGGATCATCTCGGCGAGTCCGCCGCGGCGGCCGCGGTGGACCGAGCGGTGTGCGACGTGCTCGCCGCGGGGGAGGTCCGCACCCCGGACCTCGGTGGCACCTCGACCACCGACGAACTGGGCGACGCCATCGCTGCCCGCGCGGCCGAGTTGGTGCGTCCCGCCCTCGGGGCCGATCTGGGCTGAGCCCGCGGCCGGAACCCTTGAAACCGGGGGGTTCGGAAGCGGTCTGGGCGGGATCGTTTCGCCAGTTTTCGGGCATCGGGCTTCGCGGTGGTCATCTATCGCCGGGCTCGAGTCGTCGCGTGGCCGGCGGAGGGCTGCGTGACCCGGTCCTGCGCCATGCCGTTACCCAGTGCGGCACCGATGGCACGCCCGGCGGCATCCGAGCCCGACGCTGCCCGCCGCATCCGCTACCGCCGGTTCGGCGGAGTGGGCCTGATCTGTGGAGCCCCGGTCAGGCGGTGAGCCAGATGGCCTCGGCGGCGGGGCGCCCGAGGTCGGTCGGTGATTCGGTGGCGCCGATGCGGATGGCGATGGTGCCCGCGAAGTCGCGGCGTTCGACGACGGCGATGGCGGTGTCCAGGGCGATGCCGACGGAGTCGAAGTAGCGCAGCATGTCGGGATCGGCGTCGGAGATGCGCGCGACCCGGCCGGATTCACCGGCATGGAAGTCGCTGAGCTGGCGCGCGGGCGGGGTGGGCACCGCGCCGTCCACCGACGGGATCGGGTCGCCGTGCGGATCGCGATCGGGGTATCCGAGTTTGGCGTCGATCCGGGCCATCAGCAGCTCGGAGACCGCGTGCTCGAGCACCTCGGCTTCGTCGTGCACCTCGTCCCAGCCGTAGCCGAGCTCGTTCACCAGGAAGGTCTCGATGAGCCGATGCCTGCGCACCATCGCGACGGCGGCTCGGCGGCCCTCCGGGGTGAGGGCGATCGCGCCGTAGCGGGCGTGCTCGACCAACCCTTGGTCGGCGAGCTTGCGGACGGCTTCGGACACGGTCGAGGCCGATACGCCGATCCGTTCGGCGAGCAACTTGGTGGTCACCTTCTCCTGCGACCACTCCTGCGCGGTCCAGATGACCTTCAGGTAGTCCTGGGCGACCGACGAGAGCACAGGCGCGATCGTCGCGGTACCGCCGTGCGCATCGCCCGGCGCCGGGGCGTCGGCCAACTCGCGTCGAGTGGCGATATCTCGTTTACCTGGCACATACCCGAGCTTAGGCACTGGCGCGCCGATACACACATCCTCGACCTGCCGTCGGCCGATCGACAGCGAATCGCTATTCGCCGTTCACCCATTTGGAAGCGGTGGACCGATGCCGGTCCGCCTGGGTTATACCGTTCTCGACAGATCCAGCGTGTTCCGATGCGCGGCCACGCCGTCGAATCGGCGACCGGCCAACCGGGCGGTCGCGGGCGCGCCGACCGGCTCGCCGGACAACTCGTAGAACGTCGCCGTGGCGCGTCCGGTGAAGTCGTCGCCGGTCACGTCGAGTTCGAAGGCGACGATCCCTTTGCGGACTACGGCGGGGTCGGTGCGATCGACGGTGAACTCCAAGAAGGCGCCGGTGACCCGGTTGCCCGCGCCGTGCCAGGTGCCCATGCCGTTGCTGTCGCTCGTGGCGCGATTGCCGTGGTCGGGATTCGATTGCAGCATCGTGCCGCCAGGGTGGAACTGCATCACGTGGTAGCCGAACGGAGCGCCGTCGGCGCGAACCTCCCAGGTGCCGAGCACCGGATGCCGATCGCTCGCGCTGTGTTCGTTGCCGGCACGAGTTGGCCTCTGCGCGATCACGCTGCGCTGCCGCCTCCGGGCCTGACCACTCATACCGTCTCCCCGCAGACGAACGCCAGTGCGGCGATGCCCCGATCGATGGCGTCGCGCGGCACGTTCGCGAAACTCAGCCGCATGGTGTTGCGGTGCTCGGTGATGTCGTCGGCGTAGAACGCGCTGCCGGGCAGGAACGCGACTCCGTGCCGCAGTGCCCGCGCCAGCAGCGCGTCGGCATCGAAACCCGGCGGCCCCTCGACCCACAGGAACATCCCGCCCTCCGGCTCGACCCACCGGAACCCGGCCGGGAAATGCCGCTCGAGCGCGACCGTCAACGCGTCCAACTTGGCCGAATAGGCGTCGACGACATGAGCGAGGTGCGCGGCCCCGTCCGGACTGCCGAGAAATTCGGCCGCAATCGCCTGGCAGTATGTCGAGGTCTGCATGTCGATGCCCTGCTTCAACGCGAGCACGGTCCGCAGCAGATCCGGGGGCATAACGGTGATCCCGACGCGGATCGCAGGAGCGAGAGTTTTCGACAGGGACGTGATGTACACCGAGTTGTCCGGGGCGAAAGACGACAACGCGGGCGGTGCCACACCGCGATAGCGCAGGTCGGTGTAGACGTCGTCTTCGATGACCAGCGTGCCGTGGCGGACGACGATCTCGGCGATTCGTTCGCGCCGATCGACGGGCATCGTCCGGCCGGTCGGATTCTGGAAAGTCGGCAGTAGGTAGACGAACGCCGTATCGTATCGAGCCAGGGCTTCTTCGAGCGCTTCCGGAACGATGCCGAATTCGTCGGACGGCACCGCCACGACGGTCGCTCCGTGGCTGCGGAATTCCTTGACCGCCGGGCCGTAAGTGGGGGTTTCGACCAGAACCACGTCCTGCGGGTCGAGCAGCGCCAAACACACGTTGTGCAATGCGCCGGAGCCGCCGGTCGAGATATGCAGGCGCTCGAGCGTGCACTGAATATCGCGGCCGTGCAGAAGGTTTCGGGCTTCGTCCAACAGCGGAGCGAATCCCCGGGTCATGCCGTATTGGAGGACGGCGCTGCCGTATCTGCCGATGACCGTTTGCGCCAGCGTCGCCACGAGCTCGCTCGGCAGCAGAGCGGGATCGGGCGCTCCGACCGCGAAGGACACCACGTCGGGGCGGCCTGCCAGTGCCGCGAAGATATCGTCGATGGGACCGCTGGTCACCTCGGCCGCGCCGCGGCTGCGTTTGCCGACGGCCATGTCAGGCGCCGGCTGGCCCGCGCCGCCGCAGGCGGGCAACGGCTTCGGGCACGTGGGCGTCGTACTCCGGCGTCAGCACCACGTCGTCGTTGAACAGGGGATCGGTCCGCATTTCCACCGCGACCAGGTCCTCGGCATCGTCGAGGTTCACCGCCACGTGCACGACGCCGTCGGGGATGTAGATGAACTCACCGGGCCCGTGGAAATAGGGCGTCAGTTCCGGGCCGATCAAGGTGGCCGCTCGCCCGCGCAGGCAAACGACGACGATCTCGCTGTGCGCGTGATAATGCGCTTTCGACATCGCTCCCGGGGCCATGTTGACCATGCCCGCCGAAATGCCGGTGGCGCCACAGGTTTCCGTGGTGATGCAAGGAATGAGGCGTTGTCGTTGCCGTCCGATTGTTTCGGCCGCATCGGACGGTTTGATCACACGCACGTGCTTGACTGCGCTTTTCATGGCTACTCCGGGGCATTCCGTCATCGACGAATTGGACGCTAGACCATTCCCGCTGCTGGTGAGACGAGCTTGCGGGCCCGTGGAAAACCCGGGGTATATCGGCGCTTTCGCGAATCCGTCCGGTTAGTTTCCGGTGCGCGAAGACTTCCGCGGCGATGTCGCCGACCCCGACGTAGCGGCCCCGCGGCGCGCCGTCGTGCGACGGCCACGGCGACCTGCCGGTTATCCCACCGCCGCGGTTGCGGCACGAGTCGTGCCGCGGTTCGGATGATCCGACCGGTTCGCGGCGCGGCCGCGCGGCGCGCGACCTGCGCGCGGGGCCCCGGCGCGGTTCGCACTTCCACGTCGGCTCACGGCCGCGCAACCGTTGTGTGAGATCAGCACGCCCGAATACTGTTCGCTACCTGATTTGCGTAGGCTGCGCACTGTGCAGAGATGGCGAAGTCTCGACGAGGTGCCCGCGGACTGGGGGCGCTGTGTCCTCACGATCGGTGTGTTCGACGGTGTGCACCGCGGCCACGCGCAGCTGATCAGCCGGGCCGTGAAGTCCGCCGCCGCGCGCGGCGTGCCCGCGGTGCTGATGACGTTCGATCCGCACCCGATGGAAGTGGTCCGCCCCGGGTCACACCCCGCGCAATTGACCACCCTGACCCGCCGCGCCGAACTGGCCGAGGAACTGGGTGTCGACGTGTTCTGCGTCATGCCCTTCACCCAGGAGTTCATGAAGCTGACTCCGGCGAGCTATGTCCACGACCTGCTGGTGGAGCGGCTGCACGTGGTGGAGGTGGTGGTCGGCGACAACTTCACCTTCGGCA
This sequence comes from Nocardia sichangensis, assembly GCF_047200615.1. NCBI lineage: Bacteria > Bacillati > Actinomycetota > Actinomycetes > Mycobacteriales > Nocardiaceae > Nocardia > Nocardia sichangensis. The sequence goes on from NZ_JBJZOK010000002.1 coordinate 264,367, forward strand.
AGAAGGCCGCGGGCACGGTCGAGACCATGCGCGAGCTCGGCAAGCGATTCGGTTTCGAGGTCGACGGCGTGACGCTGCTCGCCGAACACGCCGTGACCTTCTCCTCGACTTATATCCGCTCGTGCGTCGACGCGGGGGACATGGCGGCCGCCGCCGAGGCGCTCGGGCGTCCGCACCGGGTGGAGGGCGTCGTCGTACACGGTGACGGCCGCGGCAAGCAACTCGGCTTCCCGACCGCGAACGTCGCGCCGCCGATGCATGCCGCCATTCCCGCCGACGGCGTGTACGCCGGGTGGTTCACCGTGCTCGGCCCCGGCCCCACCATCGGCACCGTCACCCCGGGCGAGCGGGCCATGGCCGCCGTCTCGGTGGGCACCAACCCGACCTTCTCCGGACGCGCCCGCACGGTGGAGGCGTACGTGCTCGACGGCGAGGCCGATCTCTACGGTCAGCACGTCGCGGTGGACTTCGTCGAGCACATCCGGGGCCAGCGCAAATTCGACTCGGTGGACGAGCTCATCGAGTGCATGGGCCGCGACGTGGAGACCGCGCGCAAAATCCTCACCGCCGTCGACGCCCGCTGAGCGTCGGGAATTCCGAACTCGAGCGGATCGCTGTAGCGGCGGGTCTCGTGCTCGATCAGCGCGGGCGAGCGTCGTTGCCCGGATGGGACTCGGTCGGCCCGCGATTTCGGCGGGAAGATCCCGGTCCGGTAGGGTGGTCCCTCGGGTTTGCTGCGGTCCGCGGTGGCGCCCGCACCCGGGTAACCGGACATTCGAGCGCGGAACTGAGAAACAGGAGTGGATGCCCCATGGCACTGACCACCGAGCAGAAGTCGGCGATTCTCGCCGAGTACGGCCTGCACGAGAAGGACACCGGTTCCCCGGAGGCGCAGATCGCGCTGCTTTCCAAGCGCATCGCCGACATCACCGAGCACCTGAAGAAGCACAAGCACGACCACCACACCCGCCACGGCCTGATGGCGCTGATCGGTCGTCGCAAGCGGCTGTCGAAGTACCTGCAGGACAACGACATCAACCGCTACCGTTCGCTGATCGAGCGGCTCGGGCTCAGGCGCTGATTTCCAGCGCCTGCGGCGCTGGGTGTTCGCCGCCCCTTCATGGCTCGCGTCCGAGCGGCCACTGCTGGCGACTTCGTCGCGGACGCAGCGGCCACTCGGACGCGAGCCGGGCGGCGAACGGAACAGGCTTGGTCTCGCTTCGCTCGAAAGACGTGGTCGAGGTGAGCTGAGCGCGCCTTGTGCTGACGGTGCGGTCCGGGTGGCGGGACCGTGTTGTCAAGGGTTATCCGTCGGCGGGGCCTTGTTGTCGGGAGTTATCCGTCGGCGAGGCCGTGTTGTTCGGGAAGTATCCGTTGGTGGGGCTGCGGTGTCGGTTTGTTCGTTCGCCGTCCGGCGGGGCCGTCGATGGAGAGTTGCTGTTCTAAGCGTTCGGGTCGCCGCTGGTAACCATTGCTCGTGGTGCTTTCGCGCTGCCGAGTCGTGCACGCCTACGTGCTCGTGAGGCGATCCGTCGTGGTTCATACGGACCCGACGCGGGCGGGGGGTTGTTGCGCCTGCCGCGTCAGAAATCAGGGGTATCGGTCCGGCCCTGCTTGCGCGGTTTCCGGCCGTGGCCACCGGGCAGCCGGTGCGCCGATGGACGGAGTGGTAGGCGGCTGCTCGACACGGGGGTGTCCGAGGCGGTCGCTGGTTCGGCCAACGGGGAGACGTACAATCGCACCGTTGGTTATATGTGTACAGGGGTGCGGATTGCCCCCGTCGCACGACAACATTGCACAGCCGTATGCACCCGTCGCGTGGCGTCGGTCTTCGGTAGTGGCCTATCGGCAGCGAGTTGGCGCCGTCGGGCTTCGATCGATGACCGCCTCCGCGTCGCCGTGTCCAAGGGGATTCGGCCGGGTGTGCGCGCCGCAGCCAGGAGGGTTGCCGCGCGTCCGTACCCGGTACGGCTGACGACAGCCGGATCGCGCCAGCGTGCGCTGGAGCCGGCGAAGACGAGAGGTTGAGAGAGAAGAATGACCGAAACAACTGAACGCAAGAGCTCGGCCGTCGAGGTCGAGCCGGGCGTGTTCGAATCCGTAGCGTTGATCGACAACGGCAGCTACGGCACCCGCACCATCCGGTTCGAGACCGGACGCCTCGCCAGGCAGGCCGCCGGTTCGGTCGTCGCCTACCTGGACGACGAGACCATGCTGCTGTCGGCTACCACCGCGGGCAAGCAGCCCAAGGACCAGTTCGACTTCTTCCCGCTGACGGTCGACGTCGAGGAGCGGATGTACGCCGCGGGCCGCATCCCCGGGTCGTTCTTCCGCCGCGAGGGCCGCCCCTCCACCGACGCGATCCTGACCTGCCGCCTGATCGACCGTCCGCTGCGTCCGTCGTTCGTCGACGGCCTGCGCAACGAGATCCAGGTCGTGGTCACCGTGCTGAGCCTGGACCCCAAGGACCTCTACGACGTGGTGGCCATCAACGCCGCGTCCGCGTCCACCCAGATCGCGGGCCTGCCGTTCTCCGGCCCGGTCGGCGGCGTGCGCGTCGCGCTGATCCACGACGGGGCGGGGTCCCAATGGGTGGCCTTCCCGACCACCGAGCAGCTCGAGGGCGCGGTATTCGACATGGTCGTCGCGGGCCGCGTGGTCGAGTCAGGTGACGTCGCGATCATGATGGTCGAGGCGGAGGCGACCGAGAACGTCATCGCGCTGGTCGACGGCGGTGCGCAGGCGCCGACCGAGGCCGTCGTCGCCGAGGGGCTCGAGGCCGCCAAGCCGTTCATCGCCCGCCTCTGCCGCGCGCAGCAGGACCTGGCCGAACTGGCCGCCAAGCCCACCGAGGAGTTCCCGCTCTTCCCGCCGTACGGCCGGGACGTGTACGAGGCCGTCGAGGGAACCGCGAAGCGTGAGCTGGGCGAGGCGCTGAGCATCTCCGGCAAGCAGGAGCGCGAGGAGAAGATCGACGAGATCAAGCTCGCCGTGCTCGACCGCCTGGCCGACGACTACGCCGGGCGGGAGAAGGAACTGGGCGCGGCATTCCGCTCCGTCACCAAGAAGCTGGTCCGTCAGCGGATCCTGTCCGACGGCTTCCGCATCGACGGCCGCGGGCTGGCCGATATCCGCGCGCTGTCCGCCGAGGTCGCTGTGGTGCCCCGGGCGCACGGCTCGGCGCTGTTCGAGCGTGGCGAGACCCAGATCCTGGGCGTCACCACGCTGGACATGGTGAAGATGGCCCAGCAGGTCGACTCGCTCGGCCCGGAGACCAGCAAGCGCTACATGCACCACTACAACTTCCCGCCGTTCTCCACCGGCGAGACCGGCCGGGTGGGTTCGCCCAAGCGTCGCGAGATCGGCCACGGCGCGCTGGCCGAGCGGGCGCTGATTCCCGTGCTGCCCAGCCAGGAGGAGTTCCCTTACGCCATCCGTCAGGTGTCGGAGGCGCTGGGATCCAACGGCTCCACCTCGATGGGTTCGGTGTGCGCCTCCACCCTGTCGCTGCTCAACGCCGGTGTGCCGCTGAAGGCGCCGGTCGCCGGCATCGCGATGGGTCTGGTGTCGGACACCATCACCAACGACCAGGGTGAGGAAGAAGTCCGCTACGTCGCGCTGACCGACATCCTCGGCGCCGAGGACGCCTTCGGCGACATGGACTTCAAGGTCGCAGGCACCCGCCAGTTCGTCACCGCGTTGCAGCTGGACACCAAGCTGGACGGCATCCCGTCGCAGGTGCTGGCCGGCGCGCTGAGCCAGGCCCACGACGCGCGCACCACGATCCTGGACGTGATGGCCGAGGCCATCACCACCCCGGACGAGATGAGCCCGTACGCGCCGCGCGTCACCGCGATCAAGATCCCGGTCGACAAGATCGGCGAGGTGATCGGCCCCAAGGGCAAGGTGATCAACCAGATCACCGAGGACACCGGCGCCAACATCTCCATCGAGGACGACGGCACCGTGTTCGTCGGCGCGACCGACGGCCCGTCCGCGCAGGCCGCGATCGACGCCATCAACGCCATCGCCAACCCGCAGCTGCCGAAGGTCGGCGAGCGCTTCCTGGGCACGGTCGTCAAGACCACCGCCTTCGGCGCGTTCGTCTCGCTGCTGCCGGGCCGCGACGGTCTGGTGCATATCTCCAAGCTGGGCAACGGCAAGCGCGTGGCGAAGGTCGAGGACGTGGTGAACGTCGGCGACAAGCTGCGGGTGGAGATCGCCGACATCGACAACCGCGGCAAGATCTCGCTCGTGCCGGTCGAGGAGAACGCCGAGGAGACCGGCGACGACACGGCCGATGCGGGTTCGGCCGGGACCGAGTAGTACTTGTCTCTGTGACGAAGAAGAAGACGACAACCCCTCTGCTCAGCACCGGGCAGGGGGGTTCGTCACTCGAGCTGCGGGCGGACTCGGACAGCGGCGTGCGGCGTACCGTACTGCCCGGCGGATTGCGGGTGGTCACCGAGCATCTGCCCGGGGTGCGCTCGGCGTCCGTGGGTGTTTGGGTCGGTGTCGGGTCGCGTGACGAGGGCCCGAGCGTCGCGGGAGCTGCCCACTTCCTGGAGCACCTGCTGTTCAAGGCGACGCCGACGCGGTCGGCCCTGGACATCGCCGAGGCGATGGACGCGGTCGGCGGCGAGCTGAACGCGTTCACCGCGAAGGAGCAGACCTGCTACTACGCGCATGTCCTGGACGACGACCTGCCCTTGGCGGTCGACATGGTCTCCGACGTGGTGCTCAACGGCTTGTGCCGGGCCTCGGACGTGGACGTGGAGCGGCAGGTGGTGCTCGAGGAGATCGCCATGCGCGACGACGACCCCGAGGACCTGGTCGGCGACTCCTTCTTGGCGGCGTTGTTCGGCGATCATCCGATCGGGCGTCCGGTGATCGGCTCGATCGAATCCATCGAGGGGATGCGGGCCGCGCAGCTGCGGTCGTTCCACCTGCGGCGTTACCGGCCGGACCGGATGGTGGTCGCGGTCGCGGGCAACGTGGAGCACGACCACACCGTGGAATTGGTGCATCGTGCCTTCGAGAACCGGCTCGACCTGGCGGCGGCGCCCGCCCGGCGGCGCGAGGGCCGGTTCCGCCCACACGGCGACCCGCAGCTGCACTGGAGCCATCGCGACAGCGAGCAGGCTCATCTGGTGTTCGGCGTGCGCGCCTTCGGGCGGCACGAAGGGGACCGGCGCTGGCCGCTGTCGGTGTTGAACACCGTGGTCGGCGGCGGGTTGAGTTCCCGTCTGTTCCAGCGCATCCGGGAGGAGCGCGGACTGGCCTATTCGGTGTATTCCAGCGTGGACACCTTCGCCGACACCGGAGCGTTCTCGGTCTACATCGGCTGCCAGCCGGAGAACCTCGGTCAGGTGGCGGCACTGGCCCGCGGCGTTCTCGAGGAAGTCGCAGCCGACGGCATCAGCGACGCCGAGTGCGCCCGCGCCAAGGGCTCGTTGCGCGGCGGGCTGGTGCTCGGTCTGGAGGATTCGGCCTCGCGCATGAACCGGTTGGGGCGCAGCGAACTCAGCTACGGCAACCACCGCACCGTGTCGGAGACCTTGGCCCGCATCGACGCCGTCACGACCGAGGAAGTGTCGGCCGTCGCGCGGACCTTGCTGGCGCGGCCGTTCGCCGCGTCGGTCGCCGGACCGTACAAGCGCACCCGTGATCTGCCCGCTGCCGTCCGGCGGCTGGTGCCGAGCTGATCCGCACGCGGGCGCGGGGTTGCCGCTTGGCGGAGCATCCCCCGCCGCGATACTGTTTCGGCCGCCCGGCCGTCGGTTCTTCGCCGGAGGGCGCTGAACTCGATTGTCCGGGTGTCGGATCCGGCGATCTCTGGCAAGGAGTCGAGATGAACCGAACAAGTCGTGTCCTTCGCCTGCTCGGCGCGGTTTCGCTGTCCGTCGTCGTGCTGGCCGGGTGCGGCGGAACGGACGCGGACGCGGGCAAGCCGGGTGAGCCGACCGAGGCCGCACTGCGCACGGAAGCCACGAAGATGACCGAGGCGCTGGCGAGTCACGACTACGCCGCCGCGTACCGATTCCGTTCCGCGCGTTGCAGGCTCACGCTCAACGAGGACGACTACGTGGCGTCCATGGCGCAGCTGTACGACGGCCGGGACCTGAAGTCGAAGCCGTCGGAGATCACGGTCACCACGTCCGGATCGACCGGGACGGTCACGGTCAAGAATTTCGACGCCCGCGCCGCCCAGGACGACTCGAAGCCCAAGACCTGGACATTCGTCGACGGGCAGTGGCGCTTCGACAACTGCTGACCGCAGACCCGCTCGGCCGGGTCATTCCGGCCGGGCGCGGTTGGCGGCCGCCACGATCGTCGGCACCAGTCCGGGCAGAGCGGACTCGAGGTCGTCGGTGCGCAGACGCTGGCAGGTCTGGCCGTCGATGACCAGACGCTCGATCACGCCCGCGTCGCGCAGGATCTTGAAATGGTGGGTGGCGGTCGACTTGTTGATCACCTCGTAGAGCGCGCCGCAGCGGACCGCCGTTCCCGCGTTGCTGAGCCGGCGCACCATTTCCAGGCGCACCGGGTCCTGCAGCGCGCTGAGCACCGCGGGCAGGGTGGCCACCGGGGGCGCCTGCTGGTCCGCGTCTCGGACATCGACCATGATCTGGCTCACTCTCGGGTTTGATGATCGTCGTACCGGATGTATCGTCGACTGCTGTTCGATCATCATCAAACCTACCTGATCGGAGTTCCGATGGCAGCGACGATGGCGGTGGCCGTCGACGAGCAGACCTCACAGCGCTGGGCTTACGCCCTGGTGCTGGCGGCCAGCGGCGTGGCGCTGGGGGTTTCGGGCGTTCCCGCGCCGCTCTACGGCATCTATCAGAAACAGTGGCATCTCTCGCCGCTCACCACGACCATCGTGTTCGCGGTCTACGCGGTGGCCGCCCTGGGCGCGGTGCTGGTATCCGGGCGGATCTCCGATGTGGTCGGCCGGAAACCGGTGCTGCTCGGCGCCTTCGCCACAATGGTCGCCGGATTGCTGGTATTCGTGCTCGCCGACAGCGTGCCCATGCTGCTGCTGGCCCGTGCGCTGCACGGCGTCGCGGTCGGCTCGACCGTGGTCGCGGGCGCGGCCGCGCTGCTGGATCTGCGTCCGCACCGCGGCGCGCGGTCCGGGCAACTCAGCGGCGTCGCGTTCAACGTGGGAATGGCGGTGGCGATCTTGGGCTCGGCGCTGCTGGCTCAGTACGCGCCGCATCCGTTGCGGACGCCGTACGTCGTGATCACCTTCGTCTGCCTCGCGATCGGCGTCGGCGTGCTCGCGCTGCGCGAACCGCATTCGGCCCGGGTGGCCGGGCGCATCCGGATCGCGAAACCCGCCGTGCCGCCGGAGATTCGGGCCGACTTCTGGTTCTCGGCCATCGGCGTGATGGCGGCCTGGTCGGTGCTGGGCGTGCTGCTGTCGCTGTACCCGTCGCTGGCCACGCAGCAGACCGGCATCCACAACTTGGTTTTCGGCGGCGCCGTCGTCGCCTCGACCGCCCTCTCCGGCGCCACCGCGCAACTGTTCGCGACCGGCGTGCCCGCTCGGCGGGCCGCGATCCTCGGCGACACCGGCATGGCGCTGGCGCTTGTGCTGACGGTGCCCGCGCTGGCCACACACAACTGGGTGGTGGTGCTCGCCGCGGGCGTCGCGCTGGGCGCGACCTTCGGACTCGGTTTCGGCGGATCGCTGCGCCACCTGTCGGATGTCGTGCCGCAACACAAGCGCGGCGAGACCATGTCGGCGTACTACTTGCTCGCCTATTCGGCCATGGCGCTGCCCACTATCGCGGCCGGTTGGGCGGCCACCACCTGGGGCCTGAGCGCCGTGTTCCCGTGGTTCGTCGGTGTCGTCGCCGTCGCCTGCCTGATCGCGGCCGGTCTCGGCCTGCGCCGCGACCGGTCTGGGGTCGTACGGGCATAGCGGCGATTGGCTTTTTGTCATGAGTGTCCGCTAATGTTCTGTGTCGCATCACGGTCACCGCGATGCGAATGCGGATGTAGCGCAGCTGGTAGCGCATCACCTTGCCAAGGTGAGGGTCGCGGGTTCGAATCCCGTCATCCGCTCCACGAAATCACCCGGCCGCTCCGCCGGATTCACGCGATCACATCCAGTCGATGGTCACTCGCCATCCCCCGGTGGACCTGCTGTGCGGTACCGGCCAACCAGCGTAGAACGTGTATCAGTCGCCTGGTGAGCGGTTCCCCGGACTCGCGCGGATGCGAGGGATCGATCGCGCTCGTCTGTCCCATGCGACCTCCTGTGGAGACGATCCGACGGCCCGGCACGAATGTCGTCGTTCTACCCGGGGTCCGAAGGCACAAACCGCGCCGCATCCGAGACGGAATGTTTCGGCGCGGTCGGTCCGGGCATGTCCGCACGTGCGGGCTTCGCCGTGAGGCCCGGATCGGTAACTGCGCGTTCCATCCAATCGTCCTCGGCGAACGGAGACAGCAGTGCAGATCGTCACGGTGTCCGAGCACGCGGGCCCGACGGCCGGATCCGGTGGCGACGGCCGTGGCGGGAGCGCCGCCGAAGCCCGGCACCTGTCGGCCGACTTCGGGTCTTCCCAGCTGGAGCGGCCGTGATGGCAGCGGGCGACCCGCTCGTCGTGATCGGCGACGCGCTGCTCGACATCGATGTCGAGGGCCGCGCCGACCGATGCAGCCCGGATACGACCGCTCCCGTCGTCGACGTCGCGCACCGGACGTTCCGCCCCGGTGGCGCGGGATTGGCGGCCCGGCTCGCCGCGGCGCAGGAGCGCGAAGTGGTGCTGATCGCGGGCTTCGCGGAAGACGAGGCGGCTGGCCGGCTGCGCGGGCTGCTGGACTCGCACGTGCGGGTCATCGCCCTTCCCCAGCGCGGTTCGACGGTCTGCAAGCAGCGAGTGCGGGCGATCGGCCCCTGCGCCCCGAACGGCCACGCCCGTGCCCGGCAGTCCCGGCGGCCCATCCTGATCACCAGAATCGACTCCGGCGCCGGGCAGGTCGGCGCCGACCTGCTTCCCGACGAGGCGGTCGCCGTGCTTGCGGCGGCGCGCGCGGTCCTGGTCTCGGACTATGGTGGCGGCGCCGCGGCCCACCCGCAGATCCGTGGGCTGCTGCGCGCCCACGCCGACCACGTTCCGATCGTCTGGGACCCCCATCCCCGCGGACCCGTACCGATCCCGGGCGCGGCCCTGGTCACCCCGAATCACGCGGAAGCGCTCACCCTGCTGTCCGGGCGGCTCGACGACGGACCTGACCTGTGGAGGCTCGCCAAAGGGTGGGCTGTCGGGGCGATCGCGGTGACCCTCGGAACGGAAGGGGCCCTGGTCTGCCTGCGCGCGTCGGGCAAACGCCTGCGCATCCCGCTTCCGTCCGTGGCAAAGGCGCCGGATGGCGCCGACACCTGCGGTGCGGGGGACAGCTTCGCCGTTGCCGCGGCAGCCCGCTTGGCCGAGGGGCGTGGACCGGAGAGCGCGGTGCGCCGCGCGGTGCTCGCGGCAGCCGAGTTCGTCGGGTCGGGCGCCGCCGCCGCGTTCTCGGAGACGGAAGCGGCGACGGTTTCCGGAGCGTCCGCAGCCTGGGACCGGCTGTGGACCTGATCCGCCTGCCTCGAAAACCTTGTGTACCAAGCGATCACCCCGAAGTTCGGAAACCGAGTCCTGCCTCGCTTTTCCGGCGGTAACCGAACCTCCTCGTGCCCGAGCCCGCCGCGGATGACATACTGGGTTCGCAGGTCACCGGCTGCCATCACGATGTGCGCGCGCCGGCCGTTGAGTCAACAGCGGATTCTCGGCCGAACGCGCCCGTGTCCGCGCGATCCCGTCGAAGGGATGGCGGCGGTGCCGTGGTGTCGCGGCCGCAAGCCCCTGTACCTCGGAGAGGCATTGCATTCATGACTCAACACGTGCAACCCCACATGTCCGACGTGCTCGCAGATAGCTCCATGCCGTCGGACCAGCCCGCGGTGGGAAGCTTCCGGTTCTGGTTCGCCACCCGTCGCTGGGAATGGTCGGCCGAGGTGTATCGCATGCACGGCTACCGGCCCGGTGAGATCGAGCCCACCACGGAGTTGTTGCTGGCGCACAAGCACCCGGACGACCGCACGCACGTCGCCGAGATCATCGAGCGCGCCATCGACCGAGGGGAGACCTTCTCGAGCAGGCACCGGTTCATCGACCTGTCCGGTCAGGAACACACCGTGCTCGTCGTCGCCGACCGGATCCTGGACGACGCCGGCACCGCCGTCGGCACCTCCGGTTTCTACGTCGACCTCTCCGGCACCATCGCCGAAGCGCACCAAGCCATGCTCGCCGCGACCCTGCCCGGACTCTACGAGAATCGCGCGGTGATCGAGCAGGCCAAAGGGGTGCTCATGCGCATCTATCAGATCAGCGCAGATCAGGCGTTCCAAGTGCTGCGCTGGCGTTCTCAGGAGACCAACACCAAATTGCGAGCGCTCGCCCAGCAACTGATCGCCGAACTTCCGCTCGTCCCGCCGCCACCTGCGGACCTGGTCGCCGCGTTCGACCACATCCTGCTCACCGTCCATCACCGGATACCGCCCGACTGATCGTGCGAGAGGCGGTCCCCCGGCGGTGCGGGCATTTCGTTTTTCGGACCGATGTTCCGTGGGACTTCGTCTAACGCGCTGACATGCACGTCGATGGCTGTCAGGCTCGAGCATGCGGTCTCGTGCCGACACCGGCCGCGGGAGGTGCGCATGACCTGTCAGTACGGCGTGAAAGGCATCCGGACCGCGGATGGTCTGCTCGTGGTGACGTACGGTGAACTGGACGCGGCGAACGCCGACGAGTGCTTCACCGCGATCATCGATGTCGTCGAAAACTACTGCGACACAACCGCGAATCCCACTTCGGTCGTGATCGACCTCTGCGGGCTGCGTTTTCTTTCCTGCGCGGGCGTCAGTATGGTGCTGCGGCTGGCGAGATGGGCTGCGCGAGCGGGCATCTCGGTCGGCGTGACCGTGCCCGACGACGGCCCCGTGCGGCGCATCGTGGACGTCCTCGGAGTGGGACGGAGCGTGCCGGTCGTCGCGTGCCCGGCGCCTGCGGTACATGGCGGCGCCCACGACCCGCGCGAGTGCCGTTCGTCCGGAGTTCCGCTCCGGCGGCGTCCGGCGCCGACCCGCGGTCCCGAGAACGCAGATCCACGCTGTCGGCCGTCCGATTTACGAACAAGACCGCCCACGAGCGCTTGAGGCAGCCGCCGGGCGGTACCCCGCGATCATCGCCTCGTTCACCACCGGTGAGCGCGTCGATCGCTGGACAACGGGAATCGAGGAAGCTCATGTCATTGGCGACCGCGAACCACAGGACCGCCACACCCCGCCGGACGCGGCGCGGAACCGACAGCTACGACGGCATCGAACCGTGGCTGGAGAAACTGTCCGCGATGGACGAGAACGATCCCGAACGCTCGCGATTGCGGGAAGCGATTCTGCGGCGGTGTCTACCGCTCGCCGAGCACATCGCCCGTCGCTTCGTCGGTCGCGGGGAAAACTACGACGATCTGTACCAGATCGCGACTGTGGGGCTGGTGCTCGCGGTCGATCGGTTCGACCCGGCGCGGGGACCGTCGTTCCTGTCGTTCGCGGTCCCCACGATCATGGGCGAGGTGCGTCGCCACTTCCGCGATCACAGCTGGGCGGTGCGGGTGCCGCGCCGGATCAAGGAGATCCAGTTGACGATCGGCCCGGCCGTGGAGCGGCTCTCCCAGCGCCTGGAACGGATGCCGACCGCTCTGGAGATCGCCGTGGAGTTGAACCTCGACCTGACGGAAGTCACGCAAGCGCTGCTGGCAGGCAACGCCTATTCCACGAACTCGATCGACGCCGTCGTCGAGGACGACGACACCGGCAGCACCTCGGTCCGGATCGCGGAGACCTTCGGCGAGGAGGACCCGTCCTACGAGTTGACCGACGAGGCCCTGGCGATCGCTCCGCTGCTCGCCGAACTGCCCGAGCGAGAGCGGCGCGTGCTGCACATGCGCTTTTTCGAATCGCGCACGCAAGCACAGATCGCCGCGGTGCTCGGCGTCTCGCAGATGCACATCTCCCGGGTGCTGGCACGGACGCTCGCCGAGCTGCGCGAGCGCGCCATGCGGGACTGACCGCGGTCGCCCGGACTCGTCGCGGGCCGAAGGCCCCGCCGCGTCACGCGCTGAGCGTCGTGTGCGGGGGTCGGCCGTACGCGCCGCGATAGGCGGTCGCGAATCGTCCCGGGTGAGCGAAGCCCCAAGCCGCGGCGATGGAGGTCACTGTGTGCCCGTCGTCGGGCGAGAAGTCGCGCAGTTGTTCGTGCGCCCCGCGCAGGCGAAGCCGCCGCAGATACGCCATGGGCGTGGTGTCCAGATGGCGGCGGAACGCCAGTTGCAGCGCACGGGCGCTGACATAGGAGGCCGCGGCGATGTCGGCCACGCTGATGTCCTCGCACACATGTGCCTCGAGGTACGCCACTGCGCGCCGCACGGTGTCGGGATGGGCGTCGTTGCGGTCGCCAGCCGTCGGATCCAGGTGTGCGGTGCTCGGCAGGGTGTGCAGCACGGTGGCGGCCAGGTACTGCACGGCGGTGGATGCGATCAGCGGCGCCTCGCTGGCCACAGGATCCGCGGCGACACCGCGCATATGCCCCAGTACGTCGGACAGATGCTTCGCCGCGACCGCGGAGACCGGGCGATGACCCGTCAGGCGAACCGGCTCCAGGTCGTGCTCGGGGCTCGCGGCCGCCACCCGGGTCAGCAGCGCGGGATCGAACATCGTGATGCGGTAGCGGGCGTGGTGGACCACCCCGGAGTACGGCAGGTCCGGTGGCGTGAGCAGCCCGAGTTCACCGGGCTGGAAGAAGTCGGTGGTGCCGTCGGCATAGTTCTCTTCGATCGATCCCGAGTCCACCTCGCACAGGCAGATCTTGCCCAGCGGCTGAGCGTCGTACTTCATGTCGAAGCTCAGGTCGAGATCATCCAGGCTGACCGGACCGAGCATTTTCCGGGTGATGTCCGTGCGCACCGCCACACCGGTGCTGGTGCCGATCCGCATCCTGGTGTAGTTGGAATTGAGGAATTCCTCTGTGTCGCCCAAACTGTCGCTGTGGAAGGCCAAGGACTCCATTGCTGCGACACTCCTGCTGTTTCGATAAGGCATCCCGCCCAGCACGTCGTAAAAGGTTTGTCGAGCAACTCTGCTTCGACGTGCGGCCTGGTCACAATCGTGGTCGATTCAGGCGAGGCGCGCGGTTGGTACCACCAACTGCGACGAGGCTCCGATCCCGCACGCACCGAGATGAGGTGAATACCCGCTCCGGCTGCGTTTCAACCGTCGGGAGACTCCTACTCTACCCGCCGCGCGGCGATCGCACCGGGCGCCTGGGACGGGCACGCGCGGGTGGCGCGGGCATCGACGTGTTTCGTCCGCACCTGAGCGGCCACCCTGACCACGAAGGGCGCGGTGGCGTCCTTCTGCAACGCCGTCCCGAGAGACAAGGAGGCCCTATGGTTTCGCAGGACACGATCGCGCAATTGCGCCAGGACATCACCACCGCCTCGGACGCGGGTGACGAGGCGAATGCCGAGCGCCTGCGCCGTGAGCTCGCCGAAGCGATCCGGGAAGCCGACAAGAGCGGCGAGACCGAGCAGCGGTGACGGATCGGCGGACGCGCAGGCCGGCTGCTGCCGGCCTGCGCGCCGATCATCCCGCGCTCTCCCGGTTCTCGAGGCCGACGGCGTCGGTGAGTTCGCGGCGGTGACGCAGGAGTTCGGGGTGCTCGGAACTCAGCTCGCGCATCAGATCGCCAAGCCCGTCGGCGATGGCGTTGAGCTTCTGCTGGATGGCGGCGTCGGAGCGGCTCTGGGTGTTCTGCAGCAACGCGACGAGCAGGAAGGTGATGATCGTCGTCGCGGTGTTGATGACCAGTTGCCAGGTGTCGACGCTCGGCAGCAGGAAGATCGTCGGCGCCCACACCAAGACCAGGATCACACAGAAGACGAAGAATCCCGCTTTGGAGGCCAGTGCGCTGGCCGCTGTCGCGAAGCGGTCGAACACCGACAGTTTTCCCTTGATGTCCGACGGCATGGTGGCGGGCTTTCCGGCGACGGGGTTTTCAGTGCGCTGAGCCATGCGAATCCTCTCGAAAATGCCCGATCCAGACGGGCTTCGATTTACCTGCCCGGACGGGTTCAAACGCCGTGTGCGGCGTGGCTGTGTCACCGATGCGCCGGCGCTTCCCCGCGAAACCCTTGCGGTTGTCGCTCATTCGTCCGGCTCGTCGCGCGGCGGCAAGTAGGGCTCGGCCTCCTCGGGGTGGCCGCCTGCGATGCTGCGCGCACGCGCGAGTTCGGCATCGAGTTCCGCCCCCAGCAGGATCGCGATGTTCGAGATCCACAGCCAGACGAGGAAGACGACCACGCCACCAAGAGAGCCGTAGACCCGGTTGTAGGAGCCGAAGTGGCCGACATAGAAAGCGAATCCCCAGGACGCGCCCGCCCAGAGGAGAACGGCTATGGCGCTACCGGGCGTCAGCCAGCGGAATCCCGGCTGCCGCACGTTCGGCGCCGCCCAGTACAGCAGGGCGAAGACCAGACCGATCAGTGCCATCATCACCGGCCACTTGACGATGCCCCACACTGTGATCGTCGCGTGCCCGAGGCCGAGCCACCGGCCGATCTGCTCGGCCAGCGAACCGCTGACGACGACGCCGACGGTGCAGGCGCCCAGCAGGACCACCACCGCGGCGGTCAGGGCGACCCGCACCGGCACGGTCTTCCAGACGGGCCGCCCCTCCGCGATGTCGTAGATGGCGTTGGTCGCGCGCATGAACGCGCCGATGTAGGCGGACGCGGTCCACAGCGCCGACGCCAATCCGAGCAATGCCAGCGGTCCGGCGGGTGCTTGCGCTTGCTCTATGTTGTTCACCGCGTCGACGAGCAGATCGGTACCGCTGCCCGGCGCGATCTCGCGCATGGTGTCGATCAGCGCCTTGGTGTCGTCGCGTCCCAGCATGCCCAGTCCTGCGGTCAGCACGATCAACCCCGGAAACAGCGACAGCACGCTGTAGTACGTCAGCGCCGCGGCCCAGTCGGTGAGATTGTCCCTTTGGAACTCGCCGACCGACCGCTCGACCACGCCCCACCACGACCGCCACGGCAGATCCGCGGGCCCGCGCAGCCGGCGTCGCACCGCAAACCTCTTCTGCAATCCCTGCGCCACCCGCCTCACCTCCGCTCGCGACGGATACCCGGCAGGTGGGCTCCGAAACAGATTCGGAGGCAGTGATGTTCGATGATTTCGGCGCACTCGATGGGTGCTGGGCGCGGTGCCCGGAGGGCGGAAAATCCGTTGTTCCCCGTAGCACGGAACCGTAACGTCGCTCGAGTTTGTCCACCGATCGACCGAAGGAGACCCATCGTGGAACCCGTCACCGAACGCGACATCAGGTCGTCGTTCGTCAACTGTTCGAAAGGCGACGCCAAACGGCTGCCGGTACCCAAGGACCTGGACGAACGGCCCTGGGCGGATCTGGACTTCCTCGGCTGGAGCGATCTGTCTCTGCCCGGCCGCGGCTACCTGGTCGTCCCGCGGGACGACCGCTTGGTGGGCGTGGCGCTGCGCTATGCGACCGGCGGCACCGGCCGGGCGCAGATGTGCACGATCTGCCTGACCACCCATACCGGCGGCGGGGTCTCGCTGATGACCGCGCACAAGGCGGGCGAATCCGGCCGCAGGGGCAACTCGGTCGGCACCTACATGTGCACCGATCTCGCTTGCTCGCTCTACGCGCGCAACAAGAAACGCCCCGCACTCGGGAGCCGATACCGCGAGGACCTCACGCCAGAAGAGAAGATCGAGCGGGTGCGCGACAACCTGAACACGTTCCTGGCGAAGCTGTACGCCTGATTCTCGCGCCCATCCACCGGCAGCCCGTGCGCTGCCCGCCAGAACGGAGGTAGATGCCATGTGCCGACATTCGACAACCGCACTATCGAGCCACCTCGAGTCGCCTACACCGCAACGGGACTCGGGGTGGCCGTGATTCCTCGCCGGTCGAGTCGGCCCGGAGCGCCCGGGTCGTCCCGTCCGGCGAGGAATCACCGCTCCGGAGATACCGAGCGCATCAGCCCGTCGGTTCGTCGTGCGCGGGTTCCCACACCGCGGGCAAGCTGGGAGCGCCGGGGACCAGAACGCATCGCGCGCATCCCGATGCTGGGAAGGGTCAGGTCGGTGCGGACTCGGTCTCGTGCACCGTCAGCCAGCGAACCGCGCCGGGGTCATCGGTGGTCAGCACGGCGGTCACCCGGCGGCTGTTGACGCTTCCGGCCGTCCGATGTGTCTCCAGGAATCGCACCACCGCGATGTCGCCGGAGCGCAGGAGTTCCTCGACTTCGGACACTTCGATCGCCAATCCGGGCAGAGCGTTTCGCGCGCCGCGGACACCCGCGAGCAACGCGCCGCGCCCGAGTACTTCGCCACCGGTCGTCACCATGCTGAACCGCTCGTGCTGCGCCGCGGCGAATCGCTCGAACACCTCCGCCTGCGCTTGCGACCCGAGCCACGTGGCGAGGTCGGCGTGCAACCGCTCGACCGCATCCACCAGATCCACACCCATGCGCGGCATCGTACGCAGGCGGCGACCGACGTGGCGAGGAGCGGCGACCGTCCCATGTGCCCGGACCGCAGGGCGCGGTAGCGTCGGCGGCATGAAGATTCGTGGAGCGGTCCTGGAGCAGATCGCGGCGCAGGCGCCCTTCGCCGAGTCGGCGCCCATCACCGTGTGCGATCTGGAGCTGCGCGAGCCGGGGCCGGGAGAACTGCTGGTCCGGATCGAGGCGGCGGGGATCTGCCATTCGGACCTGTCCGTGGTGGACGGCAACCGGGTCCGGCCGGTGCCCATGCTGCTTGGCCACGAGGCCGCGGGCCGGGTGGAAGCGGTCGGTCCCGGTGACGGCGATATCGCGGTCGGGCAGCGCGTGGTCATGACGTTCCTGCCGCGGTGCGGTGAGTGCGCGGGGTGCGCGACCGACGGTCGCACGCCTTGCGTGCCCGGCAGCGTCGCCAACAACGCGGGCGAATTGCTCAACGGCGGCAGGCGGTTGTCCCGTGACGGCGCCGAGGTGCACCACCACCTGGGTGTGTCCGCTTTCGCCACCCACGCGGTGGTGGATCGCAGGTCGGTCGTGCCGGTCGAGGACGACGTGCCCGCCGAGGTCGCCGCCGTCCTCGGTTGCGCCGTGCTGACCGGCGGTGGCGCTCTGCTGAACTCGGCGCGACCCGGCGCCGGTGACCGGGTGATGGTCGTCGGCCTGGGCGGCGTCGGGATGGCGGCGGTCCTGGTCGCGGTGTCGCTCGCCGCCGAGGGACACGAGGTGATCGCGGTCGACACCGTGCCGGAGAAGCTGGCGCTCGCCCGGGAATTGGGCGTGCACGCGGCGTACACCCCGGCCGAGGTCGCCGAGCTCGGTGCGCAGGCCGAGGTGGTGGTCGAGGCGGCGGGCAACGTCCGTGCCTTCGAGACCGCCGTCGCCGCGACCGCTCCGGGCGGCACGACCGTGACGGTCGGACTGCCCGCTCCCGACGCCCGTGCCAGCATCTCGCCGTTGGCGCTGGTCGCCCAGGGGCGCTCCATCGTCGGCAGCTACCTCGGTTCCGCGGTGCCGTCGCGGGACATCCCCGAGTATGTCCGCATGTGGCGGGCGGGAAGTCTGCCGGTGGAGCGGCTCGTCTCGGCGCACGTCGGGCTCGACGAAATCAACCACGCCATGGACGAACTCGCCGCGGGCCACGCCTTGCGGCAGGTCATCGTCTTCGACTGACCCGGCGCGCCGCAGGAGCCCGTTCGACCGCGGCGTGCGGCGCGCGTCGCTCAACCGGCGGGCCGGTCCATCCGGTCGACGAATCGCTCCAGCAGGCGGGCGAACTCGGCGCGCTCGGCGGGGGTCCAGTCGGCCATGGCGGCGGCCATGGCGGCGCGCCTGCCCGCTCTGGCCTCGGCCACCGCGTGGTTCCCGGCGGCGGTCAGGCGCAGGACCGAACGCCGTCCGTCGCGCTGATCGGCGACGCGTTCCAGCAGGCCGGAGGACACCGCCTGGGCTGCGAGGCGGCTGGCCCTCGGCTGATCCACGCCGAGCGCGGGAGCGAGCGCGCCGACCGTGTCGGCCGCGCCGTCGGCCACGGCGTCCAGCGCGCGGAACACCGCGACCGGAATCGCGCCGTCGCTCAGCGCACCGCGTGTCTGCCTGCGCCGGATCCGAACCATCGCCGCTTCGACGGCGACGGTGATCGCATCGTCCTCGTCCATTCGCTCACTTTGTCATGCCCTGAATTTATATGTAATACTACATGTAGTTGTTGACATGCATAGATTGGAAGTGGTCATGGCCGTTCATCGCCCCATCGGGTACTGGCTGGTGGAGCTCGATCGACTGATCAACCAGCGCTTCGACGAAGACCTCGCCTCGGGTCGACTCACTCGCAGGCGCTGGCAGGTGACGCACTCGCTGGCCGACGGACCGCAGCGCGCCGATGACATCCGCCACGCGCTCGACACGTTCTGGACCGACGACTCCGAATGGCCGACCGAACTGGCCGGACTCGTCGCCGACGGGCTGGTCTCCGACGACGGGGGCATGCTGTCGCTGACCGCTGAGGGCCGCATCACTCACGACCAGGCATTCGTTCGGATCGCCGAGCGTAGAAGGCAATTCGCGGAGGGAATCAGTGACGAACAGTTCGCCGCGACCGTGCGGACCCTGCAGCGGATGGTCGAGAATCTCGGCGGCGCGCCGAACTCGGAGATCGGGGAACCGCAGCGGGCGCGATAGGCGGTTGCCGCCCTTTCGCGGGGCACTGTCGGGCGGCGGGTTCGCGGTCGGCCCGGCCCATTAGGCTGATCACGACCGGAAACGGAACGAGGAGGTGCGGTGGCCATTCGGGTCGGAGTGCTCGGAGCGCGAGGCAAAGTCGGACAGGCGATCTGCGCGGCGGTGACGGCGGCGGACGATCTGGAACTGGTCGCCGCCGTCGACAAGGACGATTCGCTCGACGGGTTCGTCGCGGCGGATACCCAGGTGGTCGTCGACTTCACCCACCCCGACGTGGTGATGGGGAATCTGAAGTTCCTGGTGGAGCACGGCATCCACGCGGTGGTCGGCACCACCGGTTTCGATGAGGCTCGCTTGGCGGAGGTGCGGAGCTGGTTGTCGGGTCGCCCAGGAGTCGGCGTGCTGATCGCGCCGAACTTCGCCATCGGCGCGGTGCTGACCATGCGTTTCGCCGAGCAGGCCGCCCGGTTCTTCGAATCGGTGGAGGTCATCGAGTTGCACCACCCCAACAAAGCGGACGCGCCGTCCGGGACCGCCTACCGCACCGCGGGCTTGATCGCCGCCGCCCGGGACAAAGCGGGCCTGAACCGCAGTCCCGACGCGACGACAACCGAGCTGGAGGGTGCGCGCGGCGCCGAGGTGGACGGGGTGCGGGTGCACTCGGTGCGGCTCGCCGGTCTGGTCGCCCACCAAGAGGTGCTGTTCGGCACGCAGGGTGAGACGCTCACGATCCGGCACGACTCGATCGACCGCTCGTCGTTCGCCCCCGGTGTGCTGCTCGGCGTGCGTGAGATCGCGAACCGCCCCGGCCTCACCGTCGGGCTCGACCCGTTCCTGGACCTGTGAGCCGGCGGCGAGCGCCGCGGCGGGCTGGAGCGCGACCGTGAGCGGCTCGGAGCCTGCCGAGCGCAAGGGCAGCGGGGAAATCGTCAAGGTGGTCGCGCCGATCGCGGCGCTCATCTTGGTGCTCGTGTTCTATTTCCTGCTGCTCGGCCGGATCGCGTTCAGCCTGATCGGTTCGGGCGAGGTGGCGGCGATCGTGATCGGCGTCGGCGTGCTGATCCTGCCGCTGCTGGGCGTCTGGATCGTCGTGGCCACGGTGCGTGCGGCCCTGGCGCATCAGCAACTGGCGCGGCGCATCCACGACGAGGGCCTGGAACTCGACACCTCCGCGTTGCCGCGCCTGCCGTCCGGCCGCATCGAACGTGCGGCCGCCGACGAGCTCTTCGCGACGGTCAAGGCGGAGTGGGAGGCCGACCCGGACAACTGGCGCGTCTCCTACCGCCTCGCGCGCGCCTACGACTACGCCGGTGACCGCACCAGGGCCCGCGAGACCATGCGCCGCGCGGTCGCCCTGGAACGGCACGAGCGCGGCACCGACTGACGAGCGCGCGGGCCGATACCATCGCAGGGTGGCCCGGTTGCTGATCATCCATCACACGCCGTCCCCGCACATGCAGGCGATGTTCGAGGCCGTCGTCTCCGGGGCCACGGACCCCGAGATCGAAAACGTGGAGGTGGTGCGCCGAGCCGCGCTGGCCGTCACCGCGTCCGACGTGCTGGCCGCCGACGGATATCTGCTGGGCAGTCCGGCGAACCTGGGATACATGAGTGGTGCGCTCAAGCACGCGTTCGACACGTTCTACTATCCGTGCCTGGACTCCACGCGCGGGCGTCCGTACGGCATGTATCTGCACGGCAACGAAGGCACCGAGGGCGCCGAGCGCGGGGTGGCGAGCATCACCACCGGACTGGGCTGGGAGCAGGCCTCCGCCGCGGTCGTGGTCTCCGGTCCGCCCGCCAAGGAGGATTTGCAGCGGTGCTGGGAGCTGGGCGCCACGCTCGCGGCCGGGCTGATGCCCTGATCCCCCGAATTCTGGTGTCTGACCATGGCGCACCATTGCCCGGCATACTGTCTGCGATGTTGTCGCGGTGGGGATGTGGACGAGTACCTCGGGATGGGAGAGCCAGGTGACCTGGGCCGAAGGGAGCGAGAACGCCCCGCGCCGAATCGGATTGGTCGAGGACCACGAATCGGTCGCGATCGGTCTCGCCGCGATGCTCGCGCGGGAAACGGATCTCGATCTGGTGCTGACCGCGGGCACCGTGCCGGAACTGCTGTCCGCCGCCGACGGCGCGCCGAAGCTGGATCTGGTGGTGCTGGACCTGCGGCTGGCCGACGGGTCCTCGCCCGAGGACAACGTGCGCGCCCTGCGTGACCGCGGCATCGAGGTGCTGGTCTTCACCGGCGCGGACAACGCCTTCCTGGTGCGGTCCGCCGCGCGCGCCGGGGTGCTCGGTGTGGTGCGCAAGTCCGAGGACGTGCCGACGGTCGTCGCCGCCGTGCGCCGTGCCGCCAGCGGCGAACAGGTGGTCACCACCGACTGGGCGGCCGCCATCGACGGCGATCCGCAGTTGTCCGACGTGGGCCTGAGCCCGCGCCAGGAGGAAGTGCTCACGCTGTACGCGTCCGGAGAGAAGGCATCACGGGTCGCGCGGTTGACCGGCCTGTCCGAGCAGACGGTCAACGACTATCTCGGCCGGATCCGGCAGAAGTACGCCGACGCCGGTCGTCCGGCGCCCACCAAGACCGACCTCTACAAGCGGGCGGTGGAGGACGGGTGGCTGCCGGTTCCCGAGCGGCAGCCGCGCGGATGACCGCGTCCAGCATGCTGGACACTCCGTCGCACCCCCGTTCCCGCCCGCTCGACCGGCCGCGTGCGAGCCGTTGGCGTCGCGGAGTCGTCGCGCTGTCCAGGGAGAAGGTCTCCGAGGGCGCCGCCGATCGCATCCTGCGCCGGTTCGGTTTCGCCATCGGCATCGCCGGCGTGATCGCCGCGATCGTGGAACTGCCCGAGATCGCCGATCAAGGCCGTTTCGTGCCCGTTCAGTGGACGATCGTCGAGGTGGTGCTGGCGTTCGGACTGTTCCCGGTGCTCGCGGTCGTTTCGGTCGGTATGGGCCCGCGCGTGATCCAGCGGGTGGCCGGTGCGGCGGCGGTGAGTTTCCTCGGGGCGATGGCGGTGGTTCCGGTGGCGTACGCGGCGCCGAATGCCGAAGCGGCTTCGGTGTGGCTGTATCGGGTGTTGGCACTCGGCGTGCTCGCGGCCGTGCTCGCCTGGCGCCCACCGCTGGCCGTGGCCTACCTGGTGGTGGGTGCGGCGTTCAGCGCGCTGGCCAATCTGGTCGTGCTGCGGGAGACCACCGCACTCGCGCTGCTGGGCGATTTCGCCAGGGCGGCGGGACTGAGCGCGCTGTTCCTGTGGTGCGTGATCTATGCCAGGGCGGCGGCGGCCCGAGTGGATCGTGAGTCGGCGATCGAGAGCAGCCGCGCGGCGGCGGTCGCGGGCACGGCGGCCCGGGAACGGGAACGAGCGCGATTCGCCGCGCTGATCCACGACGCCGTGCTGTCCACTCTGCTGGATGCCTCTCGCACCGGGACCGAATCTCCGGTGCTGCGCCGCCAAGCTGAACGGACCCTGGAACAACTCGACGAGTGCCGGGGCGCCGAGATCGAACCCGACCGGCTGGACGCGCAATCCGCGATCGGGTTCCTGCGCTCGGCCGTGCACGAGGTGAACCCCGGTATCCGGTTCACCACGCGGCGCTGGGCCGGATTCGACGATCTGCACCTGCCGGTGGACGCCGCGAGCACGATCGCGGCCGCGCTGGCCGAGGCCGTGCGCAACAGCCTGCGGCACGCCACCGTCGTCGGGCGAGAGGTGCGCCGGACCGTCACTGTGACGATCAGCGCCGGCGGGATTCGCGTGGTGTTCCGCGACGACGGAGCGGGCTTCGACCTGAGCGCGGTGCCCGTCGATCGGCTCGGCATCTCGGTGAGCATCCTGGGCCGCATGCGTCAGCTGTCCGGCGGCGCCGGGTTCGTGGAATCCGAGCCGGGCGAGGGAACGACCGTGACGCTGGTGTGGGGCGGAAATGGCTGAGACGGAAACCGAATTCGGGTTGCGCGATCTGCTCGGGCTCCGCGACCGCGCGGCCTGGTTGTTCCTGGTCGTGCTCGAAGCGACCATCGTGCTGTACATGGTCCGGAACTTCTCGGAATCGCCGGTGGCCGCGGCGGTCGCGGCACTGGTCGTGCTGGCGCTGGCCGGTGTCGTGGTGATGGCGGCGCCGACCGACCCGCTGCCTTGGCCCGCGACCGTGTTCGTCGCCGCCTCCGGACCGCTGGCCACCACCCTGACCTCGTTCGATGTCGAGCACGGTTGGTCGAAGCAGGTGTGGACGGCGTTCGCCGCGTCCTACGTGCTGGCCGTGCTGGTGCTGCGCGGACGATCGGCCGCGGCCTGGCTCGGTGTCGCCGGCATCGGCGTGGTGATCGCCGTGGTCGGTGTGGTGGCGGGCCTGCGGGAGGGCGTCGTCGTCGGTTCGATCGTGCCGGTCGCCACGGTCGCCGGGGTTTCCCTGTTCGCGGCGATCATGCGGCCCACCCAGCGATCGCTGCGGCTGCTGCGCGACGAAGCAGCCATGCGCGCCGCCGCCGAAGCCGCCATGGCCGCGGAGAACTCCGAACGCACCCGTCAGCTGGCTCGGTTGGACGCGGTGGCGCGCCCGATCCTGGAACGCATCGCCGACGGCGACGAACTCACCGCCGCCGAGCGGGAACAGTGCAGGCTCCTGGAAGCCGAACTCCGCGACGGGCTTCGGGCACCGCAGCTGGCCACCGACCAACTCAACAGCGCCGCCCGCGGAGCGCGCTCCCGCGGTGTCGAGGTGATCCTGCTCGACGACGGCGGTTTCACCGGCGTCCCGCATCGGGTGCGCCAGCAGGTGATCGACGCCGCCACCAAAGAACTGGACGCCGCCAATGACGGTTCGGTCACCGTCCGCATCCTCCCGACCGGCCGCCGCATCCTGGCTACCGTCCTGGCTACCGCGTCGGACCGCGACCGCCGCACGGAGATCGACGCCACGGGCGCGGTCACGGTATCCACCTGACCTGTCGGTGCCCCATGGCATCGTTGTCGGTTATGCGGAAGATGGGTGCGGCGGCGGCGCGGCGAACGGCGTTGGCGGCGCAGGGCTTCGGGGCGCGCAAGCCCGGTCGGATCACGCGGCGGACGGTGCTCGGCGTGCTGGACCGGACGCAACTGCTGCAGCTGGATTCGGTGTCGGCGGTGGTGCGGGCGCATTACGCGCCGGTGTTCAGCCGGATCGGGCCCTACGACCGCACGCTCCTGGATCAGGCCGCGTGGAGCAACGGCTCGCGGCGGCCACGGTCGCTCGTCGAGTATTGGGCGCACGAGGCCGCGCTCATCCCGGTCGAGGACTGGCCGCTGCTGCGCTGGCGGATGCGGCGCTACGAGCACGGGCGCTGGTCCGGCATGCGCAAGGTGGTCGAGCGCAATCCGACCTTGGGCAAGGACATCCTGGACGTGATCACCGCGGTGGGCCCGGCCACCGCGGGTGAGGTGGAGCGTCACCTGGAGCTGGACAAGCCGCGGCCGAAGGGCTCCTGGTGGAATCTCAGCGATACGAAGATGATCTGCGAGCAGCTCTTCGCGGCGGGCGCGCTGTCTGTGGCCACGCGTGTGGGGTTCACCAGGCACTACGACCTGACCGAGCGGGTGCTGCCCGCCGAGGTGCTGGCACGCGACGTCACCGAGCAGGACGCCGTTCGTGAGCTCGTGCTGCGTGCCGCCACCGCGCACGGCATCGGCACCGAAGCGGACCTGCGGGACTACTACCGCCTCCAACGCACTCAGACCGAACCCGCCATCGCCGATCTGGTGGACGCGGGCGAGCTGATCCCGGTGGAGGTGGCGGGCTGGGGGAAACCGGCTTATCTGCGGGCGGGCACTCCCACGCCGCGTCGCATCGAAGGCGCGGCGCTGCTGTGCCCGTTCGACCCGCTCATCTTCTTCCGCGCCCGCACGGAGCGGATCTTCGACTTCCACTACCGCATCGAGATCTACACCCCGGAACACAAACGGGTGCACGGGTATTACGTCTTCCCGTTCCTGCTCGACGGCGAACTCGTGGGCCGCGTCGATCTGCGGGCGGAACGCGCGAACGGCCGGTTGTGGGTGCCGGCCGCGTTCGCCGAGCCCGGCTACGACACTCCGGCCACCGCGCAGGCCCTCGGCGGCGCGCTGCGCGAGCTGGCGGACTGGCTCGAACTGGACGAGGTCGCGACAGGCGATCGCGGCAATCTCGCCGCATTGCTGTAGCGCGTTCGGGTCAGATGTCTCGTTTGGGCCCGTACCCGCGCATCTGATCGCGCAATGCTCCGTGGACGGCGCTCGACAGCCACGAGTTCAGGGACTGACCACTCTGTGCGGCAGCCTCTTCCGCACGCGCCTTCATCTGTTCCACCAGCCGCAGCGTGACCCTGCTGATGTCCCCGGTCATCTCCTCGAAGGAGGGGCTCTGCTCGCCCACCGTGCTCTTGCGCACATCGATGGAGGCGTCGGTGCCGTCGACCGAGACGTGCACCGTGCGGTCGCCGAGCGCGGCGCTGACCTCGGCGGCGAGGTCCGACAGCGCGGCGAGCAGCACCAAGCGGGCCGGGCCTTCCGTCGCCGCGGCCAGTGCGGCCGCCGTGGCCTGCGTCTTCTCGTCACCGAGCGCCGCGGCGGCGATCAGGCTCTCGCGCAGTTGGCCGGTGTACTTGTTCAAATCCATGATGTCAGTGTGACGTCATGAATGACATCAGGCAAGCGGCGAAATGACATCATCTCACCGTCGTCGATATGGATTCGCGTCCTTGTTGCGGCCTGATCGCCGACGACGGTGTCGAGGGCGTGTCCCCGACCGGGTAGCCTTTCTGACCATGAAGAACGGTGAATCGACGCCAACGGAGCTGCGTGCGTCCGGCACGGTAGGTGTCGCTATGGTGACCCCCTTCAGCGCCGACGGCAAGCTCGACGTCGATGCCGGGGTCGCGCTCGCGGCCCGCCTGGTCGACCGCGGCGTCGACCTGCTCGCGATCTCGGGAACCACCGGTGAATCGCCGACCACCACCGAATCGGAGAAGGCCGATCTGCTGCGCGCCGTCGTCGACGCCGTCGGCAAGCGGGCGACCGTGATCGCGGGGGCGGGCACCTACGACACCGCCCATTCGATCGAGCTCGCGCGCAACGCGCAGCGGGCGGGTGCGCACGGTTTGCTCGTGGTGACGCCGTACTACTCCCGGCCCTCGCAGGAGGGACTGATCGCTCATTTCACCGCCGTCGCGGATGCCACCGATCTGCCGGTCACGCTGTACGACATCCCCGGACGGTCGGTGGTGCCGATCGCCAGCGACACCATCCGCAAGCTCGCCGAGCATCCGCGCATCGTCGCGGTCAAGGACGCCAAGGGCGACCTGAACATGGGCGCCGAACTCATCGCGAGCACCGGTCTGGCGTTCTACTCCGGTGACGACGCGCTCAACCTGCCCTGGCTGTCGGTCGGCGCGGCCGGATTCATCAGCGTCATCGGACATCTCGCGCCCGAACGGCTGCGCGCGCTGCTGGAGGCGTACACGGCGGGCGAGGTCGTGCGCGCCCGCGAGATCAACACCACGCTGCTGCCGCTGCACGCCGCGATGGCCAGGCTGGGCGGCGTCGCGATGAGCAAGGGTGGTTTGCGGCTGCTCGGCGTGGAGGTCGGCGAACCGCGCCTGCCGCAGCTGATGCCGACCGGTGAGCAGCTGGAAGCGCTCGCCGCGGACCTGCGAGCGGTCGGAGTGCTTTCGTGAGCGAGTCCCTACCCCGTCGCCGCCGTCGCGGCGCGTCCCGTCCCGCCGGATCGCCCGCCCCCGCCGCACCGGCCGAGCACACGCCGCCGGAAACCGTCGCGCTGCCCGAACCGGCACTCGACGAGACGACGGTGCCCGCCGTTTCAGCCGAGCGGCCCGCGCCCGTGCAGGCGCGTCGAGAGACCAGGACGCAGGATGCGGGATCCCGGCGAGCGGGCCGTGGACGGGGACAGTCCGGTGCGCGGCGGGTCGAAGAGCCTCCG
This sequence comes from Nocardia sichangensis, assembly GCF_047200615.1. Classification (NCBI taxonomy): domain Bacteria; kingdom Bacillati; phylum Actinomycetota; class Actinomycetes; order Mycobacteriales; family Nocardiaceae; genus Nocardia; species Nocardia sichangensis. Next base: position 291,154 of record NZ_JBJZOK010000002.1, read on the forward strand.
GCGCAGGCGGATCCGATCGCCGCGCACGACCGGCTCGGCGCTCCGCCCGCCCTCCCCGAGAACGGCCTGCGCGTGGTCGCCCTCGGCGGCATCGGCGAAATCGGCCGCAATATGACGGTTTTCGAGTACGGCGGCCAACTGCTGATCGTCGACTGCGGCGTGCTGTTCCCGGAGGACCAGCAGCCCGGTGTCGACCTGATCCTGCCGGACTTCCGCCCCATCGAGGACCGGATCGCCGACGTCGTGGCCGTCGTGCTCACGCACGGGCACGAGGACCACATCGGGGCGGTGCCGTTCCTGCTGCGGCTGCGGCCCGACATCCCGGTCGTCGGCTCGAAGTTCACCCTGGCGCTGGTCGCCGCGAAGTGCCGGGAACATCGCCTGCACCCGAAGCTCATCGAAGTGACCGAGGGGCAGCACACCGCGCACGGCCCGTTCGGCTGCGAGTACTTCGCCGTCAACCACTCCATTCCCGACGCGCTCGCCGTCGCCATCCGCACGCCGGCCGGCGTCGCCCTGCACACCGGTGACATCAAGCTCGACCAGCTTCCGCTGGACGGGCGGCTCACCGACCTGGCCGGATTCTCCCGGCTCGGTGACGAGGGCGTCGATTTGTTCCTGGTGGACTCCACCAACGCCGAGGTCCCCGGCTTCGTCACGCCGGAGCGGGAGATCGGCGGCGTGCTGGACTCGGTGATCGGCAAGGCACGCGGCCGGGTCATCGTCGCGTCCTTCGCCAGTCACGTGCACCGCATCCAGCAGGTCGTCGATGTGGCCCAGAAGTACGGGCGGCGGGTGTGCTTCGTCGGCCGCTCGATGGTCCGCAATATGCAGATCGCCCAGGATCTGGGCTATCTCACCGTGCCGGAGGGCGTGGTCGTCGACCTCGACGTCGCCGCCACCTTGCCCGGCCATCGCTTGGTGCTGATCTCGACGGGTTCGCAGGGCGAGCCGCTGTCGGCGCTGTCCCGGATGGCGCGCGGCGACCACCGGCAGATCAACATCCGCCCCGACGACCTGGTGGTGCTGGCCTCCTCGCTCATCCCGGGGAACGAGAACTCGGTGTTCGCGGTGGTCAACGGCCTGGCTCGGCTCGGAGCCACGGTGATCACCCAGCAGAACGCCAAGGTGCACGTCTCCGGGCACGCCTCGGCGGGCGAGCTGCTGTACCTGTACAACGCGGTGCGTCCGACCAACGCGATGCCGGTGCACGGCGAGTGGCGCCACCTGCGTGCGAACGCGGCGCTGGCGGTGGCGACCGGGGTGCCGCAGGAGCGGGTGGTGCTCGCCGAGGACGGCGTGGTGGTCGACCTGGTCGACGGCATAGCCTCGGTCGTCGGACGGGTGCCGGTGGGACACGTCTACGTCGACGGGCTTTCGGTAGGCGACGTCGGGGAATCGACGCTGTCGGACCGGCTGGTGCTCGGCGAGGGCGGTTTCATCGCCATCACCGTCGCCATCGACGAGACCACCGGCAAGGCGGTGAGCACGCCGGAGCTGAGCGGACGCGGCTTCTCCGACGATCCCACCGCACTGGTCGATGCGGCCGAACTGGTGGAAGCCGAACTGCTGCGGCTGGCGGGCGAGGGCGTCACCGACACCCACCGCATCGCGCAGGGCGTGCGCCGCGTAGTGGGCCGTTGGGTGGCCGATACCTACCGTCGTCGTCCGATGATCGTGCCGACCGTGATCGGCGTCTGACCTTCCGCACAGCGAAAAGCGCCGGGCAGCTCAGCTGCCCGGCGCTTTTCACGCGGTAGCGGCTTACTCCTGGCAGGCCGCGGACTCGATCTTCGCGCTCTTGACGATGTTGCAGGCGAAGGTGTGGTCGACCTTCCACTGGCCGCCCTCGGACACGAATTGGATGAACGCGCTGTCCACCGGGGTGCCGTCGATGGTGACCTTGGCGTCGGCCTTGAGCTTGCCGTCCTTCGGGTCGCCCACGTTGGTGACCTCGACGGTGACCTTCTGCTTCTTCGCGGCGTCGACGAGGTTGGCGACCAGATAGGGATCCTGCTCGGCGGCCTGGATCCAGCTGATCTTCTCGGTGTTCGGCACGTTCGGGTCGAACGCCTTCTGCAGCCGCTCGTTGAGCTGCTGCGTGGTGGGCTTCGGCAATACGGGCGAGGACGGCGTGGTCGGCGCGGAGCCTGCCTCCTTGTCGCCCTTGCCCGAGCCGCCCTCCAATTCACCTGCGGGGTGCCCGGGAGCGGCGCTGGTGCTCGGAGACGAGGAGTCGTCGTTGGAGGCGCAGGCGGTCAGCGAGCAGGCCAGTGCGGTGAGGACGACGGCCACGGTGGTCCGGAAAGTGCGGTGCTTCACGTTGTTTCCTTCTCGAATTCCGGGCGTCAGCCGTGGTTGGACGTGCAGTTCCAGTGCACGATGTAGGCATCGGAATCGTTGTGCGCCAAGGCTTGCCCCTGCGCGCTGCGCCGCGACGACGCGTACCCCCAGCTCCAGGTGCCGGTGCCGCTGGAGTACGCCACGGCGCCGCAGCCGTTGCGGAACCAGACCACCGACTGGCAATCCCCTGCGCCACAGGAGCTGATCGCGCGTTGCTCCGCGGCAGCCGAGTTCGGGTAGTCGTAGGAGTACCCGATCAGACCGGTGGAGGTGGACAGCGCGATCGCGCCGTAGTTGTTGGTGTAGGCATTCGCGGCGGGCGCGCTGACAGCCAGCGCGGCACCTACCGCCGCGAGCGCGGCCACACCGGTAGCAAACTTCTTCACGAGGATTTGCCCCTTCTTGTCATTGGCCCACGACCCGATGGACCGAGTGACAAGGTACAGAGCCGATTCTCATTACGCTAGCCGGAGATTTCCCGGCAGGGAGAGCCGCGAATGCCATGCTATGGATGCACGTCGATCGGCGTGGCGCCAAGTGTGGCCCACGGTCAGCTGCCTCGCAACCCGGAGGCGGAACTCACGCTGCCTTTTTGTGCGGTGAAAACCGCTGAACCGCAAGGTCGTAACGATCCGGTTCCGGATGAGGCCGAGGTGCGGCAGTGCTTCGGTTTCCGCGGTCGGCCGCGCGCTGCGGTCAGATCCCGGTGGGGGATCGGCTGGTGGCGCGGCGGTTGCGGTGATCGCGGTGCGTCGCGCCGCGCGGCGGCATGGCCGAGCGGTCGGTATGTTCAGAGTGTGACTATGGCACAGCGGGAACGCCGGGGAGTCGTCGAGGCGATGGAGGCCGCGGGACCGGACGCGCGGACGCTCTGCGGTGCGTGGACGGTGCGGGACTTGGCCGCGCACTTGGTGGTTCGCGAACGGCGGCCCGACGCCGCGCCGGGCATCCTGCTGAAGCCGCTTGCGGGGTATCTCGAGCGCGTGCAAGCGAAGGCGGCGGGCAAGCCGTTCCCCGAACTGCTGGAGCTGGTGCGTACCGGCCCACCGTGGTGGTCGCCGCTGCGACCGGTCGACGCCGTGGTCAATCTGTCGGAGATGTTCGTCCATCACGAGGACGTGCGCCGCGCCGAGCCCGGTTGGCGGCCACGTGAACTGCCCGCGGCCGACGAGGAACAGCTGTGGTCGGTGCTGCGCAAGATGGCCAGGATGGCCTACCGCAAGGCGCCGGTCACGGTGGAGCTGGCGACGCCGGACGGCAGGCGCACGGTGGTGCGGTCCGCCGCCGAGGACGTCGTCACGCTGACCGGCAAGCCGTCGGAACTGGTATTGCATGCCTTCGGCCGGGACGAAGTGCGGCTGGAGACCGCCGGATCTCCCGAGGCCGTTCGGGCGGTACTCGAGTCCGACCGGTCGTTCTGATTTCCGCGCCGCCATCCCGTCGCGCGGGACCGGGGGATCGGCGAAAAGCCGCCAGAGGCGCAACGGAACCAGTGTTGCGGATGGTCCGGATGGGGCGATTGCGGCTAGCCTGGGGCCATGGCAGGTAAGTCCCGCAGCACCACGACCAGTCGGGCGCGGGCGGGATCGGCGCGGGGGAGGACCACTGCGGCGCGGTCTCGCGCGGCCACGCCCCGCACGGCCACGCCCCGCACAGCCACGCCCAGGGCGACCGCCACGCCCCGCCGACGCGCCACCGCCGCCCGGCGCCCGGCGCGCCGTCCGTCCGACACGGCTCCGCTGACGGTGATCACCCGGGGTATCGGCAGCGGCTGGACCATGCTGGCCCGCGGGCTCGGCGCCACCACACGCGCCCTGAGCCGTGCGGGCGAGATCGAACACGGACATCGGCGCGACGGCGTAGCGCTGGCGCTGATCGCGGTGAGCGCCGTAATAGCGGCGGCGGTCTGGTTGTCGGCAGGCGGTCCCATCGGCCACCTGGTCGAGGACGTGATCCGTGCGATCTCCGGATCGGCCTCCGCATGCCTGCCGTTCGTCGCCTCCGGAATCGCCGTCGTCCTGATGCGCACCGAACCGCGCCCCGAGATCCGGCCGCGGCTGGTGCTCGGCGGCCTGCTGATCGGCCTGCCGGTCCTCGGGCTGTGGCACATCGCCGCGGGCGCCCCCACCGACGCGCACGGGCGTTCCCGCGCAGCCGGTTTCGTCGGCTTCGTGACCGGCGGGCCGCTGACCGACGGCCTCACCGCCTGGCTCTCGGTCCCGATCCTTTTGCTGGCCATCGTCTTCGGCGCGTTGCTGGTGACCGGGACGACGGTGCGCGAGGTCCCCGCCAAGCTGCGGCGCTACCTCGGCACCGAGACAGGTGGCGACGAATACGGCGAATTCGACGGTGAGCGCAGGGACTACGACCCGGCCGACTACGACGCCGACGGATTCCCGGTGCATCGCGCCACCGCCAAGCGGCGCGGTCGCACGCCCGCGGAGAACTACCCGCCCGACGAGTTCGGCGATCCCGACGCGGTCACCGAGTCGTTGGGCGAGCCCCCGCTGCGCGACGCCAAGCAGATCGGGGCCGAGGAACCCGCGCCGAAACCGAAGCCGAAGAAGCAGCGTCCCGCCGCGGTGGTGGAGGATCAGACGCCACCGCCGCCGAAGCAGCTGGAGTTCGTCACCGACCGTGAGGTCGAAGGCGACTACACGTTGCCGCCGTTGTCGCTGCTGACCGACGGGGATCCACCGAAGAAACGCAGCGCCGCCAACGAATCGATGATCGAGGCGATCACCGAGGTGCTGGTGCAGTTCAAGATCGACGCCGCGGTGACCGGGTTCGTGCGCGGCCCGACGGTGACACGCTACGAGGTCGAACTCGGGCCCGGCGTGAAGGTGGAGAAGATCACCGCGCTCGCGCGCAACATCGCCTACGCCGTCGCGACCGAGAACGTCCGGCTGCTCGCGCCGATCCCCGGCAAGTCCGCCGTCGGCATCGAGGTGCCCAACGCCGACCGCGAGCTGGTCCGGCTGGCCGACGTGCTCAAGGCGCCCTCCACGCGTACCGACCACCATCCACTGGTGATCGGTCTGGGCAAGAACATCGAGGGTGAGTTCGTCTCGGCGAATCTGGCCAAGATGCCGCACCTGCTGGTCGCCGGTTCCACCGGTTCGGGAAAGTCCAGCTTCGTGAACTCGATGCTGGTGTCGCTGCTGCAGCGGGCGACGCCGGACGAGGTACGGATGATCCTGATCGATCCGAAGATGGTGGAACTGACGCCGTACGAGGGCATTCCGCACCTGATCACGCCGATCATCACCCAGCCGAAGAAGGCCGCGGCCGCCCTGGCCTGGCTGGTGGAGGAAATGGAGCAGCGCTACCAGGACATGCAGGCCAACAAGGTGCGCCACATCGACGACTTCAACAAGAAGGTGAAGTCGGGGGCGATCACCGCGCCGCTGGGCAGCGAACGGGTGTACCGGCCCTACCCGTACATCCTCGCCATCGTCGACGAGCTGGCCGATCTCATGATGACCGCTCCGCGCGACGTGGAGGACGCCATCGTCCGCATCACGCAGAAGGCTCGTGCGGCCGGCATCCACCTCGTGCTGGCCACGCAGCGGCCATCGGTGGACGTGGTAACCGGTCTGATCAAGACCAACGTGCCCTCCCGGCTCGCCTTCGCGACCTCCTCGCTGACCGACTCGCGCGTCATCCTCGACCAGCCCGGCGCGGAGAAGCTGATCGGCATGGGCGACGGCTTGTTCCTGCCGATGGGGGCGGGCAAGCCGACCCGGTTGCAGGGTGCGTTCATCAGCGACGAGGAGATCCACGGCGTCGTCGACTTCACCAAGAACCAGGCGGAGCCGGAATACCAAGAAGGCGTCACCGCCGCGAAGGCGGGCGAGAAGAAGGACGTCGACCCCGATATCGGCGACGATCTCGACGTCTTCTTGCAGGCGGTGGAACTCGTGGTCACCTCGCAATTCGGGTCCACCTCCATGCTCCAGCGCAAGCTGCGCGTCGGCTTCGCCAAGGCGGGACGGCTGATGGACCTCATGGAGACCCGGGGCGTGGTCGGCCCGAGCGAGGGGTCCAAGGCGCGCGACGTGCTGGTGAAACCCGATGAACTGGAAGGGTTGCTGTGGTCGATCCGCGGCGGCGGGGACGGCGGCGACTCCGACGAGTCGGAGTGATCCGGCTGGTTCCCTCGGCGAGATTCGAACTCGCATCTACCGGAATCTAGGTCCGGCGCCTCTACCGATTGGGCTACGAGGGATCGGTCGGGGTTCCGACCTGAAGGAGACCGCTGCTCTACCGGCTGAGCTACGTCCGTTCGCACGAAAAAGGGGTCGCTCCTGGCGATTCGCCGCGGAGTGACCCCTTTCGATACGGTCTGCGAAAGACACGTTCAGGGGCGGCTCCGCGCGGCTCGCCAGGAGACGGACCAGGCTGATAGCGCGGCGCCGGTGCGCGAGACATCGCTCGGCGACACCTGTCGCTCCGCCGTCCCGGTCATCGTCTCGCCTTCCTGTGGTCTGATCTTCGCCGGCTCAGAAGGTAACACCGGATGTCGGTGTTGGGAACCGCTTTTCCCTAGCCGACGACCCTACCCGGTCAGTTCTTCCGTGCCTGAAGGGTATAGCTCAACGGTAGCCTTTCCGGGTGCCGGGTCAGCCGCCATTCACCGTCCCGGCCCGTTGTCATCAGGCCGGGCAGCGCGTTCCACGGAACACTGCGATGTTCGACCAGGCCGGTCAGCGTGAGGTCCGCCGCGGCAGCGCGGTCACGACCTCGCCGAGAGGTTCCGTTCGTGCGTGGTGGTCCGGCTGAACCAGGCGTCGGTCTCGAAGTAGGCGGTGCGGTAGTCGTCGGCCACGAACGTCGACGGTGGCACGAACGGCCGGGTGAACGCATGTGGAATTATGGTCGGCAATCACCTCGCTATCGCGCAGTAACGGACAAATCGGGCATTATGGACATCATGTTCTTCGATCGGCACGCCGCATGCACGTAACCGCACTCGAATGGGGGATCACCGTCGTGGTGATCCTCGGCCTGTTCGTCTTCGACTTCTACGCCCACGTGCGCACTCCGCACGAGCCGACGTTCCGGGAATCCGGCTTCTGGTCCGGGGTCTACATCGGGCTGGCGCTGCTGTTCGGCGGCGTGGTCGCCTGGCAGTGGGGTTCGACCTACGCCGGGGAGTACTACGCGGGTTTCGTCACCGAGAAAGCGCTCTCGGTCGACAATCTGTTCGTCTTCCTGATCATCATGTCCACCTTCGCGGTGCCGCGGATCTACCAGCAGAAGGTGCTGCTGATCGGCATCGTGCTCGCCCTGGCCATGCGCGGCGCGTTCATCGCCGTCGGCGCGGCCGCGATCGGCGCATTCAGCTGGGTGTTCTACCTGTTCGGCATGTTCCTCGTCTACACCGCGGTGAAGCTGCTGCGCGAGAGCGGCCACGAGGTCGAGGTCGAGGAGAAACGAGACAGCCGGATCGTCGCACTGGCCAAGCGGGTCCTGCCGACCACCGATGAATACGACGGCGACAAGCTGGTGACCAGGGTGGACGGACGCCGGGTGGTCACGCCGTTGTTGCTGGCGCTACTGGCCATCGGGTTCGCCGACCTGCTCTTCGCGCTGGACTCCATCCCGGCCATCTACGGACTGACCGAGCAGCCGTACCTGGTCTTCACCGCGAACGCGTTCGCGCTCATGGGCCTGCGGCAGCTGTACTTCCTGATCGGCGGATTGCTCGACCGGCTGGTGTACCTGTCCTACGGACTGGCGGCGATCCTGGCGTTCATCGGCATGAAGCTGGTGCTGCACGCCCTGCACGAGAACACGTTGCCGTTCGTCAACGGCGGCGAGCACGTCGCGGTCCCGGAGATCTCCACGTCGGTCTCGCTGGGTGTGATCCTGGTCATCCTGGTGGTCGCGACGGTCGCCAGCCTGCTCCGCACGCGGGTCCGAGCGGACCGGTAGCCGCTCAGGGCGCGAAGGCGCCGAAGACGGGAGCCCATTCCACGGCGCGGACCTCGTCGATGAGGTTCGCGCGGGCGAACGGGTCCTGGGCGAGCAGGTCCTTCAGCTGTCCCGCGTCCGGCGAGCGGAAGAGCAGCAGCGCTCCGGACCCGTCCGGGTACGGACCGCTGCTCAGCAGGGTGCCCGACTCGAGCAGCCCGGCCAGCCAGGCTCGGTGCTCGGGTCGGTGGACGTCGCGGTCTGCGGCGGTGGCCTCGGAATAGGCGTAGTGGACGGCGAAGATCGGCACGGGTATCGCTTCCTGTGGGTTGGGCTCAGAGCGTCAGCAGCATCCGAGTATTGCCGAGAGTGTTCGGCTTCACATAGCTCAAGTCGAGGAACTCGGCCACGCCGGTGTCGTAGGAGCGACACATCTCGGCGTACACCTCGGCGGTGACCGGCGTGCCGTCGATCTCGACGAAGCCGTGCCTGCCGAAGAACTCCACCTCGAAGGTCAGCACGAACAGCCGTTCCAGCTCGAGTTCGCGCGCCACCGCGACGAGACGTTGCACGATGAGCTTGCCCACACCGCTGCCCTTGACGTCGGGATGCACCGCGACCGTGCGCACCTCCCCGAGATCGGCCCACAGCACGTGCAGCGCGCCGCAGCCGACCACGCGGCCGTCGAGTTCGGCGACCCAGAATTCCTGCACCGCCTCGTAGAGGGTGACCAGGTTCTTCTCCAGCAGGATGCGGCCGGCGTAGACGTCGACGAGGCGTTTGATCTCGGGCACGTCGGAGGTTCGCGCGCGTCGGACGACCGGGAGGGAGCTCTGCGCGGCCGAAGCCGCGCCCGGATACGCGTCGCTGGTCGAACCACCTAGTGGTCCCCGAGAGGTCATGGGGTGCACAGTAGTCGGCTCGGCTACCGATAGTCTGAACGTGTGCCGCAGATCCACTCGTCCAACTCACCGCATCGCGCCGGGCGGCGCGGCGGTCCGACGAGGCGGCCGTGAGCGAGCCGATCGCCGGTGAGGCGATGGCATGAGCGTGCAACCCGACGAGACGGACCGCCCCTGGAGCGCGCCCGCCCCGGTCCGTCCCGGCTTCGCGCCCGCGCAGGCCGAGAGCGGCCCTCCGCTGCTGAACATCGCGAACGTGCTCACCATGTTGCGCATCGCGATCGTGCCGCTGTTCGTCGTCGCGCTGTTCGCCGGAGATGGTCACCAGACCGGTTGGCGGATCGCCGCCGCGGCGCTGTTCGGCATCGCCGCGATCACCGACCGGTTCGACGGGCAATTGGCTCGCAAATACGGGTTGGTGACCGATTTCGGCAAACTGGCCGATCCCATCGCGGACAAGGCGCTGATCGGGTCCGCGGTGATCGGCTTGTCCGTGCTCGGCGACCTGGCCTGGTGGATCACGTTGGTGATCTGCGGCCGGGAGATCGGCGTCACACTGCTGCGTCTGATCGTCGTGCGGCGCGGAGTCATTCCCGCAGGGCGCGGGGGAAAACTCAAAACACTGGTCCAGTCGGTGGCCATCGCCATGCTCCTGCTGCCGCTGTCGGGCTGGGTCGCCGGTATCGGCATGCTGCTGATGTATGTGGCGGTCGCGCTGACCGTGGCCACCGGCCTCGACTACGTCGGTCAGGCGGCCCGGGTGTGGTTCGCGGGCGGCCCGGGGCGGAACCGCGGCGCATGAGCGATCCGCTGGTCGCCGACGTGCCCGCCATCGATCTCGTTCGTGCGCTGGTGACTGTGCGGCAAACGGTAGCCACCGCGGAATCGCTGACCGCGGGTCTGCTCGCCGCGACCATCGCCGGGGTACCGGGCGCCAGTGCCGTGCTGCGCGGCGGGTTGGTGGTCTACGCCACTGACCTCAAGCACAGCCTCGCGGGCGTCGACGCGGAGGTCCTCGCGGCCGAAGGCCCGGTGGCGGCGAGCACCGCCGAACAGCTGGCCGTCGGCGCGCGCACGCGCTGCGGCGCGGACTGGGGTGTGGGGCTGACCGGCGTGGCGGGCCCCGATTCCCAGGACGGGCACCCGGTCGGCACGGTCTTCCTCGGACTGGCCGGTCCCGGGCACACCGAAGTGATGCGGTTGAAACTCCCCGGCGACCGGTGGACGATCAGAATCGGTGCGACGCGCACGGCGGTGGCGGAATTGCTGCGGTGTGTGCGGGAGGCGGGCACGGACCCGGCCGACCGCGTCGGGCGGAGCGGCTGAGGTGCTTCCGGCGGGAACCATCCACCCCGGTTCCGACGTTGTGCCAGAAAGAACGGCATGCGTGGGGTCGGCGATCGCGTCGGCCCCGCGACCGGGAGCGAAGGAGAACGAGATGACGCTGCTGCGAGAGGCGATCGGGGACAGTCTGCGGCGTGCGCGTCTCGCCCAGAGCCGGACCTTGCGCGAGGTGTCGACATCGGCGCGAGTGAGTCTCGGCTATCTCTCCGAAGTCGAGCGGGGTCGCAAGGAGGCCTCCAGCGAACTGCTTGCCGCCATCTGCGAAGCGCTGGACGTCCCGCTGTCGCGGGTGCTGTGGGATGTGAGCACGATCATGGCCGGTGTCGACGCGGCGACGGCAGGCGCGCCCGCGGACGAGGCCGCGGCCGCCGCGGCCGAGCCGGAGCGGACGGCGGCCGAGCCCGCCGCGCAGCCCGAGTCCGCGTCCGCGGCGGCAACCATGTCGGCCGACGCCGCGGCGCGGCCGCTGCCGCTGGCGGAGGACACCCGGATCGTCATCCCGGCGCCGCGATCGGACATGTTGGTCCTGGTGAAAGGTGCGTGACCGGCGACGAGTTGCGGCCACGGCGGCAACGCTGCGGGCCGGTGCGGAAAGCGGATAGATTCTCCGTAGGCGTCGGTTGGGCCGGGTTCGCCCGGCCCTGGTGCCACATGGTGGAGGATAGGCACATATCGGGTGCGTGACGGTCGCGCACTGGAGTCGCGCCGGAGCGCGGCATGTCAGATGGAGGCGGGATCAATCGATGGCTAATCCGTTCGTCAAGGCCTGGAAATACCTGATGGCCCTCTTCGACGCGAAGATCGAGGAGCACGCGGATCCGAAGGTCCAGATTCAGCAGGCTATCGAGGAAGCCCAGCGGCAGCATCAGGCCCTTTCGCAGCAGGCCGCCTCGGTCATCGGCAACCAGCGTCAGCTGGAGATGAAGCTGAACCGGCAGCTGGACGAGGTCGAGAAGCTCAACGCCAACGCACGTCAGGCCGTCCTGCTGGCCGATCAGGCCACCGCGGCGGGCGACACCGAGAAGGCGATCCAGTACACCAACGCCGCCGAGGCGTTCGCCGCGCAACTGGTCACCGCCGAGCAGTCCGTCGAGGACCTGAAGGTCCTGCACGACCAGTCGCTGCAGGCGGCCGCCCAGGCGAAGAAGGCCGTGGAGCAGAACGCGATGCTGTTGCAGCAGAAGGTCGCCGAGCGCACCAAGCTGCTCAGCCAGCTGGAGCAGGCCAAGATGCAGGAGCAGGTCTCCGCCTCGCTGCAGCAGATGGATTCGACGCTGTCGGCGCCCGGCAGCACGCCGAGCCTGGACGCGGTGCGCGAGAAGATCGAGCGCCGCTACGCCAACGCGCTGGGCGCAGCGGAACTCGCGCAGAATTCGGTGCAGGGCCGCATGCTCGAGGTGCAGCAGGCCAGCATCCAGATGGCCGGGCACAGCAAACTGGAGCAGATCCGCGCGTCCATGCGCGGGGACCAGTTGCCCGCCGGTGGCGCCCAGCCCGCCATCAATCCGGCACAGGCCGGTTCGGCACAGCCGCAGATGAACAAGGGACAGGCCGCGCAGCAGTAGCCGCCTCCGGGTGTTCGGCGAACACGTGTCGGTGGGGGCTGGTTCACTGGAGGACAAGGCGTGGGGACCCGACCGGCCGGCCGTCGGCCGAGTCGGGTCCCGGTCTGTCCGATGTGTGCAACCGGTGGGAGAGAAGGTATGAGCGGCAGTGCATTTCGCGAGCGTCGGCCCGAAACGCGGCGCCTGCGCGGGACGGCGATGATCCGGGCCCAAGCCGCGCTCGCGCCACAGCCGGGCAGCCTGCCGGACAGTCTTCGCGAAGTCGGTGAGAACGCGCTCGTCGCCGTGCGGCGCTGGGCCGATCCACGGGAGTGGGAGCTGCGCCGCCGCCGCAGGGCCCGCCGCCGCACCTTCCAGCTGGGCACGGTGTCCGGCCTCACCACAGTGGGAACCGTTGGCCTCGTCGCCCTTTCGGCGCCGGTGTGGGCCGTGGTCGTGGTCGGCGGCGGCGCGGTGGCACTGGTCACCGGCGCGGCGCTGAGCACTCGTCGCTATCTGCGACTGCGGGGAGCGCCGCTGCCGCATGCGGCGTTCCTCCCGCGTAAGCAGCCACCGGTATGGTCGAACGCCCGGCCGTCGATCGCGCGTCTGGTGCGCGCGGAGAAGGCCTTGCACGGCTTGGGCGTTCAGATCGCCCGCTCGCATCGGCTGCCCCCGGACGAACTGGCCGACATGCTCGAGACCGCCGCCTCGGGCGCGGCGGCGCTCCATGCGCTGGCTGCCGACATCACGGCGATGGAACAGGGGCTCGGGGCCATCGGAAGCGCGAATTCGCCCGCGGCGGTGGCGCTCACCGAGAATCTGCGGCTGATCCTGGCCAGGCTCGACGCGGGCGTCACGGAGTACGAGCAGGTGGTGGCCGCGGCGGGCCGGATTCTCGCGGTGCCGGAGACCACCGTGGTGCGGCACAACTTCGACACCATCGTGGCGGATCTGCGCCACGCCTCCGACCGGCTGGACGGGTGGGCGCAGGCCCTCATCGAGGTGGCCGACAAATCGGTGCCCGCGTCGCCGCGGCCACCGATCTGATCCGGGCCGGTCAGCTCGGCCGGTCCCGGCGGCGAAGTTCCTCGGCCCTGGCCCGAAACGCCGCGCCGACGAGTTCGCGGCTCTCGGCCATGAGGTCGAGCACTTCCCACGACGCTTTGCGGGCGGCCGATCCGACGATTCCCGCGATCGCCGAACCGTGCCGCCGGGCCGCGGCCGCGAGTTCCTGTGCCAGCTCGTTCGTCTGTTCCATCGGGGTCCCGGCCGTCAGAGGAGATTCAGTGCATGACTGTGTGCTGATTGGGGTGTCTGCGTCATTGGATCGTCCCTTCCCTGTTGTCGCGCAGCGCCGTTTGGCGTTGAAGATCAGAGTACATCCGTGCACTGAAGTCGCATCGGTCTCGACCGCGCTGGGGATCCGGCGCACGCCTGAGCACTCGCGTCCGCATGGAGCGGTCGTGTGGGCGCGGCGCTCGAGCGGTCGGTAGGCTGCGGCGATGCGGTTTCTCTCGACTCGCGAACGCGACGGTGGGGTGATCGGAATGACGAGCAGCCTGGATCGCTGGCTGGTCGGCCGCAGTGCGCGCGTGCGTGCGACTCCTGCGGACCGGGCATTGAAGGCATTGAGCACCGCCGCCGACAAGAGTCGCTTGTGGATGGCGCTCGGAGCGGTCCTGTTCGTCGCCGGAGATCGCTCGGCCCGGCGCGGCGCGGTGCGCGGGTTGCTCGCGCTGAGCATCGCCAGCGGCGTGGCCAACGGTGTGGCCAAGCCGCTGTTCCCGCGCCGTCGTCCGCCGGACGAATCCGTTCCGTTCGTGCGCAGGCTGGTCGCGCCGCCGGTCTCGTCATCGTTCCCCTCCGGGCACGCGGCCTCCGCCGCGGCCTTCGTGACGGGCTTGGCGCTGGAATCGCCCGCGGCGGCCGTCGCGGTGGCCCCGGTCGCCGCCGCGGTGGGATATTCGCGTGTGCACATCGGCGTGCACTGGCCCTCCGATGTGGTCGCGGGCGCGCTGTTCGGTAGCGCGGTCGCACTGGTCACTCGGCGGTGGTGGGCGGTGCGCGACGACGAACCCGCCGCGCTCGGTCCGGTCGAACACATCGACCCGCTGCCGAAGGGCGCCGGATTGCTGCTGATCGGCAATCCGCACGCGGGATCGGGCGATGGCGACGACGCGCTCGCCGACCTGCGTGAGCGACTGCCGGCCGCCGAGGTGCTGGAACTGGGCGGCGACGATTTCGAGGAGCGGGTCGACGAACTAATGAGGCGCGACGATCTCCGCGCTCTCGGCGTCGTCGGCGGGGACGGAACGGTGTCGGCCGTCGCGGAGTACGCGGTCCGTCACCGGTTGCCGCTGGCGGTATTCGCGGGTGGCACGCTGAACCACTTCGCCAGGGACGCCGGAGTGGAGCGGACCGACGTGACCGTCGCCGGGCTGGAAGCGGGCGAAGCGGTGCGGGTCGACGTGGCGGGTGTCTGTTTGGACGGCGCCGAGCAGCGCACCTTCGTGAACACCGCCAGTCTCGGCGGCTATCCCGATTTCGTCCGTGTTCGCGAGCGCTGGGAACGGCGGATCGGCAAATGGCCTGCGGCGGGAATCGCGATGGTGCGCGTGCTGTTCCGCGCCCAGCCGCTGCACGTCACCGTCGATGGCGCCCACACCGCGCTCTGGATGCTGTTCGTGGGCAACGGCACCTACCATCCGGCCGACCAGATCCCCATGTCGCGTCCGGAGTTGCGCGGCGGCACCCTCGATGTCCGTTACTTGCGCGCCGATGTCCCGTTCTCGCGGCTGCGGCTGGTCTTCGCGACGTTCACCGGCACGCTGGAGTATTCGCCCACCTATCGGCACCGCAGGGTTTCCCGGGTGGATGTGCGGGTCGCCGAGGAGGCGGTGTCGCTGGCCACCGATGGCGAGGTCGACCATCGCGGCAAGGACTTCCGATTCACCAGCGGACCGTCGGCGCTGATGCTGATCAAGCGTGGGCGCGCGGGGAACTCGCAGCGAAATACATAACGAATAGCTATCAGATAGCTGTGTCGTCGCTTCTGGCGCGGCGTGTCGGCGAATTGGGTACTGAGCCTGGTTTGGTCGAGGAATGCACGGGTAGTTGCCATCATGTAGCTGATCATTTCCGGTCTCGTCTGGGGCCGGGCACATGCACTACTGGCAGGAGCACGTCATGCTCGATGTTTCCTACCGTCGATCGCTGCTCGACCAGGACACGCAGCGGCTGGACGTCAGCCGGTATCTGACGTGTGACAGCGCCGAGGACCCGGTGCGGCTGTCGCGCAGAACGCAGCGCGTCGTCGCGAGCCCCGACGTCACGGATCGACCCACCAGCGATTGAACTGCTTTTCCCAGCACGCGCGGTGGACAGCCGCGTTCTGTCGAGCTGCGCATCGCACGGACGAACTGCGGAGGAACCCATGACTGAAATGCTGGAAACGCTCATCGGCAGCTCGGTGTACGGCCCCGAAGGCGAGAAGATCGGCAAGGTCAAACGGGTCTACGTCGACAACAATTCCGGATCGCCCACCTGGATCGCGGTATCCACCGGTCTGTTCAGCGCCGACGCGTTGGTCCCGCTTGCGGGCGCCGAGCATCGCCCCGAGGCGGCCGTGTTGCAGGTGCGAGTCGGTAAGGACGCGGTCAAGGCCTCGCCGCAGCTGGACCACAACGGGCAGATCAGCCCACAGGCCGAGCAGGAACTGTTCGACCATTATCAGATCGATCCGGATCAGTCCGCCTGGGATGTCTACGGCAGGCAGCCGGTGCCGCAGCCGCCGCGCACCCGCCCCGCGATGACCCGCCCGCCGGAGCGGCGGACCGGGGAGCCGGGAGGCGTCGCCACCGCGCGAATGCGGAACAATACGGGTCCGGACGAGGAGACGTTGCGGATGCCGGCGTCCGGCGATCGGTCGCGCATGGGCCTGGATCCGATGGTCGACCCCTACGCGGTCGACACTGCCGATCTCGGTATGCGGGAACCGGATGGCATGCCGCACGACGATCCTCTGGCCGGCGAGTTGCCGGACGCCGAGCCCCGCTGATCGGCTCGTCCTCGACGATGGTGTGCGCGTCCTCCGACGCGCACACCATCGTGGCGTGTTCGGGACGGGAGATCTTCGGTCGGCGGCGAAACCCCGATCGCCGCGCGACAAGCGGGGCGCCGGCCTAAGGGGGAACCCTGATTTACACCCCGAAATGCCTCCCCACCTGGTGATTTCCGCTGATCCAAGTGCCATGCTCGAAGCGGAAACCGACTTCTTGGAGGCATCGAAATGTTGTGGAAGATCATCGGCATCGTCGCGGTCGTCTGGATCGCGCTGGCCGTCATCGGCGCGCTGATCAAAGGCCTGTTCCCCATCCTGGTGATCAGCGCCATCGTGTTCGGGCTGTACCTGCTGTACAAGGCGGTCTCGGGCTCGGACAAGTCGACGGTGAGCAAGCTGTAGCGAGCGGTGCCGCGATGCGGGTGTGATCGACCTCGAAGGGGTTGTGGCAGGCTAGGCGGATGCGAGTAGCCGTCGTCGCAGGGCCCGATCCCGGTCACGCGTTCCCCGCTATCGCGTTGTGCTCGAAATTCCTGGCGGCCGGTGACGAGCCGGTCCTGTTCACCGGTCCCCGGTGGTTCGACGCCGCCCTCGCCGCCGGAATCGGCGTGCGCAGACTGAAAGGCCTGGCGCCGCGACCGGTGGACGACGACGCCGACGCCGGGCAGCGCATCCACGAGCGGGCCGCGCACATCTCTACCGAGATCCTGCCCGAATTGAGCGCCATGCTGCCCGAACTGGTGATCTCCGACGTCCTGACCGCGGGCGGCGGCATGGCCGCGGAACGGCTCGGCGTCCCCTGGGTTGAGCTGTCCCCGCATCCGCTGTACCTGCCGTCGAAAGGGTTGCCGCCCATCGGAAGCGGGCTCGCGCCCGGTTCGGGTCTGCGCGGTCGGGTGCGCGACGGCGTACTGCGCGGCATGACCGCACGCGCGCTGCGGAACGGGCGTCGCCAGCGGGAGCGGGCGCGTGAGAGCGTCGGCCTCCCTGCGGTCGATCCCGGGCCCGCCGCGCGCCTGATCGCCACCCTGCCCGCGCTCGAGGTACCGCGCCCCGACTGGCCGGAATCCGCCCACGTGATCGGCCCGCTGCTGTGGGAGCCGACCGACACGATCCTGGACCTGCCGCCCGGGGACGCGCCGCTGGTCATGGTCGCGCCCTCGACCGCGCACACCGGTGTGGCGGGCATGGCCGAGACCGTCCTGCGGGCGTTGGAGGGAACCGGTGTCCGCGTGGCCATTTCGATGCTGGACACGCCGCCCGCCGATCTTCCGCCATGGGCCACGGCGGGGTTGGGGCGGCAGGACGAACTGCTGACCCACGCGTCCGTCGTCGTCGGCGGCGGCGGTCACGGCCTGCTCGCCAAAACGCTGTCCGCCGGCGTCCCGATCGTCACCGTTCCCGGCGGCGGCGACCAGTGGGAGCTGGCCAATCGCGCGGCGCGACAAGGTAGTTCGATCGTCGTCCGGCCGCTTTCACCCGAGGCCGTCCGTGCCGCGGTCGGTGCGATCCTCGCCGACCCGCGCTACACCCGAGCGGCGAGGGAGGCCGCCGCCACGCGCGATTTCCCGGACCCGGTCGCCCTGTGCCACCAGGTCTGTTACGCCGTCCAACCCTGACCGGAGCGGGTGCCGGGCGTGCCCCTGACCAGCGAACGCAGGGGACGGGAGTAAGTTCGGGACGGTGCGGTTGACCGAGTTTCAGGAACTGTTGCACACCGAGTTCGGTGTGGCCCGCGGCGACGCCCTGCTGACCGACCACGTGATCCCGGCGTTGGGCGGGCGCACCGGCGCCGCCGCCATCGAGGCCGGAACCGATCCCCGCGACGTCTGGCGCGCCCTGTGCGCCGAATTCGACGTGCCGAGGACGCGCTGGTGAGCGCCCCCGGGCAGGTGGAGCGCGACGAGCCGCTGTACCGGTTCGACGAGCGGCAGCGGATGATCCCGCACGACCCGGAACGTTTGGCGGTCCGGGTGGCGCAGGCACACCCCGACGACTTCGCGAGCTACCGGCAGACCGGCATCGAGTTGATGCTGCTCGGCCGCTACGACGAGGCGCTCGACCACCTCGATCGTGCGCTCGAACTGGTGGACACGGAGCGGCGCCGGATCACCGTGTGGATCAACTTGGGCGACGTCTACCGCTATCGCGGCGACGCGGGCACCGCGGAGACGTTGTACCGCCGCGCCGTGGAACACGCGCGGGTAGCCGCGCCGGAGGTGCTCTCGTTCGCCGTGCAGCACCTGGGCAAGGCGCTCGCCGAACGGAACCACCTGGCCGAGGCGCGCGAACTGCTGGCCGAGGCGATGCGGCTGCGCGTGGCCGAGGGCGATCCCGAGGAGATCGAAGCCACCCGCACCGCGCTGGACACGCTGGGCGAGCTGCCGATTCCGTTGCCGCCCACCGTCGCGGCGTTGTTCGGCGAGGTGCCGAGCTGGTCGGACGAGCACGAGGGCATGAGCGGTGGTGTGGTGCGCGTCGACGGCGCCTACTGGCTCAAACGCGGTCCGAAGGCCGTCGCCGAGTATCGGCGGCTCACCTGGCTGCGTGAGCGCGGGATCGCCGTGCCGGAGGTGACGGCGTTCGAGGACGACGTGCTGGTGCTCGCGGACGTGGGCGCGCCCAGCTTGTCGGCGGGCTCCGGCGGCGCTCACGCGGCCTCGATCGGCGCCGTGCTCGGCGCGCTGTTGCGCCGGCTGCACAGCATTCCGGTCGGCGAGTGCCCGTTCGACGGACGCCTGGACGTCGTGCTGGCGCGGGCGCGCCGCAACGTGGTCGAAGGTCTCGTCGACGCGGACGATTTCGACGACGACAACGCCGGGTCCACCCCCGCGGAGATCCTCGAGCGGCTGCTGGCACAGCGGCCGGAGCGTGAGGATCTGGTGGTGGCGCACGGTGATTTCACCCCGCCGAACGTGCTGGCGAACGGCGTCCTCCTCGATGTCGGCGGGCTCGGTGTTTCCGACCGTTACCGTGACCTGGCGCTCGCCGTCCGCGACCTGCGCGCGGATTTCGGCGAAGCGGAGGTGACGGCCTTCTTCGCGGCCTACGGACTGGCCGAGCCGGACGAGAGCCGCTTGACGTATTACCGGCTGCTCGACGAATTGTTCTGAGCCTCAGGGTTTTCGCGCGTAGTGCCGCGCCGCTTTGGTGCGGTTGCCGCAGGTGGCCATGGAGTGCCAGCGGCGGGTTCCGTTCTTCGAGGTGTCGTAGAAGAACAGCACGCACTCCGGATGCGCGCATTGGCGGATCCGATCGGATGCGGTGCGCAGCAGCTCCAGCAGGTTGTCGGCAGCCAGCCAGCCGGGCAACCAAGCTTGCTCCGGGACGTCCACCAGGTCGGCGGGCCCGGACGCGGTGAGCGCGCGGCGGACGCGGCCGTGTTCCAGCACGTCGTTGAGTCCGGCGGGGGAAGCGTGCACCACCACGTCGTAGATGGCGGTCCGGGCGGTCAGCACCGCGTTCAAGGTGGCTTCGTCGGCGGTCGCGCGATCGGTGAGGCCCGCGGACGCCAGCCAGGTGTGCAGGCCGGTGACATCGGTGAGCAGGTCCTGTGGTCCGTGCTCGATCCATCTCGTGTTCAGCAGATCGAGCGCCAGGGGTTCACCGAGGTGGGGGCGTGGATCGGGCATGCCCGAGGGTACCGAGTGGGCGCCGTCGTCCACGGCCGTCACCTCCTTTCTAACCGTTGAAAATTATTTAGATGGTTGACACCATTGTTCTCGGGTCGGTACGTTCTAACCAGTGAAACCGCATAAGGCGGTTGAATCTTCCGAGGAGGAACTCATGACCACGGTTGCCGCGCCTCAGCTCAGCACCGGGCACATCGGCCTGAACGTCTCGGATCTGGATCGTTCGGTGGACTTCTACCGTCGGGCCCTTGGTTTCGAACAGCTCGCCGCGAGCGCCGACGAGCAGCGCCGTTGGGCCTTCCTGGTCGCGACGGCAAGCTGGTGGTCACGCTGTGGCAGCAGAGCGGCGGCGCGTTTTCCACCGAAACGCCTGGGCTGCATCATCTTTCGTTCCAGGTAGACAGCATCGACGAGGTACGCGCGGTGGAACGGGTGCTGCGTGAACTCTCGGTCACCTTCGCCCACGACGGCGTGGTGGCGCACGGCGAGGGCGTCGCCTCCGGTGGGATCTTCTTCACCGATCCCGACGGCATCCGGCTGGAGGTGTACGCGCCCAGTGGCGCGGAATCCGCTCCCGCGCCCAGCGGTGCGGCACCGACCTGCGGCTTCTTCTGATCCGGCCGCGTAGCGAAGGGAGTATCGCGATGGAGGCGTTCCACCGCGGGGAGGTCGCCGTGCAGCGCCGGATGGGGCAGGCGGACATCGCCTTGCAGCTCACCGGCACGGCCGAGTTGGTCTGGGCAGCCGAGACCTTCACGGCGGGCGCGCAGTGCTCCCTCGATTTCACCATCGAAGAGGTGGTCGAGCGATCCACGGGAGCGCTGCGATGGGGCCCTGCCGAACTTTCTCCCGTGAATCCCTGAGACTTCGAGAAAAGGAGTTGTCCCATGCGACCTCCGCTACCCCCGTTCGACGCGGAATCCGCCGAAGCCAAGGTGCGGGCTGCGGAAAACGCCTGGAACACGCGCGATCCCGAACGGGTCGCCGCCGCGTACACCGAAGATTCGGTGTGGCGCAATCGCGACGAGTTCTTCACCGGCCGTGACGCCATCGTCGAGTTCCTCACCAGGAAGTGGTCCATCGAGAACGGCTACGCGCTGCGCAAGGATCTATGGGCCTTCCACGGCAACCGCATCGCCGTGCGGTTCCAGTACGAATGGCACGACGAGTCCGGCCGGTGGTTCCGCAGCTACGGCAACGAGCAATGGGAGTTCGCACCGGACGGGCTGATGTCCCGGCGTGAGGCCAGCATCAACGATGTCCCGATCGGGGAATCCGAGCGGCGCATCTTCGGGCCACGCGAGCCTGGTGACGAGTCGGTGCTGCCGCAGCGTTAGGGCCGCCGGGGCACGGGAAACGGCGGCGCCCGTCCGGGACGCCGCCGTCTCTTCGTGCCGGATCGCGATCAGGCGGCGACGGCCTGCCGCTCGGCTTCGGGCGATCCGGCGTCCGCGCGCTTCCGGTGGAACAGTCCGAACGCGACCAGTCCGAATCCCATGCCCACCGCCGCCGCGATGCCGAACGCCGCGTCGAGCCCGGCGACGAAGTGCGGCGACGTCATCGGCTGCGCGGCGTCGGCCACCCCGCGGAAGACGGTGCCGAGCACCGCGACGCCGAGCGCTAGGCCCAGTTGCCGGGCAGTGTTCACCGCACCCGCGGCGGTGCCCGCTTGCTCCGGGGCGACCGCCGCCATGCCGACCGAGACCAGCGCGGGCGCGTTGACGCCGATCCCGATGCCGATCACCACGAATCCCGGGATCAGCGCGACCCAGGAGGACTCGGCGCCGACGATCATCAGCAGCCAACTGCCCAGGCCGACCACCACCAACCCCGCGCCGATGGTCCATTTCGGCGCGACATCGTGCAGCAGCCGACCGAAGGCGCCCGCCACCACGAACGCGGTCGCGGCCATCGGGAGCATCGCCAGACCCGCGTGCAGGGGCGACATGCGCAGTTGCTGTTGCAGCCACAGCGAGACCAGGGGAGTGCTCGCGAACGCGGCGAACGTCTGTCCGGACGCGCCGAACAGGGTCGCGCCGAAATCGCGGTTGCGCAGCAGTGCCAAGGGGAACATCGGTGCGGCGCCGCGCGCTTCGACCCAGCCGAAGATCGCGGTCGCGGCGGCGCCCAGCGCGAACGCCGTCACCGCGGCCGCGTCCGTCCAGCCGTGCTCGCCGCCGCGGATGACACCGTAGGTGACCGCCGTCGCCGCGGTCGCGAAGGCCAGCATGCCCGGCAGGTCCACCGCTCGGCCCACGCGCCGCTGGACGGGCGGGAACACGGTGGCGGTCAGCCCGATCGCCAGCACGGCGATGGGCAGGTTGACGAAGAAGATCCAGCGCCACGACAACGCCTCGGTGAGCACGCCGCCGAGCACCACTCCGATGCCCGCCGCCGCACCGGACACCGCGCCCCAGACGCCGAAGGCGACGCCGCGGTCACGACCGGTGTAGGTGGCGTGCAGCAGCGACAGCGTGGTGGCGAACATGGCCGCGCCGCCGACGCCTTGCAGCGCCCGCGCCGCGACGAGGGCCGCCGCGTTCTCGGCGACGCCGCACCCGAGCGACGCGATCGCGAAGACGACCAGTCCGGCCAGGTAGGCGTGCTTCGCGCCGACCCGGTCGGCGAGCGAGCCGAGCACCAGCAGCAGCGCCGCCAGCGCCAAGGCGTAGCCGTCCACCACCCACTGCAAGCCGGACAATCCGGTGTCCAGATCGGCGGCGATATCCGGCAGGGCGACGTTCACGATGGTGACGTCGATGAGCAGCATCAGCGTGCCGAGGCACGCGGCGAACAGGGGGAGCCATTTCCTCACGGGAGCCTCCACGGCGGATTCGAATGATTTCGACGCCAAGCGTGCGGCAATCGGACGGATCCCCCTAGCCACAGCGGCAATTGCGTTAGATTCCTCCTGTGCGCGACGATGACCCGAGGGAATCTTCCGATCTGGATGTCCTGGACAAACAGATCGTGCACGCGCTGGTTCACGACGCCCGGATGCCGTTCGCCCGGCTGGGCGGCGCTCTCGGCGTCTCCGAGCAGACGGTGGCGCGGCGTTATCGCGCGTTGCGGCAATGCGGCATCCTGCACGTGGCCGGACAGGTGAACGCGGCGCCGCTCGGTCACGCGCGCTGGGTGCTGCGCTTGAAATCGACACCGGACAAAGCGCTGCGGCTGGCCGAATCCCTGTCCCGGTTCCCGGATCTGAGCTGGGTGACCCTGCTGTCCACCGGCTCAGAGGTGACCTGCGTGGGCAGGCCGCGCTCGATCGAGCGGCGCGACGCGCTGCTGTTGCAGATCCTGCCGCGCGCCCCGCAAGTGCTGGCGCTGACCGCGTACGAGGTCATCCATCGTTTTCCGCTCGACGAGGAGTGGCCGCGCTATCGGCACCTGCTCACCGCCGCCCAGCTCGACGCACTCGGCCCCGCCCGGCCCCGGACCGCGGACGCGGGACCGGACGCACCGGTGCACCTTTCGGCGGCCGACGAGGCGATGCTCACGCTGCTCGGCCGGGACGGGCGCGCTCCGTACGCCCAGCTCGCGGCCGAAACCGGGTGGACAGCGCCGCGAGTCGCGCGGCGCATGGCCGAGCTGACCGCGGCGGGCGTGCTGTACTTCGACGTCGATTTCGCGATCGAACGGATGGGCTACGGCGTGCGCGGCGCGCTCTGGCTGCGCGTGCGGCCCGCCGATCTGGACGCGGTGGGGCGCGCGCTGGCGACGCACCAGGAGATCGTGTTCGTCGCCGCCACCACCGGGCCGTCCAATGTGTTCGCTTCGATCATCTGCCGCGACACCGCGGATCTCTACCGGTACGTGACCGAGCGCCTCGGCGCGCTGGACGGGATCACCGACGTGGAAGTGACGCCTTCCCTGCGCGTGCTCAAACAGGCGCAGACGCTGCTGGACACCGACCGGATCGCCCTGGTGCGCTGATCGCGCGGCGTTCGCCGGAGAGGGCGCGAGCGGTGTGCTGCGCGCCGGGCGCGTCGCTTGACTCGAACACCTGTTCGTCTAGGCTGGTCGCCAGAACTTGTCGGTGCCGCGCTCTACTGTAGGCGCCAACCACAGAACGAGACTTACCCGTCGAAAAGGGGAGCAGGACCATGGCACCACAGGCGTACGACCGGGACAAGGCGCTCGAACTCGCGCTGGCCCAGGTGGAGAAGAGCTTCGGCAAGGGCGCCGTCATGCGCCTCGGCGAGGAGGCGCGCCAGCCCATCTCGGTGATCCCCACCGGCTCGATCGCGCTCGACGTGGCGCTGGGCATCGGCGGCCTGCCGCGCGGCCGCATCGTCGAGATCTACGGCCCGGAATCCTCGGGTAAGACCACCGTGGCGCTGCACGCGGTGGCCAACGCGCAGGCCGCGGGCGGCGTGGCGGCGTTCATCGACGCCGAGCACGCGCTCGATCCGGACTACGCCCGCAAGCTGGGCGTCGACACCGACGCGCTGCTGGTCTCCCAGCCCGACACGGGTGAGCAGGCGCTGGAGATCGCCGACATGCTGGTGCGCTCCGGCGCCATCGACATCATCGTCATCGACTCGGTGGCCGCGCTGGTGCCGCGCGCCGAGATCGAGGGCGAGATGGGCGACAGCCACGTCGGTCTGCAGGCCCGCCTGATGAGTCAGGCGCTGCGCAAGATGACCAGCGCGCTGAACAATTCCGGCACCACCGCGATCTTCATCAACCAGCTGCGCGAGAAGATCGGCGTGATGTTCGGCTCGCCGGAGACCACCACCGGCGGCAAGGCGCTGAAGTTCTACGCGTCGGTGCGCCTGGACGTGCGCCGCATCGAAACGCTCAAGGACGGCAGCGACGCGGTGGGCAACCGCACCCGCGTGAAGGTCGTGAAGAACAAGGTCTCCCCGCCGTTCAAGCAGGCCGAGTTCGACATCCTCTACGGGCACGGCATCTCCAAGGAGGGCTCGCTCATCGACATGGGTGTCGAGCAGGGCTTCATCCGCAAGTCCGGCTCCTGGTACACCTACGAGGGCGATCAGCTCGGCCAGGGCAAGGAGAACGCCCGCAAGTTCCTGCTGGAGAACGTCGACGTCCGCGACGAGATCGAGAAGAAGATCAAGGAGAAGCTCGGCATCGGCGCCGACGTGACGGCCGATGCGGCCGCGGAGGTGCCCGCCGATTTCTGAGCCGACGCACAGCCGTCGCTCGCCCGGAACGGCTCCGGCCGATTCCGGGCGGCCACGGGCCGACGCGGTGCAGGAGATGCGGCGTCGGCTGGAAGAACTCTTGTCCGCTTCCGGTCCGCCAGACGGCGCCCGGTCCCGCGGACAGGACGCCGAGCTCGTCCGGAGGGCCGAAGGTGGTTCGGTTGCGCCGGACACCATGGGAACTCGGCCGGGCGCGTCCGATCCGCAGCGGGCGCGCCCGGCTGGGTCCCGTCGTGGTCCCCGGGGTGCGCGGGCGCGTATCGGCTCGCCCTCGGCCGACTCCGGTCTCACCGAAGGACCAACGGCCGATCCGGGAGCGGCCGAATCCGAAGCCGGAACGGTCGAACAGGCGAAGGAGGCGTGTCTCCGATTGCTCGCCGTTCGCGCCCGCAGCCGTGCCGAGCTGGCTCAGCGTCTGGCCGCCAAGGGGTACTCGGCCGAAGTGAGCGAACGGGCGCTCGATCGCCTCGGCGAAGTGGGTCTCGTCGACGACGCCGCCTTCGCCGAGCAATGGGTGCACTCCCGGCACACCTTCTCCGGTAAAGGCAAGCAGGCGCTCGCGCAAGAACTTCGGCGCAAGGGCGTCGCACAATCGGATGCCGTGGCCGCCCTCGACGCCATCACCACCGACGACGAGGAAACCCGCGCCGCCGAGCTGGTCCGCCGCAAATTGCGCTCTCTGCCGCGAGATCTGGACCGGGACAAGATGATTCGCCGCCTCGTCGGCATGCTCGCCCGCCGTGGCTACGGTCAGTCCACGGCGTATCGGGTGGTCAAGACCGAACTGGCCGATCAGGGGTTCGAGGGCGATCTCGACGAGACCATCGACTGAACTCGCCCATGCGGCTCCCGGCGATCGGGAGCCGTGCTCCACCAGTTCGAGGCGTTGTCGTATACCGGCGGCAGTCGAACCGCGCGAGTTGGTGGGAGTTCGTCGGCGGTACCGATCTCACCGGAATTGGCACACCGCTGCCGAAGCGATGTGCGGTCGTGCGGGGGAGCGCGCACGGTTGGCGCCGACCGGATCCGGCCCGGTGGGGGAAGCCCTATCCCGCTCACAACTGCGCTCCACGCCGGTCGGCTGTGCGGGATACGGATGGTCGGTGTGCGGCTACTGCTCGGGGTACGGCCCGGCGCAGCCGCCGTGCTAGCGAAAACGCGGGCGACTACGGCGTTTTCGATCGGTTTGCTGATTGTCGCTGCTCGGACAGCCGATCGGGGCCCGGCCCGCGGCGGTCGAGGTCTGTACCCTTCGTACCGCCGCGGCGGAGGTGCAACGCTGCGCGGGTTTCGGGTGCGGCATCGTCGGTCTACACCTCTCCTGTATCGGCGGATAGACCGGCGGCCTCGATACCCGCCACGGCGGCGCGTTCGTCCTCCAAGGAAGTCGCGGCCCCAGTCGAACCGACCGCGCCGAGAATCCCGCCCGCCGAGTCCCGGATGAAGACACCGCCGGGGACATCGAGGATGCGCCCTTCGGCGAGCGCGGCCACCGACGTGAAGAAGGTCGGCGCGGCCGCCGCGCGGCGGGCGATCTCGCGGTTGGAGACGCCGAGGCCGAGCACGCCCCAGGCCTTGGCGATCGCGATCTGTGGTCGCAGGATGCCGGAGCCGTCCTGGCGTTGTAACGCGACGAGATGGCCGCCGGGATCCAGAACCGCCACCGTGAGCGGGTCGAACCCGTGCGCGGCGCCGTAGGCCAGCGCCTCGCTAACGATGAGCGTCGCGCGTTCCAGCGTGATCGAGGTCGTGGTAACCGTCATTTCCTACTCCTGTGTCGAGTACTTTCGGATTGCGTCGGCTACAGGTCAATGCCGCGAGCACGAGCCCCGCACCGGCGACCTGCGGCCAGGTGACGCGTTCTGTGCCGGCCGCGACGGCGAACACCGCCGCCGCCACCGGCACCGCGAACATGAAGACCATCGTTTGCGCCGACCCCACCCGCCGCACGCCCCAGTGCCACGCCACGAGGCCGTAAATGGTCACGGCGAGCACGGAAAAGGCCAGCGAGACCAGGGTCGTTCCAGAAATCTCCTGCACATCGCGCGGCGGTCCCAGTGCGGACGCCGTGGGCAGCAGTATCGCGGCGCCGATCACCGAAGCCCACGCCGTCACCCGCAGGGGGCTGTGGTCGACCAGCAAGGGACGGGTGACGACCGGGTAGGCGCCCCACAGCGCGGACGCGACCAAAGCGGCCAGATCCCCGAGCGCGCGGTTCGGCGCCGCGTGGCCCGCCTCGCGGCCGAGGACGACCAGGACCACGCCTGCCATCGCCACGCACGCGCCGATCAGCACGGCGGCGCGGACGGGCTCACCGCTCAGCCGCGCGAGCAGCGCGGTCCAGAACGGCGACAAAGCGATCAGGATGGCGGACTCGGTGACCGTGGTGAGCGCCACCGCGGCGCTGAAGGCCAGCTGATACGCCACGATGCCGATCGCGGCCGACAGCGCCAGCCGCGGCCACCACCGGCGCGCGATGGCGGGCCTGCCCTCCACGGCGCACGCGAGGACCAGCAGCAGTGGCGCGGCCGCGGCGAAGCGGATCGCGTTGAAGGTCACCACGTCCAGTTCGCGCAGACCCCAGCCGGTGACCGTGTAGCTGGCGCCCCACACGGTGCTCACCGAGGCGAGCACCCAGGTCGCGCGATCAAGCCGCACGCGGCACGCTCACCTGATCCAGCACGTGGCGCACCGACTCCAGCGCCGATTGCAGCGCGCCTTGGATCCAGGCGTGCGCGACCGAGAGATGCTCGCCTGCGAAGAACACCCGCGGCGCCGGATGCGGATGCGGTGCGCCGATTTCCGCGAGGTAGCGCGCGTGCTGTCCCGGCGCCAGGTAGGCGAACGCCCCGCCGCCGATGCCGACCTGCTCGTCCCAGGCCCAGTGCACGACGTCGTCGACGACGGCGGTCAGGCCGGGATGCAGCTGTTCGAGCGAGGCGAGCACGATTCTGGTGCGGTCGCTCTCGGGCAGCGCCGCGAACCGCCGGGCGTTGTTCTCCCACAGGTAGGCCGCGGTGAGCACGGCCGGTGCGTGCGAGCGCTCGGGATCCGCCGCACTCCAGCGGGCCGACTCGGGGGCGAGCCGGGCGTTGTCGGACGGGTACCACACCTGCTGGATCGGCAGATCGGTGAAGCTGCCGCCGCCGAAGATCCCGTCGACGTGCTCCCAGTGCCGCGCACGGACGTGGACGAGGGTCTTCGTGCTGCTGGCGTAACTGATGCCGCGGATCGCCTGCCGCTGGGGCGCGGGCAGCGCGGGGGAGATGTCGATCTGATCCAGGCCGGGCGCGGGTACCGCGCAGATCACGAAGTCGACTTCGTCGGTGAACGCCGCGCCGTGCCGCTCGCCGCGCAACCGCACGCCGTCGCCGGTGACGTGCAGTTCGGTGATGCGGGTGGCCAGCCGCAGGCTGCCCGGGCGCAGCGCGTCGGTGAAACCGCGGATGAGCGCATCGGTGCCGTCCACCAGCTCCAGTTGGTCGACATTGAACAACCCGAAGTAATCCACGAGCACTTCCAGCAGCGAGGCGTGCTCGTAGTGCAGCAGCCCGCTGGCATGCCCGATCAGATCCCAGGCGTCCGGCGAGAGGCGTTGCCGGGTGAACTGCCACAGCGAGGTCGCCGCGAGCCGGTCCAGCTCCGGGTCGGCCACGTCACCGGCCAGCAGGGCCTTGCGCCGATGATCGCCGAGACCCTGCCAGGCGGCGCGCAGCAGCCGCTCGAGCACCAGTAGCGGGTCGGTGCGCTCGGCCTCGTCCAGCTGGTAGGCGGGCAGCACCTGTTCCACCTGAGACCTGCGCACCCGACGGCCCCGCAGCAGGTAGTACGCATCCGGATTCGCGTTGACGAAAGGCCTGGTGGCCAAGCCGAACTCGTCGACGTAGTGCAGCGTGCAGTGATGGTTGCCCGGGATCCGCATCGCACCGAGTTCACCGTGGGTGCCGTCCCAGAACCGCCAGGTGCGGACCCGCCCACCGGGACGTGCCGTGCGCTCATAGACGGTCACGTCCAGACCGTGGCGTTGCAGCTCGTAGGCGGCGGCCAGACCGCTCGCGCCCGCGCCGATCACCGCGACCCGTGCGGGGCCCGCGTTCCCGGGGTGGCGCAGTTCGCCGGGGAAGGAGAAGGACTCGTCGAAGAGAAGGTCGGAGGTACGGCTGGTCATCGATCAACTCCCGCAGGTATGACGCGCTGATGACCGTCCCACCGGTCGAATACCGGGGATCGGCGTATGCCTACGAGATTGACGGGACGCCGCCGAGGGCACGAGTGTTGCGCTCAGCTCGAGCACAACACTCCGGCACCCGTGCGGAATTGCCGCACGCTAACCAGTTCGCTTGCGCGGCAAGGTTTCCGCAGCCCGGCTCAGGGCTTCTGGCCGAGGTCGACGCCGGGCGCGGCATCGGTGATGACCGAGTCCGCGGCCAGGACCGCGCCGCCGCCCTTTCCGCGCTTGCGCGCCCGCAGCCGCCGTTCCAGCCTGGTCGCCACCAGCGTCAGCGCGCTGTTGAGCGCGATCATGACGATCGCGATGACGATCAGCGCCGGAATCGTGTTCTGTTCGGCCGCGCCGAGTTGCTGGCCGGAGCGCACGATTTCGACGTAGGTGATCTGGTAGCCCAGCGCCGAGTCCTTGAGCGCGACCACCATCTGTGAGACCAGCGCGGGCAGCATGGCCGTGATCGCCTGCGGCAGCAGGATCAACCGCATCAGCTGGTTCTTGCGCATGCCCAGCGCGACGGCCGCCTCGGTCTGCCCCTTCGGCAGCGAGCGGATGCCCGCGCGCACGATCTCCGCGATGACCGAGCCGTTGTAGACGGTCAGCGCCGTGACCACCGCGGCGAGCGCGAGATCCTCGGACTGGAACACGTCGTACTGGGAGTACACCGCGAACAGGAAGATCATCAGGATCAGCACGGGGATGGCGCGCGCCACCTCGACGACGGTGCCCGCGACCCAGCGCACCACGCGATGGTCCGACAGCCGCAAGACGCCGAAGATCATGCCGATGATCAGCGCGAACACGATGGACAGCAGCGCGGCGACGACGGTGCCGCGCAGACCGGGCAGCAGGTAGGTCGACCAGACCTCCGCCTCCAGGAACGGCTTCCACTTCTCCGCGGTGAACTGCCCCTTGTCGGCGAAACCGCGATAGAGCACCCAGCCCGTCGCGGCCACGGCGACCACGACCAGCAGCGAGTAGACGTTGTTGCGCAGCCTCGCCTTCGGGCCCGGCGCGTCGAACAGGACCGAAGCGCCTGCGCTCATCGGGACACCTCGTATTTCTTGGCCAGCCAGCCGAAGAACAGGCCGGTCGGCAGGGTCAGGATCACGAAGCCGAGCGCGAAGATCGCGCCGATCGCCAGCACCGCGGCCTCGGTTTCGGTCATCTCCGCCATCAGGGTCGCCGCTTCGGCGACGCCGATCGCCGAGGCGATGGTGGAGTTCTTGGTCAGCGCGATCAGCACGCTGCCCAGCGGGGCGATCACCGAGCGGAAGGCTTGCGGCAGCACGACCAGCCGCAGGTTCTGCAGGAAGCCGAATCCGAGCGAGCGGCCCGCCTCGGACTGGCCCATCGGCACGGTGTTGATGCCCGCGCGCAGCGACTCGCAGACGAAGGAGGCGGTGTAGATGCTCAGGCCGACGACCGCGAAGCGGAAGTTGTTCTGGGCCAGCGAGTTCGGGCCCTCGCCGGCGAGGCGCCAGCCCATTGTCGTGTAGAGGCCCAGCGACATGAACACGATGATCAGCGTGAGCGGAGTATTGCGGAAGATGGTGACGTAGGCGGTGCCGACCCAGCGGGCGACCGGCACGGGTGACACGCGCAGCGCCGCGACGACGGTGCCGAGGATCAGCGCGCCGACCGCGGACAGCACGGTCAGCTGGATGGTCACCCAGAAGGCTTCGAGGATTTGGCTGTCGTACCTCGAGATCAGGTCGAACACGGCGGACGCGTGCCTCCGATCGGGTCGCGATGGTCAGGGGAGGTGCGGCGGGTGGCCCGGCCCGGTCGGGGACGGGCCACCCGTGCTGAGGCGAACGGTGCGGACGCTCAGTACCGGTTCACCGTCGGCGGCTGCGGGGCCTGGTAGCCCGAGGCGCCGACGGTCGAGTCGAACGCCTTCTTCCAGGAACCGTCGGCGATCATCGCCTCGATCGCGTCGTTGATCTTGTCGCGCAGTTCCTTGTCGCCCTTCTTCGACCCGATGCCGTAGTTCTCGGTGGTGAACGGCTTGCCGACCACCTTGAACGCGCCGCTGCTCTGCGCCGCGTAACCGGCCAGGATGATGTCGTCGGTGGTCACCGCGTCCCAGGATCCGGCGCGCAGGCCCTCGAGGCAGAGCGAGTAGGTGTCGTTGGTCTGCAACTGCGTGTCGGGGAAGTTCTTCTCGATGTTCTGGGCTGGGGTGGAGCCCTTCACCGAGCAGACCTTCTTGCCCTTCAGGTTGTCCGGGCCGTTGATGTCGGTGTTGTCGGCGCGCACCAGCAGCGACTGTCCCGCGACGTAGTACGGACCGGCGAAGTCGACCTTCTCCTTGCGCTTGTCGTTGATCGAGTAGGTGGCGACGATGTAGTCGACCTGTCCGTTCTCGATCAGGGTCTCACGCTGCGGCGACGGCGCTTCCTTGAACGTGATGTCGTTCGGCTGCACACCCAGTTTCCCGGCGACGTACTTGGCCACTTCGACGTCGAAGCCGCTGTAGGACCCGTCCTTGTTCCGCAGGCCCAGACCCGGCTGGTCGAACTTGATGCCGATGGTGAGCTTGCCGTCCTTGGCGTGATCCAGGGCGGACTTGTCGCCGCCGCCGCCACACGCGGTGGCGGTCGCGGCGGCGAGTGTCAGGGCGATCGCCCCGACACCGATGCGCAGAGCGCGATTGATCCTCATCGAGTTCCTTCTCCCTATCCAGTGGGTGTGCTGGCCGCTGTGTCCGGCAGGTCAGTGGCTCAAGATCTTGCCCAGGAAATCCTTCGCTCGCTCGGACTTCGGGGCGGTGAAGAAGGTGTCCGGCGTCGCGTCCTCCACCACCTGGCCGTCGGCCATGAACAGCACCCGATTCCCCGCGCGGCGCGCGAAGCCCATCTCGTGGGTGACGACCAGCATCGTCATCCCGTCCTTGGCCAGCGACACCATGACCTCGAGCACCTCGTTGACCATCTCCGGGTCCAGCGCGGAGGTCGGCTCGTCGAACAGCATCACCTTCGGGTTCATCGCCAGCGCCCTGGCGATGGCGACGCGCTGCTGCTGGCCGCCGGACAGCTGCGCCGGGTACTTGTCGGCCTGATCGGCGATGCCGACCCGGTCGAGCAGCTCCATGGCGCGGGTCCGGGCGGCGTCCTTCTTGATCTTGCGGACCTTGACCGGCGCGAGCACGACGTTCTCGAGGATCGTCTTGTGCGCGAAAAGATTGAAGGACTGGAAGACCATGCCGACGTCGGCGCGGAGCGCGGCCAGCGCGCGGCCCTCGGCGGGCAGCGGGACACCGTCGATGGCGATGTCGCCGGAATCGATCGGCTCCAGCCGGTTGATGGTGCGACACAGCGTCGACTTGCCGGATCCCGAGGGGCCCAGCACGATGACGACCTGCCCTTTGGGGACCTCGAGGTTGATGTCCTTGAGTACGTGCAGGTCGCCGAAGTGTTTGTCCACTTTGCGCATCAAGATCATCGGTGGGCCGCTGGTGGCGGCGTTGACGGCCCCGGCAGAGGCGTCCCCGGTCGTGGCGGGCGCGGCGTCGTCGTCGGTCATGGTCATGACCTTAGGCAAAAATCGGAAATTTGCCCGACTTTCGGCGACACACCCTCTCGCCACGCCGATTCGACATGTGCGCGTAACTTCGCGGTTCCTCCGTCGTCGGCGGTGGACCGCCCCGAGCCTGCGTCGATGCCCGCGAAAGCCACCGGAGGCCGCCCCGTACCCTGGACGGGTGGATTCGATCGGACAGGCAGTGTTGTCTCCCGCGCCCGCCGAGGGCACAGCACGCAGTTACGAGGTCCGCACCTTCGGTTGCCAGATGAACGTGCACGATTCCGAACGCTTGTCGGGTTTGCTGGAGGACGCGGGCTACGTGAAGGCCGCGCCCGGCGCGACGGCCGACCTCGTCGTCTTCAACACCTGCGCGGTGCGCGAGAACGCCGACAACAAGCTCTACGGCACGCTCGGGCATCTCGCGCCGATCAAGGCGGGCCATCCGGGCATGCAGATCGCCGTGGGCGGCTGCCTGGCGCAGAAGGACCGCGACGTCGTGGTGCGCAAGGCGCCGTGGGTGGACGTGGTCTTCGGCACCCACAACATCGGTTCGCTGCCGGTGCTGCTGGAGCGGGCGCGGCACAACAGGGAAGCCCAGGTGGAGATCCTGGAGTCGCTGGAGGCGTTCCCGTCCACCCTGCCCGCCAAGCGCGAATCCGCCTACGCGGGCTGGGTTTCCATCTCGGTCGGCTGCAACAACACCTGCACCTTCTGCATCGTGCCGTCGCTGCGCGGCAAGGAGGTCGACCGCCGCCCCGGTGACGTGCTCGCCGAGGTGCGGGCGCTGGTGGATCAGGGCGTGCTCGAGGTGACGCTGCTCGGCCAGAACGTGAACTCCTACGGCGCCTCGTTCGCCGACCCGGACGAACCCCGCGACCGCGGCGCGTTCGCCAAGCTGCTGCGCGCGTGCGGACACATCGACGGCTTGGAGCGGGTCCGGTTCACCTCGCCGCACCCGGCGGAGTTCACCGACGACGTGATCGAGGCCATGGCCGAGACCCCGAACATCTGCCCGCAGCTGCACATGCCGCTGCAGTCGGGTTCGGACCGGGTGCTCAAGGCGATGCGCCGCTCCTACCGTAAGGCGCGCTACCTCGGCATCATCGACAAGGTGCGCGCCGCGATGCCGCACGCCGCGATCACCACCGACATCATCGTCGGCTTCCCCGGCGAGACCGAGGAGGATTTCCAGGAGACCCTGGACGTGGTCCGGCAGGCGCGTTTCACCAGCGCGTTCACCTTCCAGTACTCCAAGCGGCCCGGTACGCCCGCCGCCGACATGCCCGATCAGCTGCCCAAGGCCGTGGTCCAGGAGCGCTACGACCGGCTCATCGCGTTGCAGGAGGAGATCTCCTTGGCGGCCAATCGAGAGCTGGTCGGTACCGAGGTGGAATTGCTGGTAGCCGAGGGCGCGGGCAAGAAGAACGCCGCGACCGCGCGCATGAGCGGCCGCGCCCGCGACGGCAGGCTGGTGCACTTCCGCCCGGGCGGCACGGCCGAGCCGATCCGCCCCGGCGATCTGATCACGGTGGACATCACCGCCGCGGCGCCGCACCACTTGGTCGCCGATGCCGCGATCAAGACCCACCGCCGTACCCGCGCCGGTGACGCGCACGAGCGCGGCGTCACCCCGAAGACCGCGCCGATCGGCGTCGGGCTCGGACTGCCTCGCATCGGCGCACCCGCCCCGGAACCCGCGGCCGCGAGCTGCTCGACCGGCTGCGACGCATGACCGCGAGCCCGCAGGACAACGACGACGCCACCCGTGGCGCCGATGGATCTGTCCCCGCGTCCGGCGACGACCAGCGCGGCGCGTCCGCGGCCGACCGGGGGCGCGAGCCGGCGAGCCCCGACGCAGACGAACGAAACGAGGATTCCGTGAGCTCGGTCGAGAGCACCGCCGATTTCGAACAGTTCCGCGACGATCTCGACGCCGTCGAGCGCAAGATCGCCGGTGAGATCGATCCCGGCGTCCGCGCGATGGTCGTGGCGGGCTCGGTGTTCCTGCTGCTGGCCTCGCTGGTGCTGTCGCACGCCGGCGCGGCGCGCGGCTTCGACGTGCTGCTGAACACCGACGTCGCGCGGGCCGAGCACATCGGGCTGCCCTCGCGGATCTTCGTGTGGTTCGTCGTGGTGTTCGGCATCGGCTTCTCGATGCTGGCGCTGATGACCCGCCGCTGGGTGCTGGCTTGGGTCGCGGTCGCGGGCAGTGCCGTGGCGGCCGTGTTCGGCGTGCTGTCCATCTGGCACCGCCAGACGCCCGGGCTCGGCAACTATGTCGGCGCGGGCCCCGGCATCGGCCTGATCCTCGGCGCGATCGTGACCGTCGTGCTCACCTTCCACTGGATCCGGGTGGTGTGGAGCCGCACCGCACTGCACTTGGCCGCAGAGGAGCAGCGCCGCAACGCCGCCGCGGCGGCGGAGGAACGCGACCGTCGTCGGCTGATGGGCGATTCCTGACCGGCTCTTTCCACACGACAGCGGCCCATCCCAGCCGGGAGGGGCCGCTGTTCGTTTCGATCGTGCCGATATCTCAGCGGTTGCTGACGGCTCCCTCGGCGGCCTCGGCCCACTCTCGCCACTGCTTGGCCTGTTCCAGCGCCTTCTCCGCGTCGCGAGCCTTGCCTGCGGCCTGCGCCTTCGCGGCCTGCTCCTCGAACTGCGCCACGCGCTCGCGGAACTGGGCGGCGCGGGCCATCGCCTCGGGGTCGGTGCGCCGCCACTGCGCGTCGACGGCGTCGCGCACACGCTTCTCGATAGCCCGCAGCTTGCCTTCCAGTTCTTGCATGCGCTCGCGCGGAACCTTGCCGATGGCGTCCCACTTGTCCTGGAGCTCGCGCAGCGCGCCGCGGGCCGCTTCCAGGTCGGCGGACGGATCGATGTAGGCGTAGTGGTTCAGCAGTTCCTCTTTGGCGGCCGCGTTGTGCTCGAACTCGGCGTCGCGCTCGGAGACCGCGGCGTTGCGCGCGGCGAAGAAGACGTCCTGGGCGCTCTTGAAGCGCCGCCACAGCGCCTCGTCGGCCTCGCGCGGCGCGCGACCGGCGGCTTTCCACTCGGTGAGCAGATCGCGGAAGATGCCCGCGGTGGCCACCCACTCTGTGGAGCCGGACAGTTCCTCGGCCTGCACGCACAGTTCTTCCTTGCGCGCCTTCGCGGCGGCGCGTTCGCGATCCAGCTCGGCGAAGTGCGCGCCGCGGCGGCGGTTGAACGCCTCACGCGCCTTGGAGTAGCGCTTCCACAGCGCGTCGTCGACCTTGCGGTCCACGCCCCGGATGGACTTCCACTCGTCGAGGATCTCGCGCAACCGATCGCCCGCGGCCTTCCACTGGGTGGACTCGGCGGCGATCTTCTCCGCCTCGGCGGCCAGCGCCTCCTTGCGTTCGGTGTGCTCGTGCCTAGCGCGTTCCTTCTCTTCCTTGGCGTGCGCGGCGGCCTCTTCGGAGTGCTCGGCGATGGCCTGCAGGCGCCGGGCCAAGCCCTCGATGTCGCCGATGACGGCGGCGGTCGGCAGCGACTCGGCCAGCGTGACGGCGGCGGCCTTGGTCTTGCGTGCGTCCGCGCCCGCGGCCAACCTGGCCTCCAGCAGGGCGACCTCGGTGGCCAGATCGTCGAACCGGCGGCCGAAGTGGGCCAAGCCCTCCGCGGCGTCACCGGCCTGCCACGAGCCGATCTGGCGTTCACCCTCGGCGGTCTTCACCCACGCGGTGCCGTCTTCGTCGACCCGGCCCCACCGGCTCGGATCGGAGACGGTGGGCACGACGACGGGATGGGGATGCTGCTGGGCCGGGCCCGGGGCGGGTTTGACCGCGTGCGGTTTGGGCGGTTGAATCGAGCGGCCCGGTTTCGGAGCACCGGAAGAACGGGGCATCTTGCCGGGTCCGGCTTTCGCGGTTCCGTTGCTGTCGGTCATTTTTCCTCGTCCCTGCCGCGCGTCACGGCTGCCTGGTTACGCCCTAGCTCATCCCATTCAACCCGGTCCGAGCCCTTGTGACCATCGATCCATGCCTTCCCACGGAGGAATCCCGCGGATTCCAACCCCTGATGACCTGGGTTGTAGCTCCTCGAACACTATCAATCTCGGCGGTATTTACGGCAGAGACACTCGAAGCCGGCCGGTACCGGCAGTACCCGCAACGACTACGGTTACGACGTGTTCTCCGTCGCCGCCCTCGTTCCGTCGCCGCCCGTGCTGGTCCCCGAGTTGTGCGGTGGTACGGCGGACACGGCGGGAGCAGGGGATTCGGATCCGCGCGCGGTGCTGCGGTCGGCCGTGCTCGACACCGTGCGCGCCTTCGCGTCCGTGACAGGCCACTGGACGGTGATCGGCGCCGATCCCGGTGACCGCACGTTCGGTCCGGAGACCGTCGGCACGTTCCGCGGCTTCGGCGTCGACGTGCGGGTCGGCCTCTCGAGTGCCGCCGTCGCCGGAGCGCGGCAGGCCGATGCCGGGTTGCCGCTGGCCGTACTGATCGGCGGGTGGCTACGCGGGCAGGTCGCCCCTGAGGCGGTCGCCGAGGCGAGTGTCGTCGCCGCGGACGCGCCCGCGGAGCATTGCCGGGAGACCGGGACGAAGCTGCGTGCCGAGCTGGACAGCGACGGCGAGCCGCGCGGTGTGCTGGTCGTCGCCGACGGGGCGGCGACGCTGTCGGTCAAGGCGCCCGGCTACCTCGACGAACGGGCCCGCCCGGTGCAGGACCGGCTGGACGCCGCGCTGAGCACAGGTGATCGCGCCGCGTTGCGGGCACTCGACTCCGGACTGTGTGCCGAACTGGGCGTGACGGGCCGCCCGGCCTATCAGGTGCTGGCCGGGCTGTTCCGCGCCGATCCGCTGGTCGAGACGCGCTACCGGGACGCCCCGTTCGGAGTCGGCTACCACGTGAGCCTCTGGCGGACCGCGGGAGACGACGCGCCGTGACGGATTCCGGCATCACTCCGATCGCGGTCGTCGGCCCCACCGCCACCGGCAAATCCGATCTGGCTCTCGACCTGGCCGAACAACTCGGCGGCGAGATCGTGAACATCGACGCCATGCAGCTGTACCGCGGCATGGACATCGGCACCGCGAAGCTGCCCGTCGCGCAGCGCCGGGGCATCCCGCACCACCAGCTCGACGTGCTCGACGTGACCGACATCGCGTCCGTGGCCGCGTATCAGGCGGCGGCGAGCGCGGACGTCGTCGCGATCATGGGGCGCGGCCGGGTGCCCGTCATCGTGGGCGGCTCGATGATGTACGTCCAGGCGCTGTTGGACCAATGGGAGTTCCCGGCCACCGATCCGGCCGTGCGGGCGCGCTGGGAGGCGGTGCTCGCCGAGCGGGGCGTCGCGGCCGTACACGCGGCGCTGCGCGCGGCCGATCCGGTGGCCGCTGCCACCATCCTGCCCACCGACGGGCGCCGTATGGTGCGTGCGCTCGAGGTCGTGGAACTCACCGGACAGCCGTTCGCCGCGTCGGCGCCGACCATCGGGCAGCCGCGCTGGGGCACGATCGTCATCGGCGTCGACCGGGAGACCGCGGCCTTGGACGCGCGCATCGAGCGGCGCACCGCCGCGATGTTCGAAGGCGGGCTGGTCGAGGAGGTACGCGGCCTGATCGAGTGCGGCCTGCGCGAGGGCGTCACGGCCCGGCGGGCCATCGGCTACGCACAAGTCCTGGCCTATTTGGACAACGAATACGACCTGAACCATGCTCAGGAACGCACCCTGATCGGCACGCGGCGCTACGTGCGCAGGCAACGCTCCTGGTTCCGGCGCGATCCCCGGGTGCGGTGGGTGGACGGCGCCGCCCCTGATCCGGCCGCGACGGCGCTGGCCCTGCTCGATGAGAAAGAACGGACTCCGCAGTGACCCGACGTGTGAGCACGCGCAACGCCTCCGTCCAGGTGTGGCAGGCCTACCTCAACAACCGCACCAAGCGTCATCGCGACGGCCGTTTCCTGGTGCAGGGCGTGCGTCCGATCACGCAGGCCATGGCCAACGACTGGCCGCTGGAGACGCTGCTGTACCGGCTCGGCGGCCCCGAGCTGTCCAGCTGGGCGCGCGAAGTGCTGGACACCAGCGGAGTGCCACAGGTCGGCCTGGTGCCCGAGCTGATGGCCGAACTCGGCGAAAAGGCCGCCGGGATACCGGAACTGGTGGCGGTCGCGGAGTCGCGGCAGCCCGAACTGGAGGCCTTCGAGCCGGGTGAGCCGGGGGAGGACGCGCCGGTGGTCGTGGTGTTCGACCGGCCCAACTCGCCGGGCAACCTGGGCACGCTGATCCGCTCGGCCGACGCGTTCGGCGCCAGCGGCGTCATCGTCACCGGACACGGCGCCGACCAGTACGACCCGCAGGCGGTGCGCGCCTCGACCGGTTCGCTGTTCGCCGTGCCGGTGATCCGCGCCGCCGGGCCCGCTCAGGTGCTGGAGTTCCGCAACCGGCAGATCCGCCGCGGCATCCCGACCCGCATCGTTGGCACCGACGAGCACGGCAGCCACGCCGCCTACGACTACGACTTCACCGACGCGACCATCCTCGTCATCGGCAACGAGACCAGCGGTATGAGCGCCGCGTGGGAGGCGGCCTGCGACGACATGGTGCACATCCCGATGGGTGGGACGGCCAGCTCGCTGGGGGCGCCCTCGGCGGCCGCGGTGGCGCTCTACGAAATTTCCCGGCAGCGCCGGACGTTTGCCAAATGACGACGAGACAGGGAGACATCGCACGTGCCGGATATCGAGTTCACCAAGGGTCACGGCACCCAGAACGATTTCGTGGTGCTGCCCGACCCGCAGGCCGGCCTCGCGCTGACGGCCGAGCAGGTCGGCGCGCTGTGTGATCGCAGGCGCGGGCTCGGCGCGGATGGCGTGTTGCGGGTCGCGCGGGCCGGTGCGTTGCAGGCCGCCGGTGTGCTGGCGGAGCTTCCGGAGGACGTGGGCGCCGACGACTGGTTCATGGATTACCGCAACGCCGACGGCTCGATCGCGGAGATGTGCGGCAACGGCGTGCGCGTATTCGCGCATTACCTGCACGCGGCGGGATTGGAAACCCGCGACAGCTTCGTGGTCGGCAGCCGCGCCGGGGCGCGCCCGGTCACCGTGCATGCCGGGAACTCGGTCACCGGGGACGTCACCGTCGGCATGGGCCGGGTGCGCGAACTCGGCCCGTCCACCGCGACCATCGCGGGCTGGGCGCTGCCCGGGATCGGCATCGATGTCGGCAATCCGCATTTGGCCTGCGTCGATCCGGGCATGTCCGTGGACGCGCTCGGCAAGCTCGACCTGACCGTGCCGCCCGGCTTCGATCCGGACCTGTTCCCACACGGGGTGAACGTCGAGATCGTCACGGCGCTGGACGCCGAGAGGTCGGTCGACATGCGGGTCTACGAGCGCGGTGTGGGCGAAACCCGTTCCTGCGGAACGGGAACCGTCGCCGCGGCCGCCGCGGCGCTGGCCGCCGACGGCTTCCGGATCGGCGCCGACTCCGGTCGGGTGACGGTCCGGGTGCCCGGCGGCGAACTGACCGTCGGGCTCGAGCGCGGGTCGGCATGGCTGCGCGGGCCGTCGGTTTTGCTGGCCTCGGGTCGCCTCGCCGGGGCCTGGTGGGACGGTCGGTAGCGGCATCGCCCCGATAACCGGGTGCGTGCTGCGGTGATGTCGTGGCAGCATGGATGGTGTATGAGGAAGTCAGAGACGTATGAATTCACTCCGGCGGACGCGAACGATCGCGCCGCCGATGCGGCCGACGACGCGGTGTCCGGCGAAGACGCGGTGACCGGCGACGTCGTCGCCGAGCACCGGGCACGGATGCGGCGATCGGGTTGGTCGGCCGATCCGACCACCGGTGAACTGCAGTTGGAGGACCGCAGTTCGCTGCGCCGTGTGGCGGGCCTGTCCACCGAGCTCACCGACATCACCGAGGTCGAGTACCGGCAGCTGCGCCTGGAGCGCGTCGTGCTGGTCGGGGTCTGGACCACGGGGACCGCCACGCAGGCCGAGGCCAGCATGGCAGAACTCGCCGCGCTCGCCGAGACTGCGGGCTCCGAGGTGCTGGAAGCGTTGATCCAGCGCCGCGACCGGCCGGATCCGGCCACCTACATCGGCTCCGGCAAGGCCGACGAGCTGCGCTCCGTGGTGCTGGAGACCGGCGCGGACACCGTCATCTGTGACGGCGAGCTGACCCCCGCTCAGCTCACTGCCCTGGAGAAGGTGGTCAAGGTCAAGGTGGTCGACCGGACCGCGTTGATTTTGGACATCTTCGCTCAGCACGCCACTTCCCGGGAGGGCAAGGCGCAGGTCTCGCTGGCCCAGATGGAGTACATGCTGCCCCGGCTGCGCGGCTGGGGTGAGTCGATGTCCCGGCAGGCCGGTGGCCGCGCCGGTAGCAACGGCGGCGTGGGTCTGCGCGGCCCCGGTGAGACCAAGATCGAGACCGATCGTCGTCGCATCCGTGAGCGGATGGCCAAACTGCGCCGGGAGATCCGCGAGATGAAGACCGCGCGCGACACCATGCGGTCGCGCCGCACGTCCAGTGGCGTCCCGTCCGTCGCGATCGTCGGCTACACCAACGCGGGCAAGTCGAGCCTGATGAACAAGCTCACCGGCTCCGGCGTGCTGGTCCAGGACGCCCTGTTCGCCACCCTCGATCCGACCACCCGCCGGGCCGAACTGGACGACGGGCGCGAGGTCGTCTTCACCGACACCGTCGGCTTCGTGCGGCACCTGCCGACCCAGCTGGTCGAGGCCTTCCGCTCCACCTTGGAGGAGGTGACCGGCGCCGACCTGCTGGTGCACGTGGTGGACGGCTCCGACGCGCTGCCCGCCGAGCAGATCAAGGCGGTCCGCGAGGTGATCACGGACGTGATCAAGGAATCCGGTACACCCGCCCCGCCCGAACTGCTGGTGGTGAACAAGACCGACGCGATGGGGCCGACCGAGCTCACCAACCTGCGTGCGCTGCTGCCCGACGCGTCGTTCGTGTCGGCGCGCAGCGGCCGCGGGATCGATGGGCTGCGCGAGCGGCTCGCCGAGCTGCTCGGGGACTTGGACGTGGAGATCAGCGTGCTGCTGCCGTACACGCGCGGTGACCTGCTCGCCCGCATCCACGCCGATGGCCGCATCCTCGGTTCGGATCACGAAGAGGGCGGAACCCGCGTCCACGCGCGCGTCCCGCATGCTCTCGCCGCCGCCTTGTCGGAGTACGCGCACGCGGGCACGGCCGGTACGCAGGATTAGGTCGAGCATCTCACTTCCTGAGATGTGACGCTGTCTTTCCGCGCGCTGGTTCGCGGCGTATCCGTGCTCGTGGACCGCCGCTGAAGTGCGAGTTCGCGGCAGGCTTGCCGGGACGGCGAACGAGCTGGTCGATCGACCGGATCGGGCGTGTCGCGATGCGACGCGCACATCCGGTGCGACGCAGTCGATTTCGTTGCGCTATCGTCATCGAATCGACACCAGGAGGGTTCATGTCGGACGCCCGCTCCGATTCCCGCACCCGGCGCTCCGGCGCCGCGAACAGCGCCGATCCGGCGCTCAGCGACGGTGCGCCGCTGTCGGTTTCGCTGACCGACACCGATCTGCGGGTGATCGACACCCTGCTCGCGCCGCTGCGCGCGTGGACCAGCCCGCGCTTCTACGGCTTGGAGAACATCCCGGCCGACGGCCCGGTGCTGCTGGTCGGTAACCACAACCTGCTGGGCGGCATCGACGCCCCCATGCTGCTGCCCGAGGTGCTGCGCCGCCGCGGCCGCTTGATCCGCGGTCTCGCCGAGAACGTGCTGATCAACGTTCCCGGTGTCCGGCACCTGCTGCACCACTACGGCGCGGTGCGCGGCACTCGGTCCAACTGCCTGGCCCTGCTCCGGCGCGGCGAGGCCGTGATGGTGTTCCCTGGCGGTGGCCGGGAGGCGGTCCGCCGCAAGAACGAGAAGTACCTGCTGAAGTGGGAGGGGCGCAGCGGTTTCGCCCGCATGGCGATCGAGGCGGGCGCGCCCATCGTCCCGGTCGCGATGATCGGCGTCGACGACGCCTACGACATCCTGGTCGACGGCGACCATCCGATCCTGCGCCCCCTGCGCTGGACCGTGGAAGCGCTCGGGCTCAGCCGCGACCTCACCCCGCCGCTCATCCGCGGCGTCGGTCCCACCGTCATCCCGCGTCCGGAGCGCTTCTACTTCTCCGCCGGTGCGCCCATCGACCCGGCGCCGTGGCGCAACGCGGGCGACATGCACGCCGCCGCCACGGAATTCCGTGACGTAGTGCGCAAAGCGCTGGAGGAGGAGATGAACTTCCTCTTCGCCGAACGGGCGCGCGACGAAGGGCGCACCTTGGTGGGCCGCTTGCGCGGTTGGCTGACGCGCTGAGGGCTGCGGCGATCCGCGCGACGGTCGACTGTTCATCGTCCGGCTGTTCGGCGTCGGCGTCGGTGCTGCGAGCGCGGCACGTCACGTAGGGCGATTCGTCGCAGAGCTCACGGCTCGACCGTTCCCACGCCCGATCGGCACTTCAGCCGCGGAGCTTCCCGGCCGGACGC
Organism: Nocardia sichangensis; assembly: GCF_047200615.1. Classification (NCBI taxonomy): domain Bacteria; kingdom Bacillati; phylum Actinomycetota; class Actinomycetes; order Mycobacteriales; family Nocardiaceae; genus Nocardia; species Nocardia sichangensis. The sequence goes on from NZ_JBJZOK010000002.1 coordinate 334,328, forward strand.
ACCACCATCGCGACCTGGAGCTTGCGCGGCGGCGGCGGTCGGCGGGCCGAGTCGTCGGAACAGGTCGAGTGACGGCCGGTTCTCGAGCGCGCCGCGAGCTGGGTTGGACCGGCGGAGGGTCCGGCCGACTGTCATGTCCGAGGCCGGACACCTCGCGCACCACTGGGATGGCTGGGGCTCGCCTGGCCGAACGGCTCGCAGTCACTCCGGTCATCCGCGCCGACACCACCGGGCCGTCGACGGATCCGACCTCGCGCGCCGGGTGGCGACCGCGGCGGTCGTTGTCATCGGCGAGCGGTGTCTGCGCCTGTCGGCATTTCGCCTGAGTCTGCTCAGTCGGTGTCCGTGGTCGCGCAGTCCGTCGTCTTGATCGACAACTGAAGCGCGTGCCGGTCAGTGGCAGGCCGGCCTCGTTCTGCGGCGTCCCGCCCCAGGGTGGCGATCAATCGTCCCAAGCCTTCGATCGTTTGCCGGGAATCTCGTCCGCTTATCTCGACCCGATCCGCCGCTCCTGGTGAGACCATGGTTCCGGCCCCAGAAGTGAACAGGGATTCTCGCCCCGGGTACGGTATGGGGCAACGACTGGTCGGTGTGGACCGGCCGGTGTGGTCACTAGGAGGTTGGCGTGGAACGCACACTGTTCGAACCCGAGCACGAACTGTTCCGGGAGTCGTTCCGCAAGTTTCTCGATCAGCACGTCGCGCCGAATCACGCGAAGTGGGAGGAGCAGGGCATCGTCGACCGGGCGGTCTGGCTCGAGGCGGGCAAGCAGGGCTTCCTCGGCATGGCCATGCCGGAGCAGTACGGCGGCGGCGGGGTGAAGGACTTCCGCTACAACGCCATCGTCTCGGAGGAGTCGGTGCGCGGCCAGTACTCCGGCCTCGGCTTCTCGCTGCACAACGATGTGATCGCGCCTTATCTGCTCGAGCTGGCCAACGAGGAGCAGAAGCAGCGCTGGTTGCCCGGCTTCTGCGCGGGCGAGATCATCACCGCGATCGCGATGACCGAACCGGGCACCGGTTCGGACCTGCAGGGCATCAAGACCCGCGCCGTGCGCGACGGGGACGACTGGATCCTCAACGGCGCCAAGACCTTCATCACCAACGGCATCAACTCCGACATCGTGATCGTGGTGGCGCAGACCGACCCCGAGAAGGGGGCCATGGGCTTCAGCCTGTTCGTGGTCGAGCGCGGCATGCCCGGCTTCGAGCGCGGCCGCAACCTGGACAAGCTCGGCCTCAAGGCCCAGGACACCGCCGAGCTGAGCTTCACCGACGTGCGCGTGCCCGGCAAGAACCTGCTCGGCACCGAGGGGATGGGCTTCATCCACCTCATGCACAACCTGCCGCAGGAACGTCTGTCGATCGCCGTCATGGCGGCGGCCGCGATGGAGTCCTGCCTGGACATGACCGTGCAATACGTCCGCGACCGCAAGGCGTTCGGCAAGCCGATCGGCGCGCTGCAGAACACCCGCTTCGTGCTCGCCGAACTGGCCACCAAGACCACCGCGGTGCGCCTGATGGTCGACAAGTTCATCGAACTGCTCAACGAGGGCAAGCTGACCGCGGAGGACGCGGCGATGGCCAAGTGGTGGAGCACCGAGGAGCAGCTCGACCTGATCAACCGCTGCCTGCAACTGCACGGCGGATACGGGTACATGAAGGAATACCCGATCGCCAAGGCCTACATGGACGCCCGCATCCAGACCATCTACGGCGGCACCACCGAGATCATGAAAGAGATCATCGGACGCAGCCTGAAGCTGTCCTGACGGCGCGAATTCCGGCTCGGGCCGACGGCTGCCGCCGGCCCGGGTGCGGCACAATCGCCTTCCGAGGTGATGGCGAACTCGCCGTTCGCCGGTCGCCGGAGTGGAGGAGATGCGATGCCGAGTCTGGCCAACCAGGTGGTGCGCGGGTACCTGAAGGCGACGCGGGCCAATCGCGTGTTCATCGATGCCGAGTCCGCGCGCAAGCGGGTTCTCGATCGGAGCGTGCGGCCGCGCAACTACGGTCCGCCGCGCCGGCTGCGCGCGGATGTGACGATCACGGTGGAGCGTCGCGGCGGCTGGCCGGTTTACACCCTCACTCCGCGCGGGCGCACGCCACGAGGGAACGTTGTGTACGCACACGGCGGCGGCTGGGTGCACGAGATCGCGCCGCAGCACTGGGCGCTGTGCGCGGCGGTCACCGCGGAAGCCGGTGCGGCGGTGACGGTCCCGATCTACCCGCTGATTCCGTTCGGGACGGCAGGTCAGGTCGTCGCGGGCTTCGTGGAGCTGGCGCTCGCCAACCGGGAGACCTACGGAAATGTATGCGTGGCAGGGGATTCCGCCGGAGGGCAGATCGCACTGTCGGCCGCGGTGGCCCTGCGGGACGAGCACGACGTGCGGCTGCCCGGCACCGTGCTCATCGCCCCCGCGCTCGATCTGTCGCTGACCAATCCGGAAATCGAGGTCGTGCAGCCACGGGACCCGTGGCTGGGCGTCGCGGGATCGCGGGTGTTCATCGAACACTGGCGCGGCGATCTCGAGCTCGCCGACCCGCGCGTCAGCCCACTGGCCGCCGACCCGCGCGGACTCGGCCCGCTGACGGTCTTCTGCGGCACCGATGACATCCTGTGGCCGGACACCCTCCTGCTGGTCGAGGCGGCGCGCGGCGCCGGGGTCGTGGTGGACTACCACGAGGCTCCCGGCCTGCCCCATGTCTATCCGCTGACCCCGACCCCGGAAGGGCGTGCCGCGCGTCGGGTCGTCATCGAGAGTCTGCGTAGCGCGCTCGCCAGTTGAACGACGGTGTGGTGCCGAATCGCGTTATCGCCGCCCGGTTCGCGTGCGAGCGCGGATGACGCGGGACAAGGGCAGGGCCTCGCCGCCGACGGGGCTGTCCAGGGCTGCGAGCGGCGGATTCGTCGTGGGCACCGTGGCGGTGTCGTAGGTCCATGACCTGCCCACGTCGAACCACGGGATCGCACCGGAGAAGACGGACACGGCGGCCGAGTAGCGGCGCGCAACGATCGATGGGCGTGGGTCCCCTGCCGGGAGTCGAACGGAATCGACCGCGACGTGCTCGATCGGACGTGTGGTGCGGACCTCGATTCCGATCATCACCAGTCGTGGCACGGCGTCGAACCCTAGCGCCCGGCTACGTACCGGCTGCGGGCAGCGTGACCACGAAACGGGCACCGGGCGCGCCGTCGGTGACGTGAATGGTGCCGCCGTGGCGTTCCACGACGTCGCGGACGATGGCCAGGCCGAGGCCCGCGCCGCCCTCGTCGCGGCTGCGCGCGTCGTCCAGGCGGACGAATCGCTGGAAGATCCGGTCGCGGTCGGCGGGCGGCACACCCGGTCCGTCGTCGGTGACCGACAGCACCACTCGCTCGTCGGCGGCGTGGTCCACGGCGACGTCAACGGTGTTCGCGGCATGCCGCTGCGCGTTGTCGACCAGGTTGCCCAGGACGCGGGCGAGCTGGGTACGGCTTCCGGTGACCGCGACGAACTCCTTCGGTGTCGCGATCCGCACGGCCACCCGGTCCCGGACGCGGTGCTCCAACTCCTCCCGGACCAGCACGGTCAGGTCCACCCGATCCGAGCGCGGTTGCTCACCCGCGTCGAGCCGGGCCAGGAGCAAGAGGTCGGCCGCGAGATGTTCCAGCCGGATGGTGTCGCCGATCAGTCCGTCCACTTCCAGCAGTTCGGGGTGTGCCTGGGCCACCTCGAGCTGGGTGCGCAGGCTCGCGATGGGGCTGCGCAACTCGTGTGCGGCGTCGGCGATGAACCGGCGCTGGCGCTCCGTGGACTCCTCCAGCGCGGCGAGCGTGGCGTTGGTGGTGCTCGCCAGCCTGCCGATCTCGTCGCGAGATCCCGGCTCCGGCACGCGGCGGGAGAGATCGCCGTCCATGATCTCGGCGAGCTGCCTGCGAATCGCCTCCACCGGGCGCAGGGCGCGCCGGGTGACCAGCCAGGTCACCAGGGCGACCACGGCGAGCAGCGGGGGCAGGCCGATCAGCATCGCTTGCCGTGCGTCCGCCACCGCGCTGTCGGCGGTCGCCAGCGAGGAGCCCGCGTAGACGGTGGCGGGCTGTCCGCCCCGGATGGTCACCGCGAGGGCGGCGACCCGGAACGGATGCGGCCCGTCCTCGTCGTCCACCGTCAGCCGCACGTCGCCGAATTCGGCATCGGCCGCCGTGGGGTCCGTGGGTTGCGAAAGGCTTTCGCGGTCCGGCTTCTCGTCCTCGTCCTCTTCGTCGTCCTCATCGTCATCGTCATCGGAAGTCTTGGCGTACGGGCCGAACTCGGCCATGGGCGGTTTGCCCGCGAGGTCGTCGTCGGCCGCGAGCACGCGGCGGTCGAGCGAAACGACCTGCACCGGTTCGCTTTCGGCATCGGGAAGCCGCAGCCGGGCGAGATCCGTGCCCGTCGCGAGCTGCGTCTCCACGTCCTGCGCGGTGGACTCCGCCCGCATTTCGGCGCTGTGCACCAGGTTGTGCCGCAGCACGGTTAGCACCACGAGCCCGGCCGCGGTCAGCGCCACCGCGACCACGACCGTCGCCGCGACCGTGGTGCGCACGCGGACCGAGCGCCACCAGACCCGCGCGGCTCGCTCAGGCACGATCGGCCGTCAGCCGGTAGCCCGCGCCGCGAACGGTGGTGATCGATCGGCGCCCGAACGGCGCGTCGATCTTGCGGCGCAACGTGCTGATGTAGACCTCGACGATGTTCGGGTCGCCGTCATAGGCGAAATCCCAGACATGGTCCAGGATATCGGCTTTCGAAACCACCTCCCCGGCGCGGACGGCCAGGTGCTCGAGCACGGCGAACTCCTTGGCGGTCAGCGTCACGTCCTGCGTGCCGCGACGGCAGGTCCGGGTGCCCGGGTCCACGGTCAGATCACCGACGCGCAGCACACGGGCGCCGCCGCGGGTCCGGCGGCGCAACAGCGCACGGATGCGGGCCAGCAGCACCAGGTAGGAGAACGGCTTGCTGAGGTAGTCGTCCGCGCCGGTGTCCAGGCCCTCGGCCTCGTCGTATTCGCCGTCTTTCGCGGTGAGCATGAGCACGGGCGTCTCGTGGCCACCGGCGCGCAGCGCGGCGCAGACGCGGTAGCCGTTCATGCCGGGCAGCATGATGTCGAGGATGATCAAGTCGTAGTCGGTTGTCGTCGCCAGATGCAGGCCCTCGGCGCCGTCGTGCACCACATCCACGGCGAATCCCTCGGCAGACAACCCTTTTGCCAGCGTGCGAGCCAGACGTTTCTCGTCTTCGACGATCAGCAGACGCATCCCCCAAGAGTGGCAGACGGATCCTGAAACCGTCTTCAGGTGACTTCAGCTCGCCTTCAGCTCGGTTCGCCACAGTGAACGCATTCGAGATCATCACTCGCGCAGGAGGTTTCCCATGACAACCGTATTCCGCCGTGCTTACGCCGGCCTTCGCTGGCTGCTCGTCGGCACGGCCGTCGCGGCCGCCGTCGTCGGTCTGAGCGCGGTCCTGTCCGCGGTGGCCACCGGCGGTCCGGACGATCACACCGTCGCGTTCCGCTCGGTCGCGGCGGACCGGTCGCTGGCGGCCGATACCGGTATCAGCAGGCAGCAGGCCATCGACAAGGCCCTGGCGGCCGTGCCGGGCGGACAGGTCACGTCCATTCAGCTCGACACGGACCAGGGGGTCGCGGTGTGGGAGGTGGAGCTCACCACTCCCGCGGGCGTGGAGCACGACGTGACGATAGATGCCGACAGCGGCCAGGTCCGCGCCGTGGTCGACCCCGACTGACCGCGTCGGCGGACGCAGGTGTGACGGGTCGGTGCGGGGGTAAGCACGAGGTGTTTGCTGCCGGGCGGCAGGGATCCGGAGGGGGATTCCGGCCGTGGCTTCGCCGGTATCCGTGGTCCGTGGCCGACGTAACGCGTGACGCCCCGGAGACGCGTTCGCCGAGCATCGAAGATTTGCCCCGCGGGAGGTTTGCCCGGGAGTAGCCTCAAGTTGTCCACTCGAGGAATCGAGGTCCGGATGCACGAGATGGCCATCACGCGCGGCGTCATCGACGCCGTCTGTGAGCACGCGGCGGGCCGGCGGGTCCATTCCGTCACCGTCGAGGTCGGCGCGCTGTGCGCTGTGGTGCCCGATGCCATGCGGTTCTGTTTCGAAGTCGCGGCCGAGGCGACGGTCGCCGAGGGCGCGGACCTGGTCCTGGTGGAGATCCCGGGGGTGGCGGCATGCCGTACCTGTGGCGCCGAGTTCCGGCTGCCGGACCCGATCCTGCTGTGTCCCTGCGGCAGCGCCGATGTCGAGATCCGCTCCGGGCGCGAGCTGCGTATCCGATCCATGGAGGTGAGTGAGGCATGTGCGCAACCTGCGGGTGCGGCGACGACGCCGCCGCGCTGATTCGCGTCCCGCACGATCACCAGCACGCCGACGGGCACGATCACGCCCATGCGGACCATGAGCACACGCACGAGGACCACCATCCACACGAGCACGGCCCCGGCGCCGACCACGTCCACGTGCCCGCCACCGAGACGGTCACCTTGGAGCTGAAGGTCCTCGCCAAGAACGACGAACTCGCGCAGCGCAACCGGGACTGGCTGGCCGAGCGCGGCATCCTCGCGCTCAATATGACGAGTTCGCCGGGCGCGGGTAAGACCACGCTGCTGGAGCGCACCATCCGTGAGTCCGGCCAGGCCCCGATCGCGGTGATCGAAGGGGATCAGGCGACATTGCTCGATGCCGACCGGATCAAGGCGACGGGGTGCCGTGTGGTGCAGGTCAACACCGGCGCGGGATGCCACCTCGACGCGGAGATGATGTATCGCGCGCTGGAGACGCTCGACCCGGCGCCGGGCACGCTGCTGTTCGTCGAGAACGTCGGCAACCTGGTCTGCCCGGCGCTGTTCGATCTGGGGGAGCGGGAGAAGGTGGTCGTCATCTCGGTGACCGAGGGGACCGACAAACCGCTGAAGTATCCGCACATGTTCCAGGCGGCGGGGCTGGTTCTGGTGAACAAGACCGACCTGCTGCCGTATGTCGATTTCGATTTGGACCGATGCCGGGAATATATCCATTCGATACACCCCGGCGTCGAGGTCCTGCCGCTGTCCGTGAGCAGCGGAACAGGCCTGTCTACCTGGTACGACTGGCTGGCCGAGCAGCGTCGCGCGGCCGGTCCGGCGGCTCTTGAGGAAGCCGCCGGGCGCGCTTAAAGTGAAGTGATCAGGATCACATCTGCGGGTGACCCCTTCTTCGAGAAAGGCGAGATTCGGCCCCCGTGGTCCGCTGCGGAAGGTGGCGAGAAATGCCCACTCAGGAAGCAGTACGAGCCGAAGAGACGCTGATCCACGTTCTGTGGATCAACGCGGGACTCAGTTGTGACGGTGATTCGGTCGCCCTGACGGCGGCCACGCAGCCGAGCGTCGAAGAGATAGCACTCGGCGCGCTTCCCGGTCTGCCGAAGATCGCCGTGCATTGGCCGCTGATCGACTACGAGTGCGGCCCCAACGGCGGTGCGGACGACTTCCTGGAGTGGTTCTTCAAAGCCGACCGCGGGGAACTCGAACCGTTCGTGCTGGTGGTCGAGGGCTCGATTCCGAACGAGCAGATCAAAGAGGAGGGCTACTGGTGCGGGTTCGGCAACAATCCCGCCACCGGCCAGCCCATGACGACCAGTGAATGGCTCGACCGTCTCGCGCCGAAGGCCACGGCCATCGTGGCGGCGGGCACCTGCGCGACCTACGGTGGCATCCACGCCATGGCGGGCAACCCCACCGGCGCGATGGGCGTGCCGGACTATCTCGGCTGGGACTGGAAGAGCAAAGCGGGTATTCCGATCGTCTGTGTGCCGGGCTGCCCGATCCAGCCGGACAACTTGTCGGAGACGCTGACCTATCTGCTCTACATGGCGACCGGCCAGGCGCCCATGATTCCGCTCGACGACGCGTTGCGGCCCAAGTGGCTGTTCGGGGCGACGGTGCACGAGGGTTGCGACCGTGCGGGTTACTACGAGCAGGGTGAGTTCGCCACCGAGTACGGCTCGCCGAAATGCATTGTGAAGCTCGGCTGCTGGGGGCCCGTGGTCAAGTGCAACGTGCCCAAGCGTGGCTGGATGAACGGCTTGGGCGGCTGCCCGAACGTCGGCGGCATCTGCATCGGCTGCACCATGCCGGGATTCCCGGACAAGTTCATGCCGTTCATGGACGAACCACCGGGCGGAAAGCTCTCGTCCAGCGCATCGGGGCTCTACGGATCGGTGATCCGCAGCCTCCGTCACATCACCGGACGCACGGTCGACAAGGAGCCGCACTGGCGGCACCGCGGCCGGAAGCTGGAAACCGGCGCGACCCGCACCTGGTAGGAGGTTCTCTGATGACCCAGATCATTCCGGAGCCGTCGCACAAAACGATCGAGCCGGACCGCCTCGTCGAGATGGCGTGGGACCCGATCACTCGCATCGTCGGCAGCCTCGGCATCTACACCAAAATCGACTTCGAGAATCGGGAAGTGGTCGAGTGTCACAGCACCTCGTCCATCTTCCGCGGCTACTCGATCTTCATGAAGGGCAAGGACCCGCGCGACGCGCACTTCATCACCAGCCGCATCTGCGGCATCTGCGGCGACAACCACGCCACCTGTTCGTGCTACTGCCAGAACATGGCCTACGGCGTGCGCCCGCCGCACCTCGGCGAATGGATCGTCAACCTGGGCGAGGCCGCCGAGTACATGTTCGACCACAACATCTTCCAGGAGAACCTGGTCGGCGTCGACTACTGCGAGAAGATGGTCTCCGAGACCAACCCGGGCGTGCTGGCCAGGGCCGAGAACACCGAGGCGCCGCACGCGGGCGACCACGGGTATCGCACCATCGCCGACATCATGCGCGCGCTCAACCCGTTCACCGGTGAGTTCTACCGGGAGGCGTTGCAGGTCAGCCGGATCACGCGCGAGATGTTCTGCCTGATGGAAGGCAGGCACGTCCATCCGTCCACGCTGTATCCCGGTGGACCCGGCACGGTCGCGACGATCCAGTTGATGACCGACTACATGTCCCGGCTGATGCGCTACGTGGAGTTCATGAAGAAGGTCGTGCCGATGCACGACGATCTGTTCGACTTCTTCTACGAGGCGCTGCCGGGCTACGAGAAGGTCGGCCTGCGGCGCACGCTGTTGGGTTGCTGGGGCTCGTTCCAGGACCCGGAGTTCTGCAATTTCGAGTACAAGGACATGGCGGACTGGGGCCGCAAGATGTACGTGACCCCCGGCGTCGTGGTCGACGGCAAACTGCTGACCACCTCCCTGGTCGACATCAACTTGGGACTGCGGATCCTGCTGGGCAGTTCGTACTACGAGGACTGGACCGATCAGGAGATGTTCGTCAAGACCGATCCGCTGGGCAACCCGGTGGACCGCCGCCATCCCTGGAACCAGCACACCAACCCCCGGCCGCAGAAACGCGACCTGGACGAGAAGTACAGCTGGGTCATGTCGCCGCGGTGGTTCGACGGCACCGATCACCTCCCCCTGGACACCGGCGGCGGCCCGCTGGCCCGGCTGTGGTCGACGGCGCTGGCCAACCTCATCGACATCGGCTACGTGAAGGCCACCGGGCACAGCGTGCAGATCAATCTGCCCAAGACCGCGCTCAAGGGGCCGGTCACGCTGGAGTGGAAGGTGCCGGTGCACGGCAGCAACACCCTCGAGCGCAACCGCGCGCGCACCTATTTCCAGGCGTACGCGGCGGCCTGCGCGCTGCACTTCGCGGAGAAGGCGATGGCGGAGATCCGGGCCGGCCACACCAAGACCTGGGAGAAGTTCGAGGTGCCGGAAGAAAGCATCGGCTGCGGCTTCACCGAGGCGGTGCGCGGCGTGCTGTCGCATCACATGGTGATCCGGGACGGCAAGATCGCGAACTACCACCCGTACCCGCCGACGCCGTGGAACGCCAGCCCGCGCGACAGCTTCGGCACGCCGGGTCCCTACGAGGACGCGGTGCAGGGCCAGCCGATCTTCGAGGAGAACGACCGCGAGCACTTCAAGGGCATCGACGTCATGCGCACCGTGCGCAGCTTCGATCCGTGCCTGCCGTGTGGCGTGCACATGTATCTAGGCAAGGGCAAGACGCTGGAGAAGCTGCATTCACCGACGCAGACGCTCACTCCCGAGTGAGTCCGCGTCGGGCGAAACGACCCGGAGGTGACGGTGGAGGATCGCCCGGACGACCGGGACGACGCGACGCTCGACGACTCCCGGTGGCGCGAAGCCGGTGATCGCATCGAGACCTTGCTGGAAGCGAGTTCGGCGGGCGGTGCGCTCGCCCGCGAACGCGCGGAGCAACTCGTGCGCGAACTGGTCGAACTCTACGGCGCGGCGCTGACCCGCGTGGTCGAGCTGCTCGACGACGCGGCGGTCGAGCGGTTGACCCGCGACGATCTGGTCGCGAGCCTGCTGCTCGTGCACGGGTTGCATCCGCACGATGTGACCACCCGCGTAGGGAACGCGCTGGACAGCGTGCGTCCGTATCTCGGTTCCCACGGCGGCGACGTCCACCTGGTCGACATCGTCGACGGCGTGGTGCGCTTGGAACTGGCGGGTAGTTGCAAGAGCTGTCCGTCCTCGTCGGTGACGCTCGAACTGGCCGTCGAGGACGCGGTGCGGGCGGCCGCGCCGGAGATCGAGTCCATCGAAGTGGTCGCCGCGCAGACCGAGTCGGCGGGGGTGATCTCCGCCGACTCGCTGTTCTCGCGCGTGCGCGCGGACGGCGCGCGGTCCGGCAACTGGGTCGCGGTCCCCGAACTGGCCGATCTCGACGCGGGCGAGGTGGGCGGCTTCGACGTCGCCGGGCTGACGGTGCTCGCCTGCCGGGTGGGAACGGAGCTGTACGCCTATCGCGACCACTGCCCCGGATGCGACCGATCGCTCGCGGGTGCGGCGCTCGAGCGGCGCGTGGGGTTCCCGGCCGGTGACGCGGTGCTGCGGTGCCCGACCTGCCGGGCGCACTACGACGTGGTGCACGCGGGCGCCCGGGTCGACGGTGACGGTCACCTCGAACCGCTCCCCGTGCTCGTGCGCTCCGGCGAACTGTCGGTGGCGGTGCCGGTGGAGGTCCACGGGTGAGCACACCGTTTCGCGCGCTTCAGCGGATCGCCGCCGATCGCGGGCCCGCCCCCCGGCCCGGCGAGCGGTGCGAGATGTGCGCGGAGCCGATCGCCGACCGGCACCAGCACGTGGTGAACGTCGAAGGCAGGCAGCTGATGTGCGTATGCCGCGGCTGCTACTTGCTGTTCGTCGACCAGAACGCGGAGCTGCGGTATCGCGCGGTGCCGGACCGGTATCTCACGTTCCCGGATTTCACGATCAGCCGGGCCGAATGGGACGCACTGGACATCCCCGTGAATCTGGCGTTCTTCTTCCGCAATTCCGCACTGGACCGGACGGTGGCGTTCTATCCAGGGCCCGCCGGCGCTACGGAGTCGGAATTACCTCTGGAGCAATGGAATTCGATCATTCACCGGCATCCCGAGCTGGACGTGCTCGCCCCGGACGTGGAAGCGCTGCTCATCCGGGTGCCCGACCGCCGCACCGAGCGGGCGGCTTGCCTGCTGCTACCGATCGACGCCTGCTACGAGTTCGTCGGCCGGATGCGGCTGCTGTGGCACGGATTCGACGGCGGCCAGGACGTGCACCGATACCTGGAGGAGTTCTTCGCCGAGGCGTCGGCGCGCGCGAAAACCGGCGGTGCGGCATGAGCCCGGTGTACTCGACGACGTTCGCCGTGCTCGAGATCAAACCCGAGCCGTACGCCGTCGCGCCGATCCTCTCCGCGCGCGTCGGCATCGCCGCGCTCGCGGAGGAGCCCGTGCACGCCATCGCCCTGCGCGCGCAGGTGCGCATCGAGCCGTTCCGCCGCGGCTACTCCGACGAGGAGGCCGCAGGGCTGGTCGATCTGTTCGGCCCGCGCGAACGGTGGCACGAGACCCAGCGCTCGTTTCTCTGGATGCACTGCGCCACCATGGTTCCGAGTTTCACCGGCGGCGCCCAAGTGGACCTGCCGATGCCGTGCACCTACGACTTCGAGGTGACCGGATCGAAGTACCTGCACGCGTTGCGCGAGGGTGTGGTTCCGCTGCTGTTCCTGTTCAGCGGGACGGTCTTCATCCGAGGCACGACCGGATTCGCCATCCAGCAGATTCCATGGGACCGCGAGGACAAGTTCGAGATGCCCGTGTCGGTGTGGCAGGGCCTGATGGACGCGTACTTCCCGAATACCGGGTGGGTGCGGCTGCACAACGACACGCTCCGGGCGCTGGCCACCTACAAATCCAGCCACGGCCTGCACGGCTTCGACGACGCGGTGACCCACCTGCTGACCAGCACCGAGGAGACGCCGTGACGACCGCCGAAGCTCGTGCCCGCGCCCGCGCCGTGGCCGACGCGGTGCTCTACGAGGGCTACCTGCTGTACCCCTACCGGGCCGACGCGCGCAAGAACCAGTCGCGCTGGCAGTTCGGCGTGCTGGGGCCGCACGGGGCCGCCGCGGCGGGACTCGGCGAGGAGTCGACGCTGTCGGCGCAGTGCCTGATCGACCCGGGCGAGAATCCCGAACTCACCCTCACCGTGCGGTTCCTCCAGCTCCAGCGCCGCCAAGTGGTGGACGGGGACGGTACGCCTGTCGCCGAGGTGACCGACGGCGCGCGGTCGTGGCTGTCCTGGGACGAGGCGGTCGAGCAGGAGATCACCGTCGGCCCGGTCCCGCCCGCCCGCGCGATCCTGCCGCTGGACATCCCGGGCGGCTCCGACGCCGAGCAGATCGCCACCGCGGCCGTCTCCGCGCCGGGCACGTTCGTGCGGACCCGGCTGCCGCTGACGGGTGAGCTGGAACTCGCCGCCGACCGGGACGACGGCTTCCTACGGCTCACGGTCGTCCTGCGCAACGTGGGCGCACCCGCGACCGACAAGCGCGACGCCATCGCCCGCTCGCTGATCGGCGCGCACATCATCGCGGAGATCACCGGCGGACAGTTCGTCTCCCTGCTGGAACCGCCGCCCGACGCCACCGCCGTGGCCGCCCGCTGCGATCGGTACCGGTGTTTCCCGGTGCTCGCGGGGCCGCCCGGCGACTACAGCGTGCTGCTCATCTCGCCGATCATCCTCTACGACCACCCGGAGATCGCGGAGCAGAGCGAAGGAGCGCTGTTCGACTCCACCGAGATCGACGAGATCCTCACGCTGCGCATACTCACCATGACCGATGCGGAGAAGGCGAGCGCCCGAGCCACCGACCCGCGCGCGGCGGAGATCATCGACCGCTGCGAGGCCATGTCGCCCGACGCGATGCGGCAGTTGCACGGGGTACTGCGCGACCCGCACGCCGAGGGGCCCGGGTTGATCCCGGAGATTCCCGAGGGCGTCGATTGGTGGGACCCGCTGGCCGACAGCGCCGTTCGCCCGGACTTGGACGCTGTGCCGGTCGCGGGGGCGCTGGTGCGCAAGGGCAGCCGCGTCCGGCTGCATCCGGCGCGCCGGGCCGACGCCCAGGATCTGTTCTTCGACGGGCAGTGCGCCCGGGTCGTCTCGGTTCACGAGGACGTGGACGGACAGGCGCACGTCGGGGTGGTGCTGGACGCCGATCCGGCGGCCGAGCTGCACGAATGGTACGGGCGCTACCTGTATTTCGCGCCCGACGAACTGGAGCCGCTCGACGGCACCGAGGAATGAAAGGAAGTCCGCTATGGAAACCGTGGGAGTGGTCTCGACGACCGTCGTCGCCGTGCTGGTGGCGGCGGGAGTGTATCTCGGCGTGCGGTCGCTCCCGGATCTGCGGCGATATCTGAAGATCCGGCACATGTAGCGGGGCACCGGAAAGGAGCATCATGGGTGAGCATCGCGAAGAGCCGCAATCGGCACGTGGCGCGCCGGGTTCGCGCGACGCGGGCACGGGCGTCGCGGCCGGAGGCCCGGCGGACCGGGAACCGGGCCACATCGGTCACGAGGAGATGACCTCCGCGCATCCGGAAGACGCCAAGAAGGGCACCGAGTTCACCTCGGAAGCCCCGACCGGCACCGAAGCGGCGGCACCTCCGTACGACGAGCGCAAGGACACCGCCAACGCCCCCGCGGAGACGGCGACCGGAAAGGTCGACGACGCGCGAGTGGGCGGCGCGACGACACCCACCGAGAAAGAGGGGTGACTCGACGGCCGCGGTGCTGATCGCCGGGATCGGCAACATCTTCCTCGGCGACGACGGATTCGGACCCGAGGTGGTGCGCAGACTGCCGCACCACCCCGACCCCGGTGTGCGCGCGGTGGACTACGGCATCCGCGGCATGCACCTCGCCTACGACCTGCTCGACCCCTGGGCGGCGCTGCTGCTGATCGACGCGCTGCCCGACCGCGGCGCGCCCGGCCGGGTCGAGGTGTTCGGCGCCGAGCCGGAGGACACCGGCGCCCAGCTCGACGCCCACGCGATGAGCCCGCACGCCGTCTTCGCCGGGGTACGCGCGCTGGGCGGCGTGTTGCCGCCCACGGTGGTGATCGGCTGCCAGGTCGCCTGCGTGGAGGAGGGCATCGGCCTGTCCGCGCCGGTCGCGGCGGCGGTGCCGGAGGCGGTCGCCGCCGTCGGCGAGGTGCTCGCCGCGTTCCTACCCGCCGGGACATCCGATGGCTCCCCGCTTCCGCGGGCCACAGCGCGACAGGAGGACTGACCGATGTGTCTGGGCATCCCGGGACAGGTGCTGGCGATCCCTGACGGCTACCACGATCAGATCGCCTTGGTCGACGTCTCCGGCGAGCAGCGGAAGGTGAACATCGGGCTGCTCGACGACGATCCGGCCCGGCCGGGTGACTGGGTGATCATCCACATGGGCTTCGCGGTGGAGAAGACCGACGCGGCGGGAGCCGAGGCGGCGCTGCAAGGGCTGCGTCTGCTGCAACGCGGGGACCAGTCATGAACACTGTGCGGCTGCGGCGGCGTCTGCTGGTGCGCGGTGTGGTCCAAGGCGTCGGATTCCGGCCGTTCGTCTACACCACCGCCGCCGAACTGGCTCTGTCCGGCAGCGTGAGCAACAACAGCAACGGCGTGATCGTCGAGATCGAGGGAGCGGCCAGAGATCTGGACGAGTTCGCCCGGCGGCTGCGCCTGCGACCGCCGCCGCTGGCGGTGATCGAGTCGGTCGAGCAGGCCGACATCCCGGCGCGCGGCGGCACCGGATTCCACATCGCGGGCACCACGCGCGAGGGCGGCGGTCGCACGCTCGCCTCACCCGATGTCGCGATCTGCGCCGATTGCGAACGCGAGTTGCGCGATCCGCGCGATCGCCGTTATCGCCATCCGTTCGTCAATTGCACCAACTGCGGTCCGCGTTTCACCATCATCGCGAGCCTGCCCTACGACCGCGAGCGCACATCGATGGCCGACTTCGCCATGTGCGAGCGGTGCGCACGGGAATACGCCGATCCCGCCGATCGGCGCTTCCACGCGCAGCCGATCGCCTGCCCCGACTGCGGCCCCACGCTCGCCTATACGGGACCGGGAGCCGGTACGCCGCTGGCGGCCGCGCGGCAACTGCTGCGCGCGGGCGGAATCCTGGCGGTCAAAGGCATCGGCGGATACCACCTCGCCTGTGACGCCACGAACGAGGCCGCCGTCGCGGAACTGCGGCGTCGCAAACGCCGTGGTGACAAACCTTTCGCCGTCATGGTCCCGGATCTGGCCACGGCACGAGCCATCGTCGCCGTCGACGACGCCGCCGAGACGCTGCTGACCAGCCCGGCTCGCCCCATCGTGTTGCTCGCTCGCAGATCCTCGCCCGAGGAGCCCCCTTCGAATGACGGCCCGGCGGTCTCGCCATCGGTGGCGCCCGGCAATCCAGACCTGGGCGTGATGCTCGCCTACACCCCGCTGCACCTGCTGCTGTTCGGTCTGCCCGGCGATCCGCCCGGCCCGCAGGTGCTCGTGATGACCTCGGGCAATCTCGGCGGCGAGCCGATCTGCTACCAGGACGACGACGCACGCACCCGCCTGGCCGGGCTCGCCGACGGCTGGCTGTCGCACAACCGGCGCATCCTGGTGCCCTGCGACGACTCGGTGGTGCGCTCGCTCGACGGCCGCGAACTGCCGGTCCGGCGCTCGCGCGGCTACGCGCCGCTGCCGCTGTTGCTGCCGGTGCCGCTGCCGCCGACGCTGGCCGTCGGCGCGGACCTCAAGAACACCTGCGCGATGGCCGACGGCCGCTACGCCTGGTTGAGCCAGCACATCGGCGACATGGACGACCTGGCGACGCTGCGCTCCTTCGACGCCGCGCAGCGCCACCTCGGAGAACTCACCGGCGTCCGTCCCGCGCAGCTGGTCGCCGACGCGCACCCCGGCTACCGCTCCACCGCCTGGGCGCGCAGGCACGCGGGCGAGCGAGCCGTCTACACCGTCCAGCACCATCACGCGCACATCGCCGCCGTCATGGGCGAGCACGGGCTCGGCGCGACCGAGCAGGTGGTCGGCATCGCCTTCGACGGCACCGGGTACGGACCGGACGCGGCGGTGTGGGGCGGTGAGGTGCTGCTGGCGGGCTACAAGGGCTACCGGCGTCTGGCGCACCTGAAGTACGTGCCGCTCGCGGGCGGCGATCTCGCCGTGCGCAGGCCCTACCGCATGGCGCTGGCTCATCTGCGCGCGGCCGGGATCGACTGGTCCGAGGACATCCCCGCGGTCGCGGCGTGTCCGCCCGCCGAGCGTTCGGTGCTGGCCCACCAGTTCCGGACCGGACTGGGCTGCGCGCCCACGTCCAGCATGGGCCGGTTGTTCGACGCGGTGTCCTCGCTGTGCGGCGTGCGGCACGTCGTCGACTACGAAGCCCAAGCGGCGATCGAATTGGAAGGACTCTCGCGCGCGGGGGCGGAAGGCGACGCCGCCTACCGATTCCCGCTCGCGGACGGCGATCCCGCCGGGATCGATGCCGCGCCGGTGATCGCGGACGTGGTCGCCGACGTTCGCGCGGGCGCGCCCCCGCGGGTGGTGGGCGCGCGCTTCCACGCCGCCGTCGCTCGGTTGGTGCTCGACCTCGCGGCGCGTTACGCCGCCCCGGGGACGGTCGTCGCCCTGTCCGGCGGCGTGTTCCAGAACGCCCTGCTGCTCGCGCGATCGTGTGCGCTGCTGCGCGACAACGGGTTCACCGTGATCACCCACCACAGACTGCCGCCCAACGACGGCGGCCTCGCGTTCGGGCAACTCCTCGCGTGCAGCGAGGGATGAGCGAAGGAGAGCAACGATGTGTCTTGCGGTACCAGGCAAAGTGCTCAGCCTGCACGAGCGGGACGGCACGCTGATGTCGGTCGTCGACTTCGGCGGCGTGCACAAGGACGTGTGCCTGCAATACATCCCGGACGCGGCGGTCGGCGATTACGTCGTGGTCCACGTCGGTTTCGCGATCCAGCGTCTGGACGAGGAGTCCGCGCTGCGGACCCTGGCCGAGTTCGAGCACCTCGGCGTACTGAACGAGGAATTCGGCGACGGTTTCGCCATCGCCGCGAAGCAGGCGGGCCTGGACAATCCCGCCGCCGAGCCGTCCCGCGAGGAACCGGAGGCGAAGTCATGAAATATCTCGACGAGTTCAGCAACCCCGAGCTGGCCCGGCACCTGCTCGATGGGATCCGCGCCGCGACCAGCCGCCGCTGGGCGATCATGGAAGTTTGTGGCGGACAGACACATTCGATCATCCGTCACGGCATAGACCAACTGCTGCCCGACCAGATCGAGATGATCCACGGCCCCGGCTGCCCGGTCTGCGTCACCCCGTTGGAGGTGATCGACAAGGCGCTGGAGATCGCCGCGCGACCGGGCGTGATCTTCTGTTCGTTCGGTGACATGCTGCGCGTGCCGGGCAGTTCCAAGGACCTGTTCCGGGTGAAGAGCGAGGGCGGTGACGTCCGTGTGGTGTACTCGCCGCTGGACGCGCTGAACCTGGCCAAGGAGAATCCCGACCGCGAGGTGGTGTTCTTCGGCATCGGATTCGAGACCACGGCTCCGGCCAACGCCATGACGGTCTACCAGGCGAAGCGGCTGGGGATCAGGAACTTCTCGCTGCTGGTGTCGCACGTGCTGGTCCCGCCCGCCATCGCCGCCATCATGGAGTCGCCGACCTGTCGGGTGCAGGGGTTCCTCGCCGCCGGGCACGTCTGCACCGTGATGGGCACCGACGAGTACCCGCCGCTGGCCGAGCAGTACCGAGTGCCGATGGTGGTCACCGGATTCGAACCGCTGGACATCCTGGAGGGTATCCGCCGCACCGTGCTGCAACTGGAGTCCGGCAGGCACGAACTGGAGAACGCCTACCCGCGCGCGGTGTCCGCTGCGGGCAATCCCGCGGCGAAAGCCATGCTGCAGGACGTCTTCGAGGTCACCGACCGGGGCTGGCGCGGCATCGGCGTCATCCCGCGCAGCGGCTGGCGGCTGTCGGAGCGCTATCGCGAGTTCGACGCCGAGCACCGCTTCGCCGTGGGCGACCTGCACACCGAAGAATCGACCATCTGCCGCTCCGGCGAGGTGCTGCAAGGGCTGATCAAGCCGAACGAGTGCGCCGCTTTCGGCAAGCAGTGCACGCCGCGGAATCCTCTGGGCGCCACCATGGTGTCCTCCGAAGGCGCGTGCGCCGCCTACTACCTGTACCGGCGCTTGGATCTGCCCGCGGAGGTGGCCCATGCGTGAAAAAGGCGCCGCGCCCGTGACGATCGATGAGGGCTGGGTCTGCCCGATGCCGCTGCGGGATTCGCCGAACATCGTCATGGGCCACGGCGGCGGCGGCGCGATGTCCGGCGAGCTGATCGAGCATCTGTTCCTGCCCGCGTTCGGCTCCGCCGCGAACGCGGACCTGACCGATTCCGCGGTCGTCACGCTCGACGGCGCGCGGCTGGCCTTCTCCACCGATTCGTTCGTGGTGAAGCCGCTCGTCTTCCCGGGCGGCACCATCGGTGAGCTCGCGGTCAACGGCACGGTGAACGATCTGGCCATGTCCGGTGCGCGTCCGATGGTGCTGTCCACCGCGTTCATCCTGGAGGAGGGCACCGCGCTGGCCGACATCGCACGCATCGCGCAGGCGGTCGGGACCGCCGCGCTGGCAGCCGAAGTCCAGCTGGTCACCGGGGACACCAAGGTGGTCGACGCCGGGCACGGTGACGGGATCTACATCAACACCGCGGGCATCGGCGTGGTGCCCGCCGAGGTGGACATCCGGCCGCAACGCGCGACCCCGGGCGACGTCGTGCTGGTCAGCGGCGAGATCGGGGTGCACGGTGTCGCGGTGCTCAGTTGCCGCGAGGGTCTGGAGTTCGGTACCACCGTGCTCAGCGACACCGCGCCGCTGCACGGTCTGGTCGCGGCGATGCTGGCCACCGGCGCCGACGTGCACGTGCTGCGCGACCCCACCCGCGGCGGCGTCGCGGCCTCGCTCAACGAGATCGCCCGTGCCGCGAAAGTCGGCGTGGCCCTGGACGAGCGGCAGCTTCCCGTGCCGGACGGCGTGCGCGACGCGTGCGGGCTGCTCGGCCTGGACCCGATGTACGTGGCCAACGAGGGCAAGCTGCTGGCGTTCGTCGCGCCCGAGGACGCCGAACGCGTGCTGGCGGCGATGCGGGAGCACCCACTGGGCGCGCAGGCCGCCGTGATCGGCCGATGCGTCGCCGAGCATCCCGGCATGGTGGTCGCCCGCACGGCACTCGGGGGTACGCGGGTGGTGGATCTGCCCGCGGGCGAGCAGCTGCCGCGGATCTGCTGACAGGGGACCGGTATCGGCCCTGAGCCAGAAGGCGAGGTGTGGATCATCGTTCGGATCGCCGAGACGCCTGCGGCGTCGCGTGCCCCGCTGGACGGACGGCAGCGGCGCGGCGTCGCGGGGATGGCGTCGGTCGTGGTCGTCCTGCACGTTCTCGGGTGGTCGGCGCTGCTGCTGCTCGTTGTCCCCGGTGGATACGTGGTGGACGGTGCGGTGTTCGGCGTCGGCCTCGGCGTCACCGCCTACACGCTCGGCATGCGGCACGCGTTCGACGCCGATCACATCGCCGCGATCGACAACACCACCCGCAAACTGGTCGCGGACGGGCGCAAGCCGCTGTCGGTCGGATTCTGGTTCTCCCTCGGGCACTCCACCATCGTGTTCGTCCTCGTCGCGCTGCTGGCATTCGGCGTCAAGGCGCTGGCGGGCAACCTGCGCGACGAGAACTCCGGGTTGCAACGCTGGACCGGCCTCTTCGGCACCGGCATCTCCGGCACTTTCCTGCTCGCCATCGGGGCGTTGAACCTGGTCTCGCTGATCGGCATCTGGCGGGTGTTCCGTTCGATGCGCCGTGGGAGCTACGACGAGGCCGCCTTGCGGCAGCGGCTGCACGACCGCGGCGCGTTGCAGCGGGTGACCGGGCCGCTGACCCGGGCGGTGCGCGCGCCGTGGCAGATGTACCTCGTCGGGCTGCTGTTCGGCCTCGGCTTCGACACCGTCACCGAGGTGAGCTTGCTGGTGATCGCGGGCGGCGCGGCGGCGACCGACCTGCCGTGGTACGCGATCCTCGTGCTGCCCGTGCTCTTCTCGGCGGGCATGACGCTGTTCGACGCGCTGGACGGCGCGTTCATGAACTACGCATACGGATGGGCGTTCGCCGGACCGCTGCGCACCGTCTACTACAACATCGTCGTCACCGGTCTGTCGGTGGCCGTGGCGCTGCTGATCGGCGCGCAGGAGATGATCTCCTTGCTGGCCGACGAATTCGGCATCGCCGACGGACCGCTGGCGTGGGTCGGCGGGCTGGATCTGGGCGCCATGGGCTTCGTGATCGCCGGACTGTTCCTGCTCACCTGGGCGGTCGCCGTCGGAGTGTGGCGATTCGGCCGGATCGAGCAGCGGTGGTCCCCGGGCCGGGCGGGCGGAGGGCCGTGCTGATGGCGGGCAGCGGAGCGGAGATGTTCGCCCGGTACGCCTACGCGCCCAATCGGCTGGGCTACTGCGGGCCGCCCGACGCGGCCGCCCTGCGCGACGGCTCGGACGAGCAGGTGCGGGCGGTGGCGCGCCGGTTCACCGGAGCGTGGCCGTACCTGCGCGTGATGGCGCGCATGACCGGTATAGCGGACCCGCTGGACCGCAGGCTCGTCGAGGCGTACTGGCTGGGCGGCGGCGTCGGCGCGGAACTGGATGCCCGCGAGTTCACCGCCGAACTGCTGGATCTGCTCGGCCCGGTCGCGGGCGGGTACTGGACGTACCTGACGCCACGGCTGGCCGAGGAGGCGGCCGCCAACCACTGCTTCCACGTCTTCGGTGTGTACCCCTGGTCGCGGCTGCTCGGACACGGCAACGAACAGCCCCTGCACGTGCTCGACAACTGCCGGATCGGCTGGGGAACGGTGCTCGACCGCGCCGGCGGCGAGGTCGTGTTGGGCTGCCGTGCGCTGAGCTGGGACGGCGAACGTCTCGCGTTGTCGGCGGAGACGGCGCGGTCGGTGCCGATCCGGGTGGACGGGTACGCGGCGCTGCCGGATGTCGCGGTAGGGGAGCGGGTCGCGGTGCACTGGGGGCGGCTGTGCGGGCGCTTGGACGACGCCCAGGTGAGTGCTCTGGAGGTGGGCACGGTGCGTCAATTGGAGCTCACCAACCGACGACTCGCCGCACAAGGGAATTCCGCGATCAGCTGACGAGCACGTGAGTTGCCGGTCGTCCACACCCGACACCGAGGCGGGCTGCTTGCTTACAGCGCCGATATGTCGCGGCGGTTGCCGATGAGAAAGTTTCGATTCCCCGTCAATCGTGGCGAACTCGACGGTTCGCGAATTCGGCAGATCCGCGAGGCGTGTTTGGCTCACCTAGGTGCGCGTATCCTGTATATAGCTGTCGAGCCCGACCTCGGGGAGCGACACGTGTATTTCACCGATAGTCGTCCGGCGAAACTCCGAACCGTTCCCGGATGATTCATCCGGTGTGTCGGCGCGTCCTCCCGCCATCGTGCCCGACGGGCTGATCCGCATTTCGGATCTCACCCGAAGGGAGGTGAACTACAGTGTTGGATCAGATGATGGGGATGATTCGCGACATGTGGAACAACATGTTCCCGGGCATGCCGATGCCGATGCTTCCGATGATGTAGTAGCCGTCCCACAAGCCGGAAAACCGCAGTTGTGCAAGCGTCCGACAATTCTGCGTCGAGGCGATGGGTGCGGCTTTTCCGAACGAGGTGTGCAATTTCCGTACGGTGGTACATCCACTTTGTGGCCTACCGTATCCGATGCGATATTCCCGTCCCCGTGGCCGGTCGGCGCATGCGAAGGCGATCGACCTCGATGGAGGTGCGCCATGACCGAGGATCCGCAGCAGGCGAAGCGGCCGGTGAGCGCCGCGCTGGCCGGCCCGTACGGGCACCCATTCCATCCGATCCTGGTCACCGTCCCGATCGGCGCATGGGTCGCCAGTCTGGTGTTCGACCTCGCGTCCCGAGTGGTGGACGATCCGGAGTTCCTGGTCAAGGGGTCGTCGTGGCTGATCGCGATCGGCGTGCTCGGCGCCTTGGCCGCCGCGTCGATCGGGTTCCTCGACCTGCTCGCCATCCCGACGGGTACGCCCGCCTTCCGCACCGGCCTGCTGCACATGACCCTCAATCTGCTGGTCACCGTCGCCTACGCGGTCGGTTTCGTCTGGCGGCGGGGCGCCGACACCACACGCGCGGTTCCGGCAGGGCCGCTGGCGCTGTCGGTGGCGGCCCTGGTGGCATTGGCGATGTCGGGGTATCTCGGGGGCAAGCTCGCCTACCGGTACGGCGTACGTGTCGCCGACGAGGCAACCCAGGCGAGCGGCTTCAAGCGCTGAATCCCTTCCCAACGTCAGGAGGCACACCATGGGCATCGCCGCATTGATCTTCTGGCTGCTCACCGCGGGCGGCGGTTTCTTCCTGCTCGGCACCTGGATCGCCAAGGGCGGCACGCGTCAGCCGAATTCGACCCAGCTGCCCGCGCCGGTATTGTTCGGGCACTTCCTGCTCGCCGTGGCCGGACTGATCGTGTGGATCGTGTACCTCGTCGTCGACAACACGGCGTGGGCCTGGATCGCCTTCGTGCTGCTGATTCCGGTCGCCCTACTCGGATTCACGATGTTGGTGCGCTGGATTCCCACCTATCGAGAGCGATCGGCCGCGGGAACGGTCGAACGCCGCTCCGCCGCGGGAACGGCCGAACCGCCCGAAAAGCACTTTCCCGTTGCCGTCGTCGCGGCGCACGGCGTTTTCGCCGTGACGACCGTCGTGCTGGTGTTCCTGACCGCGCTCGGCGTCGGCAGCTGACCTCTCGTCCCAGACGAGAGCCACCGGTGGGTGGCCGCGACGGCGGGAGTCCCCAGTCATTTCGCGCAGGCCGCGGGCGGCGAGGGTTGTGTACTGTCGCAGGCCGGGGCGGTGAGGTCGTAGACCGCGACGTTGCCGATGTGTACCGCGCTGTAGTGCGCCGACACCCACTCGGCGATGTCTTTGTGCCCGGCCGGCCGCCACCATCCGTTGTCCGGGGCGTCGCTCCGGCCGGCCCCTGCGGGCTGGTCGCGCACCCGCCACGAATCGGGCAGCCGCACCTCCTGCGCGAGGTAGTACGTCACCTGATGGGTGCGCACCATGGTCTGGAACTCGTCGAGGGTGGGCACCGGATCGTCGGAAGTGAAGCCGCCGATCGCGACTACCGAGGTGTGAGTGGCGAGTTCCAGCGACGCGGCGACCGAGGACCGGTCCACTGCGGCCGACCAGGGGGTGGAGGTGTCGCGCAACAGCGTGGCGAGTTGGGGTTCGACCTCACCGTCGAGGAACGCGGTCACCTCGCGGCGCATGTCGCTCGACGGATCCGCCGTCGTGGGCCGTGCCGGGCCCACAGTAGGACTGCCGCCCGTGTGCGCCTGCGGCAGAGTGGCCGCGGCGTATGCCGTCGATCCGCCGATCCCGGCGAGCACGCCCACGGCGACGAGCACCGATACGGCTCTGGCTCGCACCCGTCGCGCCCCGGCCGGGAAGGCGGCGGCGACCAGTCCCAGCGCCACCGCCAGCGAGATCGCCACGAGCGTCCAGCGCAGCGGCGGCAGCCACCCGGGATTGCGATTCAGCAGGACGAAAGCCCACAGTCCCGACGTCAGCACCAGTGCGGCGGCGCCGACACGACCGAACGCCTCCGACCGGCGCCGCCACACCTCGGCCACCCCGATGGCGAACATCCCGGCCACGGCCGGACCGATCGCCAACGTGTAGTAGGCGTGCATACCGCCGCGCATCACGGTGAACGCGACGCCGTCGACGACCAGCCACAGCCCGAACGCCAGCGCGGCCGCACGAACCGGGTCCGTTCGTGGCATACCCCGACGGGAGACGAGCACCAGTGCGAAGGCGAGCAGGGCGGCCGGAAGCAGCCAGGAGATCTCGAAACCGATCTCACCGGTGAACAGGCGAGCCGGGCCTGGTCCGCTGAAACCGCCGAACCCGCCGCCGGTGTGCCCGGCGGAGGTAGGCATCTCGTACCCCGGAGGCAGCGCGAATCTGTTGCCGCCGTGGTGGTTCTGTCCCAGGAAGCGAGCGAACCCGTTGTAGCCCAGCACCAGATCCATGAACGTGTTGTCCGTCGAGCCTGCCAGGTACGGCCGCGCCGTGGCGGGCCACAGCACCGTCAGCAGCACATACCAGCCGGACGAGACGACCAGTGCCGCCGCGGCGGCCGACAAGTGCAGCAACCGGTTCCGCACCGAGGTCGGCGCGACGATCAGATAGGTGAGCGCCAAGGCGGGCAACACCATGAGACCTTCGAGCATCTTCGCCAGGAACGCGAACCCGAGCGCGACGCCCGCCAGCATCAGCCAGCGCGCGCTCGCCTGCCGCGCCGACCGAAGCGTGCAGTACGCGCCCGTGGTCATCAGCAGCACCATCACGGCATCCGGATTGTTGAACCGGAACATCAACGCCACCACCGGCGTTGCCGCCAGCGCGGCTCCGGCGAGCAGACCGGCGGCCCGGCTGGTCGTCGCCCCGGCGACCATCGCGTACATCAATGCCACCGCGGCGACAGCCATCAGCGCCTGTGGCACCAGCATGCTCGCGCTGCCGAATCCGAACAGCTGCCCCGAAACACCCATCACCCATTGCGACACCGGCGGCTTGTCCACCGTGATGAAGTTGCCCGGGTCGAGAGAACCGAACAGCACCGCTTTCCAGTCCCGCGCACCCGACCAGGCCGCCGCGGCGTAGAAGCCGTTGCCCATGCCGTTGACCGTGATGTGCCACAAGTACGCGGCCGCGGTCCCGAGCAGCAATGCCGCCAGCCCTGCGCGCTCCCATAGCCGCGCGGGCGGTAATCCCCCCGGCTCGGGACGGGTGGCAATCGGATTCGCATCGGGCAGGGCGGCCTCGGCGGGGATCGCTGTCACCGCAGGAGTCTCGCAAGCGTCCTGGTGAATCTCCTGCGCGCATCCTGGCAATCAGCTGTGAGTACCGGACGTCCACCGGCCGACGAGCATTCGGCCCGCCGACGGTGGATCGTTGCGCCGGGCCGTCAGATCTTGCGGATGACCGTGACGACCTTGCCCAGAATTTGGGCGTCGTTGCCGGGGATCGGCTCGAAGACCGGGTTGTGCGGCATCAGCCAGACGTCCTTGCCGGTGCGCTTGAAGGTCTTCACCGTGGCCTCACCGTCGATCATCGCGGCGACGATGTCGCCGTTCTCGGCGACGTTCTGCTGCCGCACGACCACCCAGTCGCCGTCGCAGATCGCCGCGTCGATCATGGATTGACCGACGACCTTCAGCAGGAACAGCGAACCGTCGCCGACCAGCTCGCGCGGCAGCGGGAAGACGTCCTCCACGGCCTGCTCGGCCAGGATCGGGCCACCGGCGGCGATGCGGCCGAGCACTGGAACGAAGGTGGGGACGGGACGGTCGACGTCGACGGTGATCTCACCGTCGTCGACCGCGGCGACCGGCAAGCTGGTCACCGACCGGACCACTTCGTCCAGGCCCCTGACGTCCACGGCACGCGGGCGATTCGGGTCCCGGCGCAGGTAGCCCTTGCGTTCCAGGGCGCGCAGCTGATGGGCGACCGACGAGGTGGACGTGAGGCCGACGGCGTCACCGATCTCCCGGATGCTCGGCGGGTAGCCGCGCTCGCTCACCGAGGTGCGGATCACCTCGAGCACTTTGCGCTGACGCACGGTGAGATCCGCCCCGCTACCCGCCGCGTCGGCGCCGCTCTCGGTCTCGTCACCCGTGTCGTCCGTCTGCCTCACCGCAACCGCCCTTTCCTGCTGTGCCAGACCGGTCCGCGCCCGGCATGTGTCTTCTCGGCCTGTCGTGTCTTCGGTCCTTCGAATCTAGTCCGGTAGCGCCGCTGGATCAAACATCTGTTCGACGCATGTCGGGTGTTCTTGCTGACTTTGTCGTCGCGGCGTGGTAGAAATCGAACACCAGTTCTTCGAACATGTGAGCGAATGAGCGCGGAACGTGTGTTCGAACGGCTCGACCGGCAACGGAGCACCCACTACGGAGGTTTGTCCGATGAGCACTGCGATCAGCCATGTCACCCCTTCAATCGCTGCGGCGGAGGCCGAAGCCGAGCGCCGCGTCGCCGATCCGGCCCCGGCGCAGGATGATCTCGGGTACGAGAGTGCTCGGCGGCTGCTGTGCGGCGGCGCGCGCCCGCGCACGCTGACGCCCGCGCATCGATCCGCGGTCGATCGGCGTCCACCCGGCGCGCGTCCCGGTGCGGGCATGCTCGTTTATGACCGGGGCGTAAGCACTTTCGCGCGGCGTCGTCCTCGTGGCGAACATCCCATGCGCCGGGTCGAGCAGGCGCAGATCGGGTTCGCCGCCCTCGCCGTCGCCGCCCTGCTCACCGCTTCGACGGTGGTGGGCTTGATCGCTTTGTCGCATGTCCGCGCGGGTGAGTGGGGCGGTGGGTCCGGCCGGTCGGTGCCGGCCGTGGTGGATGGCCCGAGCGTGCCGATGGGCGGCAATTCGCGCTGAGCACAAGGGAAATCGGCCACCCTGGGCGGCCGGAATTGTTGATCGAAAACTAGAACGTGTTGCTACCGTGCTGAAAACGTGATCCGGGCGACGCCGCCCGAACGATGTCGGGACTTCTCAGCACATGACACTCCTTACCGCAGGGCGCTCGGTTCGCGTCTTCACCCGCGTTGCCGCCTTGTCCCTTTGTCTGGTCTTCGGGCTCGGCGCGGCAGCCATCGCCAGGGCGGAGCCCGCCTACGCGGCGTATCTCGATCTCCCGTCCGTCAATGGCGACGGTGCGGGGCCGGGTGGACTCGATCCGCTTCTCCCGCTGAGCGAATTCGACCTAGCGGAGGCGTTGCGGCAGGCACGGGCCGACGGAGTGCCGCCGCGCAGATACGCGACGCTGCTGCACCAGTACTGGCTGGTGGTCGCCACCCGCAACGCCGACATCGACCTGGCGGCCTGGGATCCCGGTCGGGGCCCGCGCGCGAACGAACGCACGTTCAATCAGGTGTACGTCAACTACCTGCGGCTGGCCACCCAGCACCCGGAGTTCTACTGGGCGGGACTCGCCGGAATCGCGGGCGGATCGTTCGCCTCCGGATTCTTCGACATGAGCGACGCGGGTTTCGTCCTGGACCTGCCCGGCATCCATCGGATCGGCGACACGGTCGCCGATCTCCTGCGCGCCACTCCACCGGAACTGGCGGCTGCGCTGCCGGAGGACATCCGGCTGCTCGCTACCGAGGGTTCTCGGCTGACCGCGGCGGACGTCGCCTGGTACCAGACCCGCCTGATGATCATGCAGAAGCACATTTTCACGGATCTGGTGCCGATGCACGAGGCCTACGTCGCGCTCGGCATGCGCGGAATCGATGAGATGCACGCGGCCGGTGTGCTCGACGACGACATCCACGCCGCTTGGCGGTCGATCGCCTCGGGCGCCCGGGACGGCTACATCGACGCGCTGGTCCGGATGACCGATCGGGAGCAGAACCACGTCGTGGCCGACCAGTGGGACGAGACATCGGCGGGTCGCGCGCCGATCGGCCGCGTGCTCACCTATGTCAGCACCATCGCGGGTAAACCCGCTGTCCCGGGCGTTCGCGCGCCAGGCGTGTTCGCCCCGACGGTAGTGAGCGCCGAAGTCGGAGGCCGCGGCCTCGCGCTGCGCGTCCCGTTGCCCGGCTTCAACTGGGCCGACCGCGACACCCGATGGAACTACATCACCGGTGACCTGGTGCCCCGCCACATCGATATGGAGACCGATCCCGTGTCGGCCGGCGCCGTCCACGGCGAGGCGTTCTGGAACAAGCTGGCGCGCGGTCGCCTGGCCGCCCGCTTACCGGAGCTGCTCGCGGACCTGACCGCGCACTGGCAGATCTCCGGATGACCGAGCAGCGTCCGACAGCCGGGGTGAGTGCGACAAATCGGAAACTCGGACGGGTATCCTCGAAGTGTTATGCAGGTATTCCGCGTGTCGCACGAGGAATACCTGGTGCCGGGGTATAGACCTCTGTACACGGGCTCGCCGGACCGATCGCCGCGATCGGTGCCCGGTCCGGACGCGAGCACGCGCATCGACGAAGGATTTCTCGGATGCATTGCCCGTACTGCCGACACCCCGACTCTCGGGTGGTGGATTCGCGCGAGGCCGACGAAGGCGCGGCCATCCGTCGCCGTCGCGCCTGCCCGCAATGTGGGCGCCGGTTCACCACGGTGGAGACGGCCATTCTGTCGGTGGTCAAGCGTAGCGGCGTCACCGAGCCGTTCAGCCGTGAGAAGGTCATCCGGGGTGTGCGCCGGGCCTGCCAAGGCCGTGAGGTCGACGACGACGCGCTGAACCTGCTCGCCCAGCAGGTGGAAGACGCGGTGCGGGCGAAGGGTTCTCCCGAGGTGCCGAGTCACGAGGTGGGCTTGGCCATCCTCGGCCCGCTGCGGGATCTGGACGAGGTGGCCTACCTGCGCTTCGCCTCGGTCTACCGCTCGTTCACCTCGGCCGACGACTTCGAACGCGAGATCAGGGAGATGCGCCGGGCGCGTGCGGAAGCGTTGTCGGCCGCCGACTGACTCAGCGCCGCACAGCGGCGATCGCCTTCTCGATTCGCTTGGCCGACACCGGAAACGGGGTGCCGAGCTTCTGCGCGAACAGGCTGACCCGGAATTCCTCGATCATCCACCAGATTTCGGTGACCGCGGGTGCATGCTTGCGGTTCTCCGGTAGCGACGCGACCAGGCGGTCGTAGGCGGCAAGCGCCCGATCGAGTTCGGTCATGCCCTGCCGATCGCGAACGGCGGAGCCGGGCAGCGCCTCCAGTCGCGCCACCGCGGCTTGGAGATAACGCGGCAGCTCACGCAGTCTCGTCGCGCCCGTCTCGGAGACGAAGCCGCGGAACACCAGGTTGTCGAGCTGATGACGGACGTCATCGGCGATGTCGCGCTCGCTCGTTCGCTCCAGCGCCGCGGAGACCTGGTGTGCGCCGGCGAGGATCGGCACGACCAGGCGCACGAAACGAGCGATGGTAGCGGTGAAATCCGGCCGAATCCGGGCGACGAGCGCGTCGAACTTCGCCGGGTCGTGCACCGGCCCGCCCGCGGCCGCGAGCAGTTCGTCGGCGGCGGCCGCGCGGCAGTCCTCGAGCAGCGCCTCCAGCGAGCCGTACGGATTCTGACTCAGGGCGAGGCGGTCCGCGGGCGACAGGCCCGCGGTGGCGGAGCGGACCGACGTCGGCAGTGCGTGCAGCAGCAACTTTCTGGTGCCGAGGCGCATGGCGGCGGCCTGCTCCGCGGGGGAGCTGAGAACCCGGAGCGCCACGCCGTCCCCTTCGGCGACGAGCGCGGGATATCCGGTGACGGTCTGGCCGGCCACCTCGCGCCGCACCGTCGGCGCGATGGTGCCGAGCGATTCGGAGGTCCACACCGTGGCCGGAGGGCGTTCCGCGCCCGCGGTGGCCCGGGCGACCGAGGCGGAGACCTGTTCGGCCAGCTGCGTTTTCAGCGCGGCGAGGCTCTTGCCGCGCGCGAGCGTAGCCCCGTCGCCGCCGACGGCCGCGAAGGTCATGCGCAGGTGGTCGGGCAGCGCGGCGGTGTCGAAGTCGGTGGGGGCGATCGGCACCGAACCCAGCCGGGACAGCTCGCGTGCCAGCCCCGCGCGCAGCGGCTCCGCACGCGGGGTGAGCGCCGCCAAGGCGGCGGCCGCGAAATCGGGGGCGGGAACAACGCTGCGCCGCAAGGCCTTCGGCAACGTCTTGATCAGAGCGGCGGCCAGTTCTTCGCGCATGCCCGGCACCAGCCAGTCGAAACCGACGGCGCGAACGTGGGCGAGCTGTTCCACCGGGATCCGCACGGTGACGCCGTCGTCCTCGTTGCCCGGTTCGAACTGGTAGGAGAGCGGCAAACTGAGTTCGCCCTGCCGCCAGGAGTCGGGGAACGCCGCCGGGTCCAGCGCGGCCGCGCCCTCGTTGACCACGGTGGAGGTGGAGAAGTCCAGCTGCGCCGGGTCCTCCCGGCGTGCGGCGCGCCACCAGCTGTCGAAGTGCCGCACCGAGACGACGTCGGCGGGCAGGCGCTTGTCGTAGAACTCGAACAGCACCTCGTCGTCGACCAGGATGTCGCGGCGGCGGGCGCGGTGCTCCAGGTCGGCGACATCGTCCAGCAGCGCGCGATTGCGGTGGAAGAACTCGTGCCGGGTCTGCCACTCGCCCTGCACCAGGGCATGGCGGATGAACAACTCGCGTGACAGCTCCGGGTCGATGCGGCCGTAATCCACGGGCCTGCCGGTGACCAGGGGGATGCCGTACAGCGTCACCCGTTCGTAGGCGCGCGCCGCGCCTCGCTTGGCCGACCAGTGTGGTTCGGAGTAGGTGCGCTTGACGAGGTCGCCCGCCAGCCGCTCGGCCCATTCGGGCTCGATCTTCGCGGCCATCCGCCCCCACAGCCGTGAGGTCTCGACCAGTTCGGCTGCCATCACCCAGCGGGGCGGCTTCTTGGCCAGCGACGAACCGGGGAAGATCATGAACTTGGCGTTGCGGGCGCCGAGGAACTCCCGGGTTTCCGCCTCTCGGACGCCGATGTGCGACAGCATGCCCGCCAGCAGCGCCTGATGGATGGCGGTGGCATCCCAGGGGAGTCCGTCGTCCACGACGGCCGCGGTGGCGGACCTGCCAGGCTCGGAGCCTGCGCGTCCGTCGCCACCGCGACCCCTGCGTGACCTGTTGCCGGACTTGCGATCCGGTGCCGCCGCTTCGGCTCGGTCCGGTTTCGCGCCGTCCTCCGCGTTCTCCGCGCGCGTCGACCAGCCGAGGCCCCTGGTGATCGTGCGCAGCTGCCCGTGGAGATCCTGCCACTCCCGGATCCGCAGGTAGTGCAGGAACTCCTCCCGGCACAGACGGCGGAACTGATTGGACGACAACGACTTGCGCTGTCCGCCGAGGTATTCCCACAGGCGCAGGTAAGCCAGGAAATCGGAGCCGTCGACGGTGAACCGCGCGTGCTTGGTGTCGGCGGCCTGCTGCTGATCGGCGGGCCGCTCGCGGACGTCCTGGATCGACAGCGCCGCGACGATGACCAGCACGTCGGCCAGGCACCCGGTGCGCTGCGCCTCCACCAGCATCCGCGCCATCCGGGGATCGACGGGGAGCTGGGCCATCTCGCGGCCGATCGGCGTCAGCGACAGTGCGGCGTCGTCGCCACTCGCCCTGGCCCCGCCGTCCCGCCGCGCGAGTGCGCCGAGCTCCTCGAGCAGGGCGACGCCGTCGCGGATGGCGCGGCGGTCCGGCGCCTCCACGAACGGAAAGTTCTCGATGTCACCGAGTCCGAGCGCGGTCATCTGCAGGATCACCGCGGCGAGGTTGGTGCGCAGAATCTCCGGATCGGTGAAGGTGGGCCGGGATTCGAAGTCGTCCTCCGAATACAGGCGGATGCAGATGCCGTCGGCGACGCGACCGCAACGCCCGGATCGCTGCCGCGCCGATGCCTGGGACACCGGTTCGATCGGCAGCCGTTGCACTTTGGTCCGCATGGAATAGCGCGAGATCCGCGCGGTGCCCGGGTCGACGACGTACCGGATCCCTGGCACCGTGAGCGAGGTCTCCGCGACGTTCGTCGCGAGCACCACCCGGCGCCCGGTGTGCGGGGCGAACACGCGGTGCTGCTCGGCGGTGGACAGCCGGGCGTACAGCGGAAGGATCTCGGTGCGCGGCAGCTTCAGATCGCGCAGCGCGTCCGCGGTGTCGCGGATCTCGCGTTCGCCGGACAGGAATACCAGCACGTCGCCGTCGCCCGCGGCGAACAGTTCGGTCACCGCGTCACCGATGGCGTCCACCGGGTCTCGGTCGACGATGCGGGTATCTTCGTCGTCTTCGTCCTCGGCGGCGCTCGGCAGCTCCAGCGCGAGCGGCCGGTAGCGGATCTCCACCGGGTACGAGCGCCCGGAGACCTCGACGATCGGTGCCGGCGTGCCATGTTCGTCCGCGAAATGCCGGGCGAACAGCTCGGGATCGATGGTCGCCGAGGTGATGATCACCTTGAGGTCGGGCCTGCGGGGCAGCAGCTGTTTGAGGTAGCCGAGCAGGAAGTCGATGTTGAGACTGCGTTCGTGCGCCTCATCGATGATGATCGTGTCGTAGCGGCGCAGCAGCCGGTCGCGCTGGATCTCCGCGAGCAGGATGCCGTCGGTCATCAACTTGACCAGCGTGTGTTCGGAGGCGTGGTCGGTGAACCGCACCGTGTAGCCGACCACGTCGCCGAGTTCGGTACCCAGCTCCTCGGCGATGCGCTCGGCCACGGTGCGCGCGGCGAGCCTGCGGGGCTGGGTGTGCCCGATGGTGCCGCGGATGCCGCGGCCGAGTTCGAGGCAGATCTTCGGGATCTGGGTGGTCTTGCCGGAGCCGGTCTCGCCCGCGACGATGACCACTTGGTGCTCGGCGATGGCAGCGGCGATGTCCTCGCGGCGGGCGGTGACCGGTAGCTGCTCCGGGTAGCGGATCTCCGGCACCGCGGCGCGCCGCGCTGCGACGCGCAGTTCGGCCGCTGTGATCTCGGTCTCCACCTCGCCCAGGTCGCCGCCGCGCGCTTTGTCGAGCCTGCGCCGCAACCGGTGTTCGTCGCGAAGGGAAAGATTCGCCAGGCGGGTGCGAAGGTCGCGGAGATCGGTGGCGGCTGTCCTGGTCATTGCATCGACCAGCCTAGCGAAATCCGCCAGCGGATTTTTCCACCAGGCGGTGCGTCCGGTAGCCGAGAGTAAGCCGGAGGTGCGCGACCGGCGCGGTGTCACGCCCGAATATGCGCTGTTCAGCGCCGGTGCGCGCGGTGTATGCGTCCGGTTCGCGGAGCGGTCGCGGTATTCGAAGGTATGGACCGCGGCCGGGGAACCGGTAAAGGTGGAAGACATGAACGCGCTATGGCATGGCTTCGCCGACATGGGCGCCGTCGAGCGGGACGGAGCGTTTGTGGTCGCCCGCGGGGAGGGCGCCTACGTCTTCGACCGGGCGGGCAACCGCTACCTGGACGCCACCGCGGGCCTGTGGTTCGCCAACGTGGGCCACGGGCGCGGCGAGATCGCCGACGCGGTGGCCGCGCAGCTGCGCACGATCGCGCACTACTCCAATTTCGGCGACATCACCGAGCCCGCCACCCAGGAACTCGCCGAGCGGCTCGCCGGGCTCGCGCCGGTTCCCGGCAGCAAGATCTTCTTCACCTCGGGCGGCTCCGACTCCGTCGACACCGCGACCAAGCTCGCCCGCCGCTACTGGCACGAACTAGGGCAGCCGGGCAAGACGATCATGGTCGGGCGGCGGATGGCCTATCACGGCATGCACGTGGGTGGCACCGCGCTCGGTGGCCTCCCGGGAAACCGCGAAGGCTATGGCGAGCTGATGCCCGCGGCGCGCACCGTGGAATGGGACGACGCGAAGGCACTGCTCGCCCTCATCGAGGAAGTCGGCGCCGAGCGGATCGCCGCGTTCTTCTGCGAACCCGTCATCGGCGCGGGCGGTGTGTATCCGCCACCGGCGGGTTACCTCGCCGAGGTGCGCCGGATCTGCCGGGACCACGACATCCTGTTCGTCGCCGACGAGGTGGTCACCGGTTTCGGCCGCATCGGCGGAGCGTGGTTCGCCTCGTCCCGGCTCGCCCTCGAACCCGATCTGATGACCACCGCGAAGGGACTGACCTCCGGCTATCTCCCGATGGGCGCGGTATTCGCCGCCCCGCGCGTGGCGGAGCCGTTCTTCGCGGGCGGCGTCTGGTGGCGGCACGGCTACACCTA
The DNA here is from genome assembly GCF_047200615.1 of Nocardia sichangensis. Taxonomy (NCBI): domain Bacteria; kingdom Bacillati; phylum Actinomycetota; class Actinomycetes; order Mycobacteriales; family Nocardiaceae; genus Nocardia; species Nocardia sichangensis. The sequence continues at coordinate 368,563 of NZ_JBJZOK010000002.1, forward strand.
CGGCGGCCACGCGGGCGCGGCGGCCGCCGCGTTGGCGAATCTCGACATCGTCGAGCGGGAAGACCTGCTCGCGGCCGCTTTGCACCTGGAATCCAGCCTGCACGATCAGCTGTCGGTGCTCGCCGAACACCCCAGGGTCGCCGAGGTGCGCAGCGGATTCGGCGCCGTCGCGGCCATCCAGCTCGCCGATCCCGCCGAAGGGCCGCGACTGGTCAAGACGTTGCGTGCGCATGGCATCTCCGGTCGCGCCGCGGGCCAAGGGGCCATGCAGGTCTCCCCGGCCTTCGTCATGACCGACGACCAGGTCGCCGAGCTCGTCGAGGGATTCACCCGCGCGTTGAACGATGCTTGACGTCAGAGGTCACGGCTCATGAAGACGCTGTGTGGATCAGGGCGGTAGTCACCGAACGGCGGGCAGTGGGCGAAGCCGTGGGCGGCGTAGAGCCGTCGTGCGGGCCGGAAGAAATCATGCGCACCCGTCTCGAGGCTGAGGCGGCGGTAGCCGCGCGCGGTGGCCTCGGCGAGCAGATGACGCAGCAGGGTGGTCGCGATACCGCGGCGTTGGTGCGTCGCGGCGGTGCGCATGGATTTGATCTCGGCGTGGTCGTCGTCGAGGCGCTTCACCGCGGCGCATCCGGCGAGGGCCGCACCGTCCCATGCGGTCCAGAACGTGACGTCCGGATGACGCAGCGCCGCCAGGTCCAGCGCGTGCATACTCTCCGCGGGCGAGTGCGCGGCCATCTCGGCAAGGTGCTCGGTGAGCAGTGCCGCGACCTCCGGGCCGGTGAGGTCGTCGACGACGATGCGCAGACCGTCGCGCTCGATCTCGGTGACGTGTTTGCCGGCCTGGTGGGACATGACTCCATCATGGCGGGTCGCTCGGTTCCATCCGCATCCCGCCACTGACTCGGCATCTCGCCGAGGCCGCACCCGAGCGTTCCCCGGGCGGCCTCGAATCGAAGAGCGCCGCGCGGAGCCGACTTCCGCGACACGGCGGAGCACGCTGCGAAGTCGTCGCCGGGACGGCAGGCCGTGCTCAGAACTGTCCGACAGCAGCCTTCAACAGCATCGAAGTAGCACGCTGTCAGCGCTGTCTTCAGGGTAGATCGAAACCACTGTCGTTCAACCGAATCCGCGATGCGGCGCGCACCCCGGAACTCGGCCATGAGGGCAGGCGATCGAACTGCTGAGGTAGGGCTTCCCTCTTCGTCCTACATGGTGTGCGCGATTTGAAAATGACACCTCGAACGCTCCGGGATGCGAGCATGGAAGGGCGACGACCGTGGTCGCCGTGCTGAGAGGTGGTGGGGTGTGGCGCAGTTCGTGCAGGAGTATGCCGTATTGCGGTGGATGATGGTGGCGGCGTTCGTGATCGCCGCGGGGATCGTGCTGTCGCGGGTGGCGGCGGCCGCGACGTCGTCGACCGGGTCCGTCGCGCAGACGCGGCCACCGTCGGACACCTCGGCCGGGCACTCCGAATCCGATGCGGCCCACCTGGTGATGTGCCTGGTGATGCTCGGCATGCTGGTGTTTCCCTGGGGCGCGAGCCCGCATGCGGTGCGCGGCGTACTGACGGCGATGGCCGTGGTGTTCGCCGGGTTGCTGACGATCCGTGCCGTGGAGCACGCCACCCAGGGGCGGCCATTGCCGATCGACCGGCTGGTACCGCTCGGCTACCACATCGTCGCCGCCGCGGCGATGCTCTACGCGATGTCCGGCCATACGGGTTCCGGCCATGCGGGCGGTCCGTCCACCGGACCGGCGCTCGTTCTCGCCGTCCTGTTCCTGCTCGACGCGCTTCTGGTGACCTTCACCGCCTGTACCGGCCGGACCCGGGCGCACGTGCCGGGGCCGCTGGGGCTGCTGGTGCGTTCCAGCGGCTGCGTCGCCGCCCTCACCGGTCCCGCGAAACCGTGGGCGGCGGTGCCGCATGTGGTGATGGACGCGGGCACCGCATACATGCTCGTGGCCGTGATCATTCGGTGACCGTGACCAATCCGGTTTCCCGCGCATACCGAACCCCTGTGCATGCAGGCACGGGATTCGGCCATGAGCAACGAACACGGTTCTGCTTCACCCCATCGCTCCGGCGGTCCGGCACGTGCGCGCGAGGAAACCGATGCCCCGGCGCTCGCGTGCCCGCTGCCCACCGGCTACGACCGAGCAGGGGCGACCAGCGCGAGCCGTGAGCTCGCGGCGCTACTCGCCGCCGCAGGCGCGGGCGATCGCGGCGCGTTCACCGAGTTCTATCAGCTGACCAGTCCGCGGGTGTTCGGGCTCGCGGTGCGAGTGCTGCGCAGTCATGCCGCCGCGGAGGAGGTGACCCAGGAGGTCTACCTCCAGGTCTGGTCGATGGCCCATCGCTACGATGCCACGCTGGCCAGTCCGGTCGGCTGGCTCATGATGCTCGCCCATCGCAGGGCGGTGGACCGGGTTCGCGCGGAGAGTTCGGCCACCAGCCGGGACCTCGTCTACGCGCACGAGCAGCTCGGGCGCGCCCACGATGTCGTCGCTGAATCGGTCACCCAGCGCATCGAGGAGCAACAGGTGGCAGGCTGCCTGGAGAGGTTGACCCCCACGCAGCGCGAAGCGATCGTGCTGGCCTACTACGGCGGGTGGACCTACCGGGAGGTCGCCGATCGTCTCTCGGTGCCGCTGCCAACGATCAAGACCCGCATCCGCGACGGGCTGAAACGATTGGAGCAATGTTTGTCCGGGGAAGGCAGCGATGGTTGACACCTCGCCGCGCTCGGAGGCGGACCTCATCGACCTCGCCTACCCCTGCGCGCTGGACGCGGTCGCCGATATCGAACGCAGGCACATCGATGCCCGTCTGGCGGCCGCGGACCCGGAGGTGCGCCAAGCGTTCTCCGACACCGTGTGGCAGGTGCGTGACGTCATGGGGCGGCTGGCCGTGCTCGGTGAGCTCGCGCCGCCGCCGGAGCTGGAACGCCGCATCCTGGCCGCGCTGCCCGACGAGCGCGCCGAGCGGTCGAGCACGCGGATCGCGTCGTGGCGGCGCTCGCTGCGCTGGGTGGCCCCGATCGCGGCCGTCTTGTGCCTGGTGATCGGTGGCAGCGTGGTGACCGCGCAGCTCCTCGGCTCCCACTCGGACCCGGCCGCCGCCGATCAGGTGCACATGCGGACGGTGAACGGATCGTTCGCCGGGGGTGGGCTGCTCGTCGTCGACGCCTCACCCGAACTCGGACGCGCGGTCGTCGTCTTCGATCGGGTCGCTCCGCCGCCGCTGGGCCGGGTGTATCAGGTGTGGCTGGTCGGTTCCGACGGGCAACCACGCTCGGCGGGATTGCTGAGCGACGTGCCGTCGACCGAGCGGCCGTTCGTCACCGGTTTCCGGTCCGGCGAAGTGCTGGCGGTGAGCGTCGAACCGGACGGCGGTTCGGACGCACCGAGCGGCGATCCGATCGTGGGCGTGACCCTGCCCTGAGCGGCGTCAGATCTCCACCGGCTGGTCCGCGGCGACTCGGCCGCCCAGATGCACCCAGCCGTCGGAGTCCCACCGGGTGAACAATTGCGAGCCTTTGCCCTGGGTGATGACCAGTCCCTTGCGCAGCAGCGCCGTCAACGCCACGGCCGCGGCTCCGGTCGCCTCGTCCTCGGTGATGCCCATGGTCGGCGCGAACATGCGCGATCGCAGGGCGGCGCGATGCTCGTCGGTCCACGCCCACAGGTAGTGCGGACCGCCGGGAAACTCCTCCGGCCGCAAGGTGGCCAGCTCCTCGGCGTCGTCCAGTTGATGGAAGGTGAACGCGGGCGCCCACTCGCCGCGAGCGGTGATCCAAGTCAATCCCTCGGTGAGTTCCACGGCCACTGGGCCCGCGGGGACGTCCAGTGTCCGCACCGCAAGGCCCTGCGACGCGAACCACCACGCCGTCCCCACCGAGGGGTGCCCGGCGAACGGAAGTTCCATCGTGGGGGTGTAGATCCGCACCGCGGCGGTGCCGTCCACCGGCTCCTCGACGACCACGGTCTCGCTGTATCCGGCCTTGGCGGCCAGCGCCTGCCGATCGGCCGCGGCCACGTCGGCCGCCCGTGCGATACCCAACTCGTTGCCGAAGCGTCCGGCGGCGTCGGTGAACACTCGCACCACATCGACCTGTGTGCTCATGCTCGCCGAGCCTACTCGGATGCCGCGGGCGCGAGCTGTCACGCAGACCACAATGGAACGCGAAAGAGGCCCCCGTCGCAGGACAGGGGCCGCTTTCCCAGCGAAATCAGATCGCGGCCGCGGTGAGGGCCTCGGTCGACTGCACCGCCTGGCCGACTCCGGCCACGATCGCGGCGGCGCGCAGCGATTCGAAGATCACTTCGCGGGATACGCCCGCTTCGCGCAACGTGTGCTCGTGCGCCTCGAGGCAGTGCGCGCAACCGTTGATCGAGGAGACCGCGAACGACCACAGCTCGAAGTCGGCCTTGTCGACGCCCGGCGTGCCGATGATCTGCATGCGCAGCCCGGCCCGCAAGTCGTCGTAGCGACCGCCGAGGAACGCCTTGCCCCGGTAGAACACGTTGTTCATGCCCATGATCGAGGCGGCGCCGAGCGCGGCGTTGTACGCCTCCGCCGACAGCGCGTCGGCGGCTTCCTCGGCGATCTCGCGCAGCGTGGTCGTCGACCGGGTTGCGGCCGCCGACGCGAGCAGGGTGCCCCACAACTGCTGTTCGTTCAGCACCGTGGTGCGCGCGATGGATGACAGATTGAGCTTGAGGTCCTTGGCGTACTCGGGAAGGGAGTTCTTCAGGTTCTCAATGCTCATGCGGCGATTCCTCTACTCGAAGCGATCCCGTGCGGGACCAGGTCGGTTCTCGATGGTGTGGGGTTGGGACGTACCAGGAAGTCCGGATGCGACTGCGGTTTTCAGACGCTGGCGGACAGGAGTTCGCCCGCGTTGATGGTGGGGTCGCCCTTCTTCCAGTTGCAGGCGCACAGCTCGTCGGACTGCAGGGCGTCGAGCACGCGCAGCACCTCGTCGACGTTGCGGCCGACCGAACCCGCGGTCACGGAGACGAACTGGACCTCGTTGTTCGGGTCGACGATGAAGGTGGCGCGGTCGGCGACGCCGTCGGCGTTGAGCACACCGGTGGCGGCGGCCAGTTCCCGCTTGAGGTCCGAGAGCATGGGGAAGGGGAGGGTCTTGAGGTCCTCGTGCTGAGCGCGCCACTGGAAGTGCACGAACTCGTTGTCCACCGACGCGCCGAGCACCACGGCGTCCCGGTCCTCGAATTCGTCGTTGAGCTTGCCGAACGCGGCGATCTCCGTCGGGCACACGAAGGTGAAGTCCTTCGGCCAGAAGAAGACGATCCGCCACTTGCCCGCGTGGTCGTCGCTGGTGATCCGGGTGAAGTAGTCGTCGGGCCGCTGAGCGTCGACCTTCGACAGGTCACCGCCGATGACCGCGGTGAGGTTGTATGCCGGGAATTGGTCGCCGATGGTCAGCAGGGCCATGCTCGTCTCCTCGTCATTTGATTGCCAACTGTGTTCTGCGGTATTGCCGAACCGTTGCCGTGAAAGTCGGCCACCGACTCGAATTCAGCACTCACACCGCGGGTGAAAAGCTCATGGGCGATCTTGCCCAAGGGGCGGTAAAAGGTAAAGGTGATCAGTCGCACTACACTGATAGGGGTGACTGATCAGACTTATCAGCCCACCCTGTCACAGCTGCGTGCGTTCGTGGCGATCGCGGAATACCGCCATTTCGGCACCGCGGCTGCCCGTCTCGGTGTGAGTCAGCCCACGCTATCGCAGGCGCTCGCCGCCCTGGAACACGGGCTCGGGCTCCAGCTGATCGAACGCAGCACCCGGCGCGTGCTGGTGACCGCCGCCGGGATGCGGTTGCTGCCAAAGGCGATGGCGACGCTGGAGGCCGCGGACCGTTTCGTCGCGTCGGCCACCGGTGACGGGCTCGGCGGCACGCTGCGGATGGGCATCATCCCGACGGTCGCCCCCTATGTGCTGCCCGGGTTGCTGCCGGAATTGCGCAAGCGGCTGCCCGAACTGCGCCCGCAGATCATCGAGGACCAGACCACCCGGCTGCTGGACGGGCTGCGCACCGGCGTGCTGGACGTCGCGCTGCTCGCGGTCCCCACCGAGATGCCGGGCCTGGTCGAGATTCCGCTGTACTCCGAGGAATTCGTGCTGGTCACGCCGCGCGGCCACGAACTGGCCGGGCGTGGCGACCTGGCGGCGTCGGTGCTGGACGCCCAGCCGCTGCTGCTGCTGGACGAGGGGCACTGCCTGCGCGATCAGACCTTGGAGGCGTGCCGCTCGGCCGATGTGCATCCCGCCGCCGTCGGCGACACCAGGGCCGCGTCCCTGTCCACCGTGGTCCAGTGCGTGGCGGGCGGGCTCGGTGTCACGCTGATCCCGCAGATGGCGGTCGCGGCGGAGACCGCGCGCGGCACGTTGGACGTGGCGCACTTCTCCGCTCCCGCACCCGGCCGCACCATCGGCCTGGTTTTTCGCACGTCCAGCGCCCGCGCCGACGATTACGAATACCTGGCCGCCATCATCCGTGCTCAGCGGCCGATGTAGCTGCGTCGAACGCGCCGGCCGGGCACAGTGGAGGCCGGTGAGAGGAGAGGCGAGTTGGCATCGGCGGCGCTGGGAGAGGGGCGGCTGGGCCGCCTGTCCGGATCGGACCATGCGTTGTTCGTCTACGGCACCCTGCAGTTCCCCGAGGTGTTGACGACGCTGCTCGGGCGAGTGCCATCGCTCGAACCGGCCGAGCTGGCCGGGTGGCGCGCCGCCGCGCTGCCGCGGCGGTTGTATCCGGGACTGGTCGCCGCGGCGCACGGGCGCGCCCGCGGCGCCGTGCTGACCGGTCTCAGCGCGACGGAGTGGAAGATTCTCGACGCGTTCGAGGACGACGAGTACGACCTGCGCCAAGTGCGCCTCGAGGGCCGGAACGCTCCGGTGTGGACCTACGTCTGGACGGTGGCGGCGGACTCGGCGGACTGGGAACGGGACCGGTTCGCCGCCGAGCATCTCGCGCGTTTCGCCGTCCGGTCCGCGCGGTGGCGGCAGGACCCCGCGAGCTTCTCGGACTCGGCCGGACCCGGCTGGTCGGATCCCTCGGCGTGAGGCCATATGTGCGGCTGTTGCAATTCCAAGACGACCGGTCGTATATTCAGCGCATGGCACGACCGCGACGCAGCCAGGACACCCGGCGTCTTCTCGTCGAAGAGGGCGCCGCGGAGTTTCTGACCAACGGCTACCACGGCACGGGTATCAAACAGATCCTGGACAAGGTCGGTGTGCCGAAGGGCTCGTTCTACAACTACTTCGACAGCAAGGAGAGCTTCGGTCGCGCGATCATCGAGCACCATTCGGTCTGCGTACAGCGCAATCTGACCGAGGCGTTCGGCGCGGAGCCGGACCCGGTGAGCGGCTTGCGCGCGTTCTTCGGACGGCTGATGGACGATTTCGTCGCGGCGGATTTCACCGGCGGGTGCCTCATCGCGAATCTCGGGGGCGAGCTGGAAGGCAGTGAGCTGTTGCGGGAATCGCTGTCGGTGGCTTGGCGCGCATGGCGCGATCGCGTCGCCGAGCAACTCGTGCAGGCGCAGCGCCTCGGCATGATCCGCGCCGACATCGAGGCGGTCGAACTGGCCGATCTCCTGCTCGAATCCTGGGAAGGGGCGGTCATCAGGATGAAGATGGAGCGCACCCTCGCGCCGCTGCACAAGTGCCTCGATCGCCTGCTGGGCGATTACTTCCTGCCCTGATTCCAGGGGCAGCACCTGTCCGGCGTCTTCGGCTACCCGTTCCAAGACGACCGGTCGTATATAAGAAAGGATCACCATGGTGAAGACCGTCATCGTGACCGGTTCCTCGAGCGGAATCGGTCGCGATATCGCACGGGCGTTCGTGGAACGCGGCGACAACGTCGTGCTCAACGGCCGAGACGAGGAAAAGCTGACCCGGGTGGCTGCTGAACTCGGTGCGCCGGAGCGTGTGGCTACGGTGCCGGGCGATATCGGCGCCGCCACGACCGCGGCGACCCTGGTGCGCGTCGCGGTGGAGCGATTCGGTGGCGTGGACGTGCTGGTCAACAACGCGGGCATCTTCGGAGCCAAGCCGTTTGTCGAGGTGACCGAGCAAGACCTGGACGTCTATCTGAACGGCAACCTCAAAGGCACCTACTTCACGACGCAGGCCGTGGTGCGGCAGTTCCTGACGCAAGCCAGGGGCGGCAGCATCGTGAACATCGGCACCGTGCTGATCGATCACGCCCTCGCCGGGTTGCCCGCCACCGCGGCTTTGGTCAGCAAGGGCGGCATACACGCGTTGACCACCAGCCTCGCCGCCGAACTCGCCGCCGAGGGCATCCGGGTCAACGCTGTCGCCCCCGGCATCATTCGCACACCGCTGTTCGGCGACGGCGACGAGCCTGCTTCGGGCAGACTCGCGCTGTTGAACCGCATCGGCGAAGTCGCCGAAACGACGGCCGCGGTCTTGTATCTCGCCGACGCGGCCTTCACCACCGGACACATCCTCCCCGTCGACGGCGGGTTCATCTCTGGAAGGGCGGCCTGAAATGCCTTATGTGAACATCAAAGTCACCGACGAAGGCGTGACCCGCGAGCAGAAGGCGCGGCTGATCAAGGGTGTCACCGATCTGCTGCAGGACGTGCTCGGCAAATCGCCCGCGAGCACGTACGTCGTGATCGACGAGGTCGCGCTGTCGAACTGGGGCGTCGGCGGAGTCGACGTCGAGCAGTGGCGCGCGCAGCAGCGCTCCTGAACCAACCGGGACCAGCCGCCCGTCGACCCGGCGCGGCTCTGATCGGACACGAAACACTGAATGCGCCGGTTCCGGATCCGGAACCGGCGCATTCGGGCGCCGTTGCCTAGACCCGCAGGGCGTGCGGTTCGATCGCGCCGCGCTCCAGCGCCCTGGCGTCGATGGTCTCGGGCTGGTAGGGCAGCTGCGCCAGGCGATCGGTCATCCCGCCGACCGGGTCGTCGATCTCCTCGACCAGGCCGAACAGGAACGACCACTCGTGTTCGTCGCTGCCGTAGTGCACCACGGTGCCGAACTGCTCGTGGAAACGCTGCCAGGACCGCTTCAGGGTCTCGTTGCGCCACATCGTCGCGCAGCCCGCCTGGGCGCACAGCACACCGCCGGGCGCGAGCAGCGCACGACATCGGGACAGGAACTCCGCCTCGTAGAGGCGGTTGTGCTGCGCGTCCTCGACGCGCTCGTCCGGCAGGTCGATCACGATGACGTCGTACCGGGTGCCCGCCCGCTCGGCCTCGGCCAGGAAATCCCAGCCGTCGGCGTAATGGACCTTGATCGGCCCCTCACCCTTGACCGCGGCGGCCAGTTCATCCCTGGTGTAGCCGTAGGGCAGGTGCTCGGCGCACAGCTCGACCTCGAGCTGGTCGATGTCGACGTGGTCGACCAGAGTGGCGCCCGCGGCGACCGACATCTGGCTGGCGACGCCTTCCCCGGAGCCGATGATCAACACCTTGTCCAGCTTCTCGGTCAGCACGAAGGCGGGGACCATCATCGCCTCGTGGTAGGTGACCTGGGAGAACTCGGTGGACTGGCGGTCGTCGTCGGAGAACAGGCTGATGCCCTGCTCGGTCCGCGCGATGATCATGTGCTGGAACGGGGTGTGGGTGTCGACGATCACGTCGTGCAGGTCCCAGATGCGGGTCAGGCCCGCGCCCACCTGCTCCTCGATCCGCTGACTGCCGTGTCCCCTGCGGATGACCTGCATCCGAACGTCCTTGGGCGCCAACGCGTCCCGCAGTAGCTCGACCGCCTTCGACGCGCCAGCGCCGATGCTGCCGCAAGTGAAGACGTCGACGAAGATGTCGCCGGACTCCGGATAGGTGTGAATCGAGGCGTGGGACTCCGACAACAGCGCGAGGACGGTCACCCCCTGCGGTTCGAACTTCTTGTGTACGACATCGCAGATGGTGACGCCCGCCGCGATCAGAGACTCACGCAACGCCGATTCGAGTCGTTCGAGATCGTCGCAGAGGGCTGCGTCGACACCACCGAACTCGGCCAGCACATGCCAACCGGTGAATTCCGCCGTCATGGGCAAACTCACTCTCGCTCAGCGCCCGAGACATGAACGGTCAAGGGCGGAAAACCATTGAAGGACACCGACGAATAGCTCGCGGTATAGGCACCGGTGTCGAGGATTCGAACGCGATCACCGGCTCGCAACGTGGTCGGTAGGAGGACTCGCGTGCGTTGATACAGTACATCGTCGCCGTCGCAGGTCGGACCGGCCACCACCGCCTCGTCGACGGGGTCGCCGTCGCGATCGGTGACGAACCGGTAGGCGATGTACTCGTTCTCTGTCTCGGCCATGCCGTTGTAGCGGCCGATGTCGAGATACACCCAGCGCCGACCGTCCGGTGCGGTGCGGACGCCGACGACCTCGGCGTGAATCGTGCCCGCCGAACCGACCAGTGCCCGGCCCGGTTCGACGACCAATCCGGTATTCCCGGAAAGGAATTCGGCCGCCGCGTGGTTCACCACCGCGGCGATCTCGCCCAGCGCGGGCGCCGCGTCGGCGTAGGAGATCGGCAGCCCGCCGCCGATGTTCACCGAGCCGACCGCGATATCCTTGTCGGCCAATGCCTCGGCGATCCGGCCCGCCTGCTCGATGCCGATCCGCCACGCGGTGGGATCCAGTTGCTGAGAGCCGACGTGGAAGTAGGGTCCGGCGACGACCAGCCCGAGATCCCTGGCCCGGACCAGCAGCCGGAACGCCTCGCCGGGGCTGCAGCCGAACTTCGTGCCGAACGGGGTGCGCGACTCCGGCGCCGAGGCGAGGAAGCGGCACTCCACCTCGGAGCCGGGCGCGTGCTCGGCGATGCGCAGCAGATCGTCCTCGGTGTCGAAGGCGAAGCGGCGCACCCCGAGGGCGTAGGCGCGGGCGATGTGCGCGGCCTTCTTGATCGGGTTGCCGTAGCACAGCCGCTCCGGCGCCACACCGAGTCCGAGGCAGAGGTCGATCTCGCCGATGCTGGCTACGTCGAATTCCGCGCCTTCCTCGTCCAGCAGGCGCACGATCTCCGGCACCGGGCTCGCCTTCACGGCGAAACGGATCCTCGTCGCGGCGCCCGTGCCCGCGGACAGGGCGGCGTCGAGCGCGCGGTAATTCTGGCGGACACGCTCAGGATGGATGACAAGGTACGGCGATTCGGGCATAGTTGATCTTTCGCTTCGGCAGCGGGGGAGAGAGTATCAGCGGCCCCTACCCAGTAACGAATCCGTCCAAACCTGGATTCGCCCCATGGTGGCGCAACCCTGTCATTAGGCCGCGACGGAGCTGCTGACCTGCGGGAACAGGTGGCCGGTAGGCGATGCGGGCTCAGCCGGCGGACACGGTGACGTCGTCGAAGACGACCTCGCCCGCGGCGTCGGACTCGGCCAGATCGACCACCGCGTCGATCGACCAGCCGTGGTCGCCCGCCGGGTCCTCCAGCACCTGCCGCACATGCCAGAATCCGGGTCTTCGTTCCACTTGGAACAGTTGCGGTCCCCTGGCGTCGGGTCCGGTGCCGATGCGCTCGTATTCCGCGTAGTAGTCCGCGAGTGCCTCGGCCCAGTCCGGGCCGGGACCGAGTGCCGCCAGCTCGTCCCAGCGTCGCAGCGCGGCCAGTTCGACCCGGCGGAACATCGCGTTGCGGACCATCACCCGGAACGCGCGTTCGTTGGCGGAGATCGGGCGCACGGTTTCGGCGCCGAACGCGATCTGGTCGGCGTCGGTCTCCGCGCCCGGGTTGGTCAGTTGCTCCCATTCGTCGAGCAGGCTCGAATCGACTTGCCGCACAAGCTCTCCGAGCCACTCGGTGATGTCGTCGAGTTCTTCGGTGCGCGCCGACTCCGGCACGGTGCGCCGCAGCGCGCGATAGGCGTCGGCGAGGTAGCGCAGCACCACGCCCTCGGATCGGGCCAGCTCGTAGAAGGAGATAAGTTCGGCGAAGGTCATGGCGCGCTCGATCATGTCGCGCACCACCGACTTCGGCGCCGGCGCGAACTCCGACACCCACGGGTGTCCGGCTCGGTAGGTCTCGAAGGCCGGTTCGATCAGTTCGGCCAGCGGCTTGGGCCAGGTCACCTCTTCGAGCAGTTCCATCCGCTCGTCGTAGTCGATGCCGTCGGCCTTCATCTCCGCGATGGCCTCGCCGCGCGCCTTGTGCTGCTGGGCCATGAGCAGCTGGCGCGGATCCTCCAACGTGGATTCGATGAGCGACACCACGTCGAGGGTATAACTCGGGGACTGTTTGTCCAGCAACTCCAGCGCGGCCAGCGCGAACGGCGACAGCGGCTGGTCGAGGGCGAAGTCACGCTGCAGGTCGACGGTCAGGCGGGCGCGGCGGCCCTGCGCGTCGGGTTCGGGCAGTTGCTGCACCACCCCGGCGTCGCGCAGCGCCCGATACAGCCGGATGGCGCGCAGAATGTGCCTGCGCTGGGCGGGTCGCGGCTCGTGGTTGTCTTCGAGCAGATGGCGCATGGCGGTGAAGCAGTTGCCCGGCCTGGCGATCACATTCAGCAGCATGGCGTTGGTGACCGTGAAACGCGACACCATCGGCTCCGGCTGCGCGGCGACCAAGCGGTCGAAGGTCTCCTCACTCCAGGAGACGAAGCCTTCCGGCGGTTTGCGCCGCTGCACCTTGCGCTGCTTCTTGGGATCGTCGCCCGCCTTGGCCAGCAGCCGAGTGTTCTCCACCTCGTGCTCCGGAGCCTGCACGACGACGGTGCCCATGGTGTCGTAACCCGCCCGGCCCGCGCGGCCCGCGATCTGGTGGAACTCCCGCGCCTTGAGCCTGCGTGTGCGCACGCCGTCGAATTTGGTCAGCCCGGTGAGCAGCACCGTGCGGATGGGCACGTTGATGCCGACGCCGAGGGTGTCGGTGCCGCAGACCACCTTCAACAGGCCGTCCTGGGCCAGGCGCTCCACCAGTCGCCGGTACTTCGGCAGCATGCCCGCGTGATGTACGCCGATGCCGTGCCGGATCAGCCGCGACAGCGTCTTGCCGAACCCGGCGGCGAACCGGAATTCGCCCAGCGCGTCGGCGATCGCGTCCTTCTCGGCGCGCGTCGCGAAATTCACACTCGTCAGCGCCTGCGCGCGTTCGAGCGCGGCGGCCTGCGTGAAGTGCACGACGTACACCGGAGCCTGGTGGGTGGTGACCAGCTCTTCGAGCGTCTCGGTGATCGGGGTGCGGGCATAGGAGAAGCTCAGCGGCACGGGGCGCTCGGTGCCCGCGACGATCGCGGTGGAGCGGCCGGTCCGGCGCTCCAGGTCACGGGCGAAAAAATCGACCTCCCCGAGGGTGGCCGACATGAGCAGGAACTGGGCGCGGGGAAGTTCCAGCAGCGGGACCTGCCAGGCCCACCCCCGATCGGGGTCGGCATAGAAATGGAATTCGTCCATCACCACTTGGCCGACGGCGGCGTCCGCGCCTTCGCGCAGCGCCAGATTGGCCAGGATCTCCGCGGTCGCGCAGATGATCGGCGCGTCCGGATTCACCGCGGCGTCGCCGGTGACCATGCCGACGCGTTCGGCGCCGAATACCTCGCACAGGGCGAAGAATTTCTCGCTCACCAGCGCCTTGATCGGAGCGGTGTAATACGTGCGCAGGCCCTGGGTGAGGGCGAACAGATGCGCACCGACCGCGACGAGTGACTTTCCGGAACCGGTTGGGGTGGCGAGGATGACGTTGGATCCGGATGCCAGTTCGAGCAGCGCCTCGTCCTGCGCGGGGTAGAGCGGGGTGCCCTGCTCGGCGGCCCAGATGCCGAACGACTCGTAGAGCGCGTCGGCGTCGGTCCCCGGGATGTCGAGCAGTTCGGTCAGATCCACTCCGACAACCCTACGGCCTCGCCCGTGAGCACGTTTGCAGGGGCGATCGGGACCAGGCGGCCGGGCGGATCAGTCCTGTTCGCCCTCGTCGTCGCCGGTGTAACGGCCTTGCTCGGCGAGGAATCGCTCGAATTCGGCGCCCAACTCGTCGCCGCTGGGCAACTCGCCGTCACCGACCAGCAGGCTCGACTGGCGTTCCTGCGCGGTGACGAAGCTGTCGTACTGCCGCTCCAGCGCGTGCACGACGGTCTCCACCTCGGCATTGCCCGCGATGTGCTCGTTGACCTGTTCGCGTACCCGGGCGGCGGCCTCGCCGAGCGCGGCCAGCGGGAACTCCAGGCCCGCGTTGTCGGCGACGTTCTCCAGCAGCGTCTGCGCGGCCTCCGGGTAGGCGGTCTGTGCCAGGTAGTGCGGCACGTGCACCGAGAAGCCGACCGACTCGTGACCGTGCTGCGCCATGCGGAATTCCAGCAGCGACGACGCGCTGCCAGGAACCTGCAGCTCGCCCGGCCACCGCTGGTGCTCGGAGATCAGGTCGCGGTTGGAGGAGTGCGCGGTCACGCCCAGCGGGCGAGTGTGCGGAATCGCCATCGGGATGGCGCTCAGGCCGATGCTGCGCCGCACGCCCAGCTGGTCGGCGAGCAGCCGCACCGCGGTGGTGAACTTCTCCCAGCGTAGGTCCGGCTCCAGACCCGCGAGCAACAGGAACGGGGTCCCCGCGGTGTCGCGCAATGCCCAGAGGTTGAGTTCCGGCTCGGCGTAATCGGAGAAATGATCGGTCTTGAACGTCATGAGCGGGCGCCGCGACCGGTAGTCCAGCAGCTCGTCCACGTCGAACGAGGCGACCAGTTCGCTTTCGAGGCTTTCGCGCAGGTGCGTGGTCGCCAACCGCACCGCGTGCCCGGCGTCGGTGAAGCCTTCCAGTCCGTGCACCAGGACCGGGCCCGCGCCGTCGGCGGACGAAAGCTGCGGAGCGGGGAACTCCAGTTCGTACATTCGCGACTCGTAGTCCATCGCGTACTCCTTCCTGCGCGGCTCCTGCGGCCCGGACGCGTGCCTCACGCGCCAGTGTGGTTGCCTGCCCGATCGTTCGCCACTCCTGGTGGTGCGGAGACGAGCAGTCGTCCGAACCGGGGACCACTGTCCATTGTCCCCCATGCCGTGGCGGTCGCCGCGCACGGCCGGACACCGACCCGTACTCCGAGCCAACAGCATCGGTGGGCCGCGCATTCCCGGCCCGGCGGCGTGGCATCGCCGACCGGACACGAGGAGTTTGGCACAGTGGGGATGTGACCGTGGCGGATTCGAGGCGCATGCGGCTGGGCCGGGTGGCACCCGTCGTCTGCGCGGTGCTGCTCGCAGGATGCGGGTCGACGGTACCGGGGCGCCCGGTCTCGTCGGCGCCGACCGCGGTGACCCGGCACGTCAGCGCGGAACTGCCGACATTGCTACCGGATCCGAGCCAGTTTCCACCGCCGTACGCGGCGGTGGTGCTGCCCCAGGACGCCGTGGCTCAGGCGGCGGGCGACCTGGACGGCATGGGCCGCGGTGCGAACGTCCAGCCCAGCCGATGCGTGCCGCCGAATCAGGACTTCGGGCCCGATCGCACCGCGATGGCGGTCGGCACGGACGACGCGACCCGCGCGACGCTGACCGTCGAATTGACCCGCAGCGGCGAGCCGCTGGCCGCCCTGCGCGCCCGGCTGGAGCAGTGCGGATCGGTGCGGGTCAACCGAGCGGGCGCCGCTACCACCGTGACGTCCGAGTTGGACTCGCCGCCGCCCATCGACGCCGACGACACCCTCTCGCTGCGCAGGACGGTTCGGCCGGAGTCGGGAGGCGCCCGGCTGACCCAAACGATGCGCACGCACGTCGCGCAAGTGGGGGACGTGCGAATCTCGGTGACCTACATGTCGTTCGCCGAGGGCGAACCGGATACCCCCGCGCTGGATGCGCTGTTCGCCACGGCGGTGCGCAAAGTGCGCGAGAGGTAGCGCGGGCGGCACGGTAGCAGGCGCCTCCGACACGAATCGCGATACCGCCGTCGTGTCGGTCGAGTCGTGCACAGCGCGAAGCGGATTCCCCAGGGCGGCGGAATCGCCAGGTCGGCGTCGAAGACCGGAGTCCACCGAGCCGCATGGTCGAAGCATGACCACTTCCGCGAACCCGTTCCGAGCCCCCGAACCGGTCGATGCCGGACATGCAGGCATGGACGACGAATCGCGGCCGGATTCCGGCCGCAACCATCCATCGAGGTGCGGCGCTCGCTCCGACACCGACCCACGCGCCGTTCCCGCAGCGATCGCCGCGCCGCACTCGCATTCGCGCGCGACGGAGGACGGAACAGACGCGAGGACTCCCGGTGGTCGATCTCGGCACGCTCGATGCGGCGAAGATCCTCCGCAGTTCCATGGTGCTCCGGAACATGTTGTGTGCGTAGATGATCCGGCGGAGTTGATTGCCGCGGTGCCCGCGATGCTCGGATTCACCCCGGAACGGTCGGTGGTCGTGCTCGTCCTGCGGCACGGGACGCCCGGCGGTGCGACGGTCGACGCGGTGGTGCGCTTCAATCTGGATTCGCCCGGTGGCCGCCGCGTGCGGGGTGCGACGCTGGCGGCCGCGGTCGCGCGGATCTGCGCGCACGACCAGGCGGCCGAGGTCATGGCCGTCGTCGTCGACGAACGCGCCGTGGAGCCGAGCGCCGACCGGTCGAGATGCGCGGCCGGACGATTCGACGCGCTGGTCGGCTCGCTCGGCAGGCGGCTGGCAGCGTGTGACATCTCGCTGGCCGGGGTCTGGGCGGTGCCTGCGATCGCCGCCGGGCAGCAGTGGTGGACCTTGACGGGACCACGGCGGCGCGGAGTGCTCCGTGATCCTGCGGCCTCTCTGGTGACGCTGACCCACGTGCTGGAAGGCAGGCCGATCCGCGGTTCGCGTTCCGAACTCACCGGTCTGGTCGCGCCCGATCCGCTCGCATGTGCCGAGATGGCGGCGCACCTGCCGGACGCGCTCGCGCGTGCGGGCGAACGCTACGCCCGGGCCGCGCGTCGCGGCGATCCGATCGGATACAGCAGGCAAGCGCTGGACTATGTGCTGTGGCAGATCGCCAACACCGCCTCGGGCGCGGCGCTGATGGCGCCCGAACTCGCGAAGATCACCGCGGCCCTGCGCGATCGGGCGGTGCGGGACACGATGTTCGCACTGGCCGTTGGCGACCACGCCGCCGCGGCGGAGGCGGTGTGGATCGCGCTGACCCGCGCGCTGACCGGCGCGGATCGTGCCGAGGCCGCCGCGCTGCTCGGCTACAGCGCCTACGTCCGTGGTGACGGACCACTGGCGGGCATCGCGCTGGAAGCCGCGCTGGAGGCGGATCCGGGGCATCCGATGGCGATGCTGCTCGACACCTCGCTGCGCCTGGGCATGCGCCCGGAACAGTTGCGTCGCCTCGCGCGCAGCGGCTACCGGACCGCCGCTGGTCTCGGTGTCGACCTGGGGGAACCGGCGCCGTGAAGCCGGATATGCGGATCGGTGACAACGAGTTCGCGATGCTGCCCGCGCCGGATCACCGTGACGATTCGGCGGAACACCGTGCTTCGTCCGGGCAGGTGTCGTCGCGGCGAAATCGGCTCCGGGGCCGTTGCGTCGGCGCCGCGGCCCGAGTCGGTGCGGGGTCGACTCGGACCGCAGGTTGCGGATTATCGCGCGCTGTGCGCGCGGGAGCCGAGCGATCGGAGGAAAGCCCAAGCGTCAGTGACGATTTCGTCGAGATCGTTGTGCTCGGGACGCCAGCCCAGCTCGGTGATGGCGCGTTCGCTGGACGCGATGAGCGTCGCCGGGTCGCCGGGACGACGGGGCGCGTCTTGCGCGGCGATCGGCAGGCCGGTGACGCGCTCGCAGGCCGAGATCACCTCGCGAACGGAGAATCCGGTGCCACTGCCGAGGTTGTAGATCCGGTGGGTGCCCGGCTCGGCGGTCGTCAAGGCCAGCAGATGGGCCTGAGCGAGGTCGCGGATGTGGATGTAGTCGCGGACCGCGGTCCCGTCGGGGGTGGGCCAATCGGTGCCGAAGACCGAGATCGCCTTGCGGTGCCCGGCCGCGACTTGCAGGACCAGCGGGATGAGATGCGTTTCCACCACTCGGTTCTCGCCCAGTCCGCCATAGGCGCCTGCGACGTTGAAGTACCGCAGGCTGGTCGCCGCCAGCCCGTGCGCGATCGCGTAGGAGGTGATGGCATGGTCGATGGCCAGCTTCGACGAGCCGTACGGATTGGTCGGGCGGGTCGGGGCATCCTCGGTGATCGGCACCTGCTCCGGTTCCCCGTAGACCGCGGCGGTGGAGGAGAAGACCAGCCGCGGCGTTTCCGTGCGCCGCATCGCCTCCAGCAGCTCGAACGTCTTCACGACGTTGCCGTGCCAGTACTTCTCCGGCTGCTGCACCGACTCGCCGACCAGCGACTGGGCCGCGAAATGCAGAACAGCGTCGAAGGGTTCGGCGGCCAGCAGCTCCGGCGCGGCGACCGCCACGTCACCCTGGACGAACCGGGCGGCGGAGGGCACGCCCTCGGCATTGCCGGTGGACAGATCATCGACCACGATCACCTCGTGGCCGGCTTCCAACAGAACTTGGGCGCAGACGCCGCCGACGTAGCCCGCGCCACCCGTGACGAGAAGTCTCACGTGTCAGGCCAGCTTCACCTGGACGGCGTGCGCCATCTCGTCGGGCAGTTCGAAGCCGTCGTGGCCGGGCACGGTGATGATCACCGAACCCTGCCTCGTCTCCACCGTGACGCGGGCGTCGGGCACCACGCCCGCCTCCCGCAGCCGGCCGATGACTTCGGGGTCGGTCTGGATGTGCTCGGCGAGCCTGCGCACGACGACGGCGTGCTGCTGGCCGTTCGGCAGATCCGACAGGCGAAGCAGCGTCTCGTCGGCGGCGGCGGGCGGAATGATGCCCAGTTCGTCCAGGCCGGGAATGGGGTTGCCGTACGGGGAGGTGGTGGGGTGGTTGAGCACCTCGACCAAACGGCGCTCGACGTCCTCGCTCATCACGTGCTCCCAGCGACAGGCCTCCGCGTGCACGTTCTGCCAGTCCAGGCCGATGATGTCGACCAGCAGCCGTTCGGCCAGCCGGTGCTTGCGCATGACCGCGACGGCCATGCTGCGCCCCTTCTCGGTCAGTTCCAGATGACGGTCGCCGGCGACCAGCAGCAAACCGTCACGTTCCATGCGCGCGACAGTCTGGCTCACGGTGGGACCACTCTGTTCGAGGCGCTCGGCGATCCGGGCGCGCAGGGGCACCACGCCCTCCTCCTCGAGGTCGTAGATGGTACGGAGATACATCTCCGTGGTGTCGACCAGATCCTTCACCTGTTACCCCTTCGTCGGCACGAATTCTACCCACGCACGACGGCACCCCCGTGTGCCGGATCGTGTCGCTCCACGCTGCGCACGACATCTCCGGCGGCATTGCGGGAACGTGATCGGCGCACGGCAGGCGGCCGTGAGCATACTTTCTTGTATTTGTACTGCATAGGAACGTTTCGCGGGGTTCCTTGCTTCCCGCTAGCGTTGCGATCATGGCCACTGCACCGCGCGGCGAACCTCGGGCGCCGATTTCGCCCGGAACGAGCCGCCCCGCAACCGTCGTCTGGACCGAGCGGTTCCTGGATTACCGCTGGACTCCGGAGCACCCGATGCAGCCCGCGCGCCTGAAGTTCACCATGGCGCTGGCGGAGAGTCTCGGCTTGCTCGATGGCGTCGAAGTGCTCGAGCCCGCTGCCGCTGAACGCCCCGATCTGCTGCGCGTCCACACGCCCGACTACCTGGACGCGGTCGAACGCGCCGTGCCGCCGGTGGGTTCGCCTGCCGCTCCACCCTTCGGTCTCGGTTCCCCGGACAATCCGGTATTTCCGCGAATGCACCAGGCGGCGTCCACGATCGTCGGCGGCACGCTGGCCGCGGCCAGGGAGATCGCGGAGGGCCGCACCAACCGGGCGGTGAGCATCGGCGGCGGCATGCACCACGCGATGGCCGATTCGGCGGCGGGGTTCTGCGTGTACAACGACGCGGCGGTGGCCATTTCCTGGCTGCTGGACCACGGTTTCGACCGGATCGCCTACATCGACGTGGATGTGCACCACGGCGACGGCGTGCAACGGGCCTTCTACGCCGACCCCCGGGTACTGACCATCTCGCTGCACCAGCATCCGGCCACCCTGTGGCCCAACACCGGTTGGCCGGAGGAGATCGGCGTTGGCGCGGCGGAGGGCACGTCGATCAACCTGCCGTTGCTGCCGGGCACCCGGGACGCTCAGTGGCTGCGAGGGTTTCATGCCGTGGTCCCGGGCGCGGTGGAGGCATTCCGTCCGCAGATCGTGGTCAGCCAGTGCGGGGTGGACAGCCATCGGGAAGATCCGCTGGCCGACCTGGAACTCACCGTCGACGGACAGCGCGCGGCCTTCCGCGCCATGCGCGAACTCGCCGACCGCTATGCCGAAGGACGCTGGCTGGCCGTTGGTGGTGGCGGATACGGGTTGGTCCGGGTGGTGCCGCGGGCCTGGACCCACTTGCTGGCCACCGCGTTGGATCGCACCATCGATCCCGCGACAGCGATCCCGCAGGACTGGATCGACCTGGTCGGCGCGGCGGTGCCGCGGGCGGACCCGCCGCGCACCATGGGCGACGGCGGTGACATCGCCTACCGTCCATGGGACGGCCCCGGCGGCACCGGTGAGACCGGTGACGTACGGGTCGATCGCGCCCAACGTGCCGTCGACATGGCCGTGCTGGCCACCCGCCGAGCGACTTTCGGGTTGCTGGGTCTGGACCCGGAGGATCCTCGTGACTGACTTTCCCGACACCGCGGACACTCCCGCCACCCCGCCCCCGCCGCCGCAGCACTGGTTCGCCGACGTGCTCGCCTCCGACGGTGGCGTCGTACGACTGCGCCCGATCACTCCCGCCGACGCCGAGCGGCTGCAGGAGTTCCACGGCGCGCTGTCGGACCGCACCAGGTATCTGCGATATTTCGGCCCGTACCCCAGGATCTCGCCGAAGGATTTGTATCGCACCACGCATGTCGACTATCACGACCGGGTCGGCCTGGTGCTGGAACTCGGCGAGGCGATCGTCGCGGTGGGCCGCTACGAGTTGCTGGAGCGGGACGGGCCGCGGGCGGCGGAGGTCGCGTTCGTGGTCGCCGACGGCCATCAAGGGCGCGGGCTCGGCTCGATCCTGCTGGAGCATCTGGCCGGCGCCGCCGCCGAGAACAAGATCGAGACCTTCGTCGCCGAGGTGCTCGCGGAGAACACCGCCATGGTGACGGTCTTTCGCGACGCGGGCTACCAGGTCGAGCGCAGCCGGGACGGGTCGGTCCTGCATCTCGAGTTCGCCATCGACCCCACCGAAGCATTGCTGTCGGTGCGTGATTCGCGCGAACGCGCATCCGAAGCGCGCAGCGTGGGCAATTTGCTCACGCCGCGATCGGTGGCGGTGATCGGCGCTACCCCCGCGACCGGGCGGGTGGGCGGGGCGGTGCTGGCGAATCTGCTGTCGGGTCTGTTCCAGGGGCCGGTGTTCCCGGTGAACCCGAACCGCAAGTCGGTGCGCGGGGTACGGGCGTACGCGACGGTCAGGGAGATTCCCGACGAGGTCGATCTCGCCGTGGTCGCGGTGCCGCCCGCGGCGATCGGGTCGGTGCTCGACGACTGCATGGCCAAGGGGGTCAAAGGCCTCGTCGTGCTGACCGCTGGTTTCGGTGAGACCGGCGCCGGGGGGTCGGCGGCCGAACGCGAACTGGTGGCGGCCGCTCGTGGGCACGGCATGCGCGTGGTCGGGCCCAGCGCGCTCGGCATCGCGAATACCGATCCGGCGGTCGCCATGAACGCGACCCTCGCCCCGGTGTTGCCCGGTCGCGGGCGTATCGGCTTCTTCTGCCAGTCCGGGCCCTTGGGCGCGGCCATCCTCGGGGAGGCGGCAGCCCGCAATCTCGGTTTGTCGACGTTCGTGTCGGCCGGTAACCGTGCCGACGTCTCCGGCAACGACCTGCTGCAGTACTGGGACAGCGACTCGGACACCGATGTGGTGCTGCTGTACCTGGAAAGCTTCGGTAATCCGCGCAAGTTCTCCCGGATCGCGCGCCGGGTGGCCCGGACCAAGCCGATCGTCGCGGTGAGCAGCGGCCGCTCGGTCGCTCAGCCCGCGGGGGACATGGACCGGTCGATCGTGCGGGATCTGTTCGCCCAGGCCGGAATCGTCCAGGTCGACTCGATCTCCGAACTGTTCGACTGCGCCGCTCTGCTGGGCTATCAGCCGTTGCCGCGCGGCTCGCGGCTGGCGGTCGTCGGCAACAGCGCGGCGCTCAACTGGCTGGCCGTCGACGCGGCGCAGGGGGAGGGCCTCGAGGTCGGCGAGCCGGTCAACCTCGGTCCGCAGGCGACGCCGGGCGCGTATCTGGACGCTCTGGTCGCAGCGTTGCGCTCGGACGAGACGGACGCCTTGATCGTCGTTTTCGCACCTCCGGTGCCGCTGCCGACCGCCGGTTTCGCCGACGCGATCCGAGCGGCGGCGGCCGCGGCGCCCGAGGCGAAGAAGCCGATTCTCACCACGTTCGTCGCCGAGCAAGGGATTCCGAACCTGCTCGCGGTGCGTGGTCCCGGCGCCACGGCGGCGCACGGCTCGATCCCGTCGTATCCGGATCCGGAACGTGCGGCTCGAGCGCTGGCCAGGGTGCGGCGATACGCCGCGTGGCGAACCAGGCCGGTCTCGCCGGTGGTGCGGCCGGAGGGCATCGACACCGACCGCGCGCGTCGATTGGTGGCCGATTGGATGGCCGGTTCGGGCGGTCGGCGGCTCACCGATGTGGAAACGGTGGAACTGCTTGCTTGCTATGGCATCTCGGTCGTCGAGTTCCGCGAGGTGCGCAACGCCGAGGAGGCCGTCGCCGCCGCGGAAGAACTCGGCTACCCGGTAGCGGCCAAGGCGACCGGCGAATTGTGGCGGCGTAGACCGGATCTCACCGGCGTCCGGCTCGATCTGTGGCGTCCCGAAGCGGTGCGACAGGGATACGCGGACTTGGCGGAGTTGTGCGGTGATCCGGTACTGCACATCCAGAAGATGGCCACCAAGGGTGTCGGCTGCATCCTGCGTGTCCAGGACGACCCGTCGTTCGGCTCGGTGATCGAATTCGGCCTGTCCGGTCTGATCATCGAGTTGCTCGGCGACCGCGCCTATCGGGCACTGCCGTTGACCGCCGACGAGGCGACAGCCCTGATCGACGCGCCGCGAGCCGCACCGTTGCTGTCGGGTACGCCGGCGAGTCCCCGCGTGGACAAAGCGGCCCTCGCCGAACTGGCCCAGCGCATTTCGGCGCTGTTCGACGACCTGCCGGAGATGCGGGAACTGTCCTTCGATCCGGTGCTGGCCTCGCCGACATCGGCGGAGATCCTGTACGCACGCGCCCGGATCGGCCCGCAGCCCAGCCGTTTCGATACCGGTCCGCGCCGGTTGGGTTGAGCCTCGGCGGATCCGCCGGGCGAATTCGCTGCGCAGCACGCCCCGCCTATCGCGTGGCACGGCTGAGACATCGGCTCGCACACGTCACACGCGAAATGTCCGATAACGGACGATCGCTTCTGCCGCGATCTGGGGATGTCACGTTCGTCCGTCAGAAAGGCCTGCTCGCCATGAAGATTCGCAGTGTTGCCGTCTTGTCGCTGCTCGCGGCGGCGCTCACCGCGTGTTCCGTCACAATCGGCACCCCGAAGGTGAAGGAGGCCGACTTGGAGAAGTCGGTCAAGGACTCGCTCACCGAGAAGGTCGGGCAGGAACCCGACGCGATCGATTGCCCCGGTGATCTCACTGGCAAAGAAGGGACCACCATGCGTTGCACGCTCACCGCGGCCGGGGACACGCTCGGTGTGACGCTGACGGTGACCTCGGTGGAAGGCGACACCGTGAAATACGACATCGCGGTGGACCAGAGCTGAGCTGACGCGGCGCGGAGAAGGGGATACGACACCGCCGACCGGCCCGCGCGACGCCCGGAGGGGACGGGCACGCGCGCATACCGGTCGGCGCGGGAAGGTGACCCCGGCGGAAGGGCCACCGAGCCGAACGCCGGCGCTGTCTCGGGGCGGCCGGCGCCGGACGATCAGCTGGCGTAGGCGCGGAGCCGGTCGGCCCGCTCACCCTTGCGCAGCTTCGCCATGACTTCACGCTCGATCTGACGCACCCGCTCGCGGGAGAGACCGAAGAGCTTGCCGATCTGGTCCAGCGTGCGCGGCTGGCCGTCGTCCAAGCCGAACCGCAGCCGGATGACCTGCTGTTCGCGCTCGTCCAGGGTGGCGAGCACGCTGCGCACATCGTGGTGCAGCAGACCGGCGATGACCGCGGACTCGGCCGAGGTGGCCTCGGAGTCCTCGATGAAATCGCCCAGCGGGGCCTCTTCGTCGTTGCCGACCGGCATGTCCAGGCTCACCGGGTCGCGGCTGTGGTCGAGCAGATCGGAGATCTTGTCGACCGGGATGCCGGATTCGTTGGCCAGTTCCTCGTCGGTGGCCTCGCGGCCCAGCTGCTGATGCAGTTCGCGCTTGATCCTGGCCAGCTTGTTCACCTGCTCGACGAGGTGGACGGGCAGGCGGATGGTGCGGCTTTGGTCGGCCATGCCGCGAGTGATGGCCTGCCGGATCCACCAGGTGGCGTAGGTGGAGAACTTGAAGCCCTTGGCGTAGTCGAACTTCTCCATGGCGCGGATCAACCCGAGGTTGCCCTCTTGGATCAGGTCGAGCAGCGGCATGCCGCGGCCGGTGTACCGCTTGGCGAGCGAGACAACAAGGCGCAGGTTGGCTTCGAGCAGGTGCGACCGGGCGGCCTGACCGTCGCGCACGATCATCGCCAGATCACGCTTGCGGGACGCCGACAGTCGCTTGCCGGTTTCCAGCAGGTACTGCGCGTAGAGGCCCGCCTCGATGCGCTTGGCCAGCTCGACCTCGTCGGCAGCGGTGAGCAGCGCGGTGCGGCCGATTCCGTTCAGGTACACACGTACCAAGTCGGCGGCAGGGCTCTGAGCGTCGAGGTCCGAATCGCTGGTGCGCACACGAGTGGTGGCGGGGCTTGTCATGACTTGCCTCCTGTCGGTGGTGTCTCACTCCGATAAACGGACCCGACAGGGAGAAAGTTCCCCGTTACGGCTGGCATAAACCGCTCTGAGCAGCGGTTTTCGCCCTTCTCGTCTGAGAAGTTCCTGAGAAGCGCCGCAGCGCGGGGACGATCCCCGGCCAGGACCTGCACCGGCCGGCGCGCGGCTGCCGTTTCTCACACGGGCTTGATCAATCCGTGCCGTACCAGGCCGGTGACCACGGACAACGCGTCGGCGGCGAACTCGGTGCCCACCGCATCGGATCCATGGGCGAGCGCCAGCAGTTCGATCAGGTCGTACAACGGCAGGCCGTCGGCGTGCATTCCCGCCAGCAGTGAGATCGTCGCCTCATCCACTTCGTGCTGCCAGCGCGGGCCGTCGCCGCGATGCAGTCGCGCGACCTCCGGCGCCCATCCCTCGGCGTCGTGCAGATACACCCGCTCCAGCGCCGTCGCCTCGTCCACGACGAAACGTGAAGACCAGGCGAGATTTTCGTCGCCGGCGACGGCCCGCAACCAGGCCGAGCGCTCGAAATACCGGAAGGCCTCCTCGCCGAGCGGATCATCGAAGCCGTGGGTGAGGTCCTCGGCGAGCAATTCGGTCGGCCCATCGATGGCGCGCAGGTAGACGAACCCGAACCCGATGCCCGCCACGTCGGCTGCCTCGAAGGCGTCCAGCCAGCGCTCCGCGCGGGCCTGCGTGGCGGGATCGCGCGGGTCCGCGCCCGCGTCGCGCAACCAGGTGCCCACGTACAGGGCTGGGTCGGCCACGTCACGTTGCACCACCCAGGCGTCCACCCCGTGCGCGGGCAACCAGGAGGAGACGCGCCCGCGCCAGTCCTCGTCGTCGACATGGACCCACGCGGCGAGCATCGCGGCGGTACCGCCGGGCGCCAGCAAGTCGGCGGCCTGCGAGATGACCAACTCGCTCGCGCCGTCCAGTGCGAGGCCGGAATCGCGATAGGTGTGCTCGACACGCCCCGGGCCCACCACGAACGGGGGATTGGCCACGACCTGGTCGAACCGCCTGCCCCGCACCGGGTCGAACCAGGAGCCTTCCACCAGTTCGATGTCCAGCTCGTTGAGCGCGGCGGTGGCCTCGGCCAGCCACAATGCGCGGGGATTGACATCGGTTGCGGTCACGCGCCGCGCGTAGGAGGCGGCGTGCACCGCCTGCACGCCGCACCCGGTGCCGAGGTCGAGCACCGTGCCGACCGGCCGGGTGGGTGTGGCGCGCAGCAGCGAGAGGGAGGCGTGGCCGACGCCGAGGACGTGATCCTCGGTCAGTGTGCGCCTGCGCATCGAGTCGTCGAGGTCGGAAAGCACCCACCGAGTGCCCGCGCCCGTGTCGAGCGGCCGCAGGTCGAGCGCCGCACGCACCTCGTCGCCCTCGCGCTCCAGCAGGCCCGCCGCGACCGCGCGATCCATCTCGACCGGCGCCAGCGCCGCGGCCACCTCCCGCTCGGGCAGCGCGTCGCCCAGCAGCAACAGACGGATGAGGGTGCCCAGCTCGCCTGCCGCGCGGGCCGCGCGGCGCACCGGTACCGGCTCCGACCGGCCCAGCGCAGCGTGCGCGTCGCCGAGCACCTCGAGCAGGGTGTCGGCGTCGTAGCCCACCCGGGTGAGCGCGGTCCGCAGATCCGGGCACAGCGCGGCGAGCAGCGATCCGGTGGTCGTCGATCGGTTCGTAGGCACACCGGTACTCTGCCACCGCGACCACCGGGCGCGGATCAGGTGCCCGCTGTGTTCCGCGGCACCGCGCTGCCACCTCGGGCCGCCGCCGGAGTCGGTCAGACCCCGCTGGGGTCGCGTCCGGTGACGCAGTACAACGCGTCGCCGGGATCGCTCAGGACTATCCAGTGTTCGTGACGTTCCACCACGGTCGCACCGAGTGACTCGTGCCACGCGGCGGTGGCGTCGATGTCGGTGGCCGCCAGATCGACGTGCGCGCTGGTGGGGCGGTTCTCGCCGAGGCGCTGCAACAGCAGCTGCGCGGGCAGCTGCCGTTCCTCGGAGCGCAACCGGGCGAACTCCGGCCGTCTGCCCGGTTGATGGGTCCAGCCGGTCAGCAGCGTCCAGAAGCGGGTCTCGACCTCGTGATCGTCGGGGCCGATGTCGAGGCACACCTGGTCCAGGCGCGACAGCGCGCCGTCCGGAGCCCGGACGGCGGGCGCGGGCGTGCTGGTGGCGCGGCCGCTGGGAGTCAGGCAGAACGTCTGGCCGCCGGGGGATCGCAGGACGGCGTAGCCGGGATGGTTGGCGACCAGCTCGGCCCCGAGGCCGAGCGCGGTGCGCACGGCGGAGGGGATGTCGTCGACGTCCAGGTCGAGGTGGACGCCGCCGAGGCCGGTCACCGCTTGCATCTTGACGCTCGCCGCGGCGAACAGCGCCGGGTCCGGCAACAGGGTGAGGAACTCGTCGTTCGCGCCGCGCCGAGGGGAGAGCTCGGTGCCGGTGACCGTGGACCAGAACTTCGCGCAGTCGTCGAAACGCTGCGCCGGGCGGTCCAGGAAGACCCAGATCCACCGAATCATGTGCACTCCTGTCTTGTCGCCCGCAACAAACCGTGGCCGGTGATCGTGGTGCGCGAGGCCTCATGCGACCCTAGGGACGCGTGCCCGCCTTGTCGAGAAAATACCGGCGCCGCCACATTTGGCAGGAATTCAATGTTATGTGGCATTTCAGCCACTCGTTGCGTGAGCATGGTTCGGGCAGGCTCATCGGGTGACCGAACTGCAGACGCCGACTCCCGTTTCCCTGGCTACCGCGCCGCGCCGGCGCTTGCACCCGGCTTGGCCGGTCGCAGGCGTGGGCTTCATCGCCCTGCTGGGCGCGGCCGCGTTCCGTTCCGTGCCCAGCGTGCTGATGGACCCGTTGCACGAGGAGTTCGGCTGGTCGCACGGCACCATCGGGACGGCCGTTTCGCTGAATCTGCTGCTATACGGCCTGATCTCGCCGTTCGCCGCCGCGCTGATGGATCGCTTCGGCATCCGCAGGGTGGTCGCCTGCGCGCTGCTGCTGGTCGCCGCGGGCAGCGGGTTGACGGTCTTCATGTCCCGGCCGTGGCACCTCGTGCTGACCTGGGGCCTGCTGGTCGGTGTCGGCGTCGGGTCGATGTCCATGCCGTTCGTCGCCACGATCACCGGCCGGTGGTTCGTGCGGCAGCGCGGTCTGGTCACCGGCGTGCTCACCGCCGCGGGCGCGACCGGACAGTTGGTCTTCCTGCCGTTGGTGTCGGCGCTGGCGCACGCCCACGGCTGGCGGCTGCCGTCGCTGATCGTCGCGGGCGCGGCGCTGGCCGTGGCGCCGTTGGTGGTGCTGTTCATCCGGGACTATCCGAGCGATCTCGGCGTGCGAGCCTACGGCGCCGAGCCGGACAGCACGGCGGGCCTGCGCGTACCCGCCGCGGGCGGCGCGTCGCGCGCGCTCACGGTGCTCGGGACGATCGCGCGGCGTCCCGGGTTCTGGCTGCTCGCAGGCGGTTTCGCGGTGTGCGGCGCGTCCACCAACGGGCTGGTCGGCACCCATTTCGTCAGTGCCGCGCACGATCACGGCATGCCGCCGACCGCCGCGGCGAGCCTGCTGGCCGTCGTCGGCGTCTTCGACGTGGCGGGCACCATCGCCTCGGGCTGGCTGACCGACCGGATCGATCCGCGCTACCTGCTGATCGGCTACTACACGCTGCGCGGTCTGTCGTTGCTGATCCTGCCCGCGCTGCTGGGTCCGGACACGCAGCCGAGCCTGTGGGTGTTCATCGTCTTCTACGGCCTGGACTGGGTGGCCACGGTGCCGCCGACCGTCGTGCTGTGCCGCGAACTGTTCGGCGCCGACGGCCCCGTCGCGTTCGGCTGGGTGTTCGCCTCGCACCAGATCGGCTCGGCGGTGGCGGCCACCGGCGCGGGCGTGATCCGTGACCTGCAAGGCAGCTACGACCTCGCCTGGTACCTGGCGGGCGCTCTGTGCGGCGCCGCCGCCGTGATGTCGGCCGTCGTCCGCAGGCCTCCGGCAGCGGCGCGGTGAGCCGGTCTTCCCAGCGGACTCAGCCGTCGATGGCGTTGTGCGGACGCGACTCGATGGCCGTGCGCGGACGGTCCCACCTGCTGGGCTCGTCTTTGCGGCGTGGCGGGCGATCGTTGGCGATCAGCACCGCGATCCAGGGCAGCGGAATCGACGCGACGATGATCAGGATGGACAGCAGCGGGTTGCCGAACGCGCTGTAGGCGATCGCGGCGAGGACCAGGCACGGGATGCGGAACGCCATGATGATCGTGTACCTGCGCACCCGGGCCCGGTGCTGATCGTCCAGCGAGGGCGCCGCCTCGGTGATCAACGCGGGGTGCTTGTCGTCGGTGCCTGGGAAGTATCCGGAGGAACGGCGGGGCTGCGTCGGCATCGTCACGTCGGGGTGCTCTTCGCGGTCGCGGCCGTCGGCGGATGGGGAATCGCCGTTCTGCTGCATACCCCGAGTCTTCCACTCGTGGTCCTTCCGCGCACACACCGAGGTGGGGTCGGGCTTGCTCGGCGGTGGCCGATGATGCGATACCGAGGTGGGGTCGGGTTTGGTCGGCGGTGGCCGGTGATGCGATACCGAGGTGGGGTCGGGTCTGCTCGGCGGTGGCCGGTGCTGCGACACCGAGGTGAGACCGTGGTCAGCGGGGCTGTCGCGCGATGCGGCATCATGGAGTGCGTGAGCACCGACACCATGGTTCGCCCGGATACGACGACCGACGAGACGACGGGCGACGACACCCCGAAGTTCTTCCACTACGTGAAGAAGGACAAGATCGCCGAGAGCGCCGTGCTGGGCACCCACGTGGTCGCGCTGTGCGGAGAGGTCTTCCCGGTGACCCGCTCGCCCAAGCCGGGCTCTCCGGTGTGCCCGGAGTGCAAGAAGGTCTACGACGGCCTACGCAAGGGCGACTGAGGCGACGATCTACTCGCCGGACGAGGACCGCGCCGCGCGCAGATCGAGCACGGCGCGCAGGTCGTCGGAGCCCGCGTCGTCCGGACCCGCCGCGGCCTCGTCGGGATCCGTCGTGTCCGCGTCGGTTCCGCTCTCGCCGCGCACCTGATTGGCGATCCACTCCTTGACCTGCTCCATGCGCGTCGCGCGGGCGGGCCAGAACTCCTGCACCGCCGCGTTGAACTCCGCGCCCAGGATCACCGCGAAGCCCAGGAAGAACGTGAACAGCAGGAACGCGATCGGCGTCGCCAGCGCGCCGTAGGTGACGCCGGTGCGGCTGACCCACGACAGGTAGCGGCGCAGCACTTCGCTGGCCGCCATGAAGAACACGCCAGCCACCAGCGCCCCGCCGAAGAGCCGGTGCCAGGGCAACGAGGTGTGCAGTGCCAGCTTGTAGAGGGTGGTGAGCCCGACGATCAGCAGCAGGCCGACGCCCGGGTAATAGAAGAAGTCCAGCAGTTGCAGTCCGGTGGCCCGCCACGCGGTGGGCAGCACCCGCCCGATCAGCGTCGGCCCCAGCGCCACCAGCGGCAGGATGAACACCGACGCCGCCAGGAACAGCAGGTACAGCAACAGCGCGAAGATGCGCTGCCACACCGGGTGCCGCGCGTCCTGCTGGTCGTGGGCCTCCACGATCGAGTCGACGAAGGTCGCCATCGCCGACGATCCGGCCCACAGCGACAGCACGAAGCCCACCGACACCACCGCTCCGCGCCCGCGCCCGAGGACATCCTGCACCGTGGGCTCGATGAGATCGGACACCACGTTGGCGCTGAACAGCTCCCGGCTGAACGCGATGATCTTGGACTCGACGATCTGCACCGTGTCCGGGCCGAACCATCCGCCGACGTAACCGAGGCTGCCGAGCAGGCCGAGCAACAGCGGCGCCAGCGAGAGCGTCTGCCAGAACGCGGCCGCGGCCGATTTGGCGAAGATGGAATCCGTCCACGCCTTCGCCGCCACCCGCAGGATCAGCGCGGCGGCCCGTCTGCTCAACACCGCTGTGCGCGCGCTCGCGCGGTCGGCCCAAGTGGGAGGGCGCACAGCGGCGGCGCGGGTCGACGGTGTGTCGGTCCGCGGCGGATCCCCCGGAATGGCGTGCTGCTCGGTCATCGTGCTTACAGCATCGCGCACTTCGGCGATCCGCATCGGAGTGTGCGCGCGACGTGTCGGTGGGCATCGGGTGAACTCCCAGCGTCCTGGCTGGTGGCCGTGTGATGCCCGTCGCGCCCGCCGCGTCGGTTTGGCGACACGCCGTGCCGGGCCGCTAGGGTCGTCTGCGTGACTGGGTCGGGTGGCGCCGCTGTGGCGGGTGAGGCAGAGACGCCGGGCGATTCGAAAGTGATCGGCCCCGCCGTCAGCGGCGGTTCCCTCCGCGCCTGGCAGCGACGTGCGCTGACGAAGTACCTGGCCACCAAACCACGGGACTTCCTTGCCGTGGCCACCCCGGGCGCGGGCAAGACCACCTTCGCGCTGCGCGTGGCCGCCGAACTGCTGGCCGACCGCACTGTGGACCAGATCACCGTGGTGGCGCCCACCGAACATCTGAAGCACCAGTGGGCACAGTCGGCGGCGCGCTCCGGGATCGCGCTGGACTCGCGGTTCTCCAACTCCACCGGTGGCACCTCGGGTGACTATCACGGTGTCGTGGTCACGTACGCGCAGGTCGCCGCGCATCCCTCGCGCCACCGCGTGCGCACCGAGAATCGCAGGACGCTGGTCGTTCTCGACGAGATCCATCACGCGGGAGACGCCAAGAGCTGGGGTGACGCGACCGCTGAGGCGTTCGGCGACGCGACTCGCCGCCTCGCCCTGACCGGTACCCCGTTCCGCAGCGACGACAGCCAGATCCCTTTCGTCGTCTACGAACCCGACGAGTCCGGTTTCCCGAAGTCCCGCGCCGACCACACCTACGGCTACGCCGAGGCGCTCGCCGACGGCGTGGTGCGGCCGGTGGTCTTCCTGGCCTACTCCGGCGAAGCGCACTGGCGCGACAGCGCGGGCGAGGAGTATTCCGCCCGCCTCGGCGAGCCGCTGAACGCCGAGCAGACCGCCCGTGCCTGGCGGACCGCGCTCGACCCGGCCGGCGACTGGATCTCCGCCGTGCTGCGCGCCGCCGACATCCGGCTGCGCCAGAAGCGCGCCTCCGGCATGCCCGACGCGGGCGGTCTGGTGATCGCCACCGACCAGGACCGTGCCCGCGACTACGCTGAACTGCTGGAACACATCTCGGGTGAGAAGCCGGCGCTGGTGCTGTCCGACGACCCGGCCTCCTCCAACCGCATCGCCGAATTCAGCAACAGCACCCAGCCCTGGATGGTCGCGGTCCGCATGGTGTCCGAGGGCGTCGACGTGCCGCGCCTCGCCGTCGGGGTGTACGCGACCAGCGCCTCCACCCCGTTGTATTTCGCGCAGGCGATCGGGCGTTTCGTGCGTGCCCGTAAGTCCGGCGAGACCGCGACGGTGTTCCTGCCCTCGGTGCCGGTGCTGCTGGATCTGGCCGCGCAACTGGAGTTGCAGCGCGACCACGTCATCGGCAAGCCGCACCGGGAGAAGAACGGCTTGGACGACGACTTGCTGATCGAGGCGAACAAGCAGCAGGACGAACCGGGCGAGCAGGAGAAGTCCTTCGTCGCGCTGGCCGCCGACGCCGAGCTCGACCAGGTGATCTACGACGGATCCTCCTTCGGTACCGCGACTTTCGCCGGAAGCGACGAGGAAGCCGACTACCTCGGGATTCCGGGCCTGCTGGACGCCGAGCAGATGCGCGCGCTGTTGCGTGAGCGGCAGGCCAGGCAGGTCGCGGATCGGAGCCTGTCCGCGCCCGTCCCCGATCCCGGTCCACAGGTGGCGGGCGCCGCGGAGCGGGTCGCCACCGCCGATCGGCTCGGCGAGCTGCGGCGCGAACTCAACAGCCTGGTGGCGATGCATCACCATCGCACCGGGAAGCCGCACGGCGTGATCCACGGCGAGCTGCGCCGCGAGTGCGGCGGGCCGCCGACCGCGCTGGCCACCGCCGAACAACTCGGTGAGCGCATCGCGGCGCTGCGCCGGAAGTAGCCCGCGTCAGTCGGCCGGGGCGGGCCAGGCGGCCATGGCGCAGTCGATGGACGCGGTGAGTTCCGGCAGCGCCGCGCCGTCCCGTGCCTGGATGGACAACCCGTAGAGGACCGTCGTGTAGAAAGCGGCGAGCGCCGCGCTGTCGGTACCGGGCGGCAGATCGCCCTCGGCGACGCCGCGCTCGAGTCGTCGCCGGATGTCTTCGGTCGTCGCGCGGCGCTTGTCGATCAGGAAATCGCGGATGCCGGTGTTTCTCGTGGTGTAGGTGGAGCCCGCGAGCACGACCATGCACCCGTGCGGCTTGTTCTCCTCGGTGTAGGCCATCGCGTTGTCCCGCAGCATCGCCTCGATGGCCGCCCGCGCGGTGGGTTCCTCGCGCAGCGCACGGGCGGTGTAGCCGCCGTCGGTGTGCCCGTAGAGGTCGACGGCCGCGCGGAACAGCGCCTCCTTGCCGCCGAACGCGGCGTACAGGCTGGGTGAGTTGATCCCCATCGCGGCGGTGAGGTCGTTCATCGACGCGCCCTCGTAGCCGTGTTCCCAGAACACCTCCATGGCGCGGCGCAAGGCCTCGGCGCGATCGAAGGCGCGTGGTCGTCCCCGTTCAGCCATGCCGAACCTTTCTGTGTCGATCGTTAAATATACCCCTTGACACCGCGGCGGCGGATGCGCTTGGCTATTTATGTATTGATCGACACAAAAATAGAAGGAGTACCGATGCCGGAGCTGACGGGCAAGGTCGCACTGGTCACCGGGGGTAGCCGGGGGATAGGGGCGGCGATCGTGCGCCGCCTCGCCGCGGCGGGCGCGGACGTGGCGCTGACCTACCAGCACGCCGAGGGGCAGGCGAAGACGGTGGTCGGCGAAGTCGAGGCGCTCGGGCGGC
Organism: Nocardia sichangensis; assembly: GCF_047200615.1. Taxonomy (NCBI): domain Bacteria; kingdom Bacillati; phylum Actinomycetota; class Actinomycetes; order Mycobacteriales; family Nocardiaceae; genus Nocardia; species Nocardia sichangensis. Next base: position 402,461 of record NZ_JBJZOK010000002.1, read on the forward strand.
GAGCCGTCGCCATCCAGGCCGACAGCGCCGACGCCACCGCCGTGCGCACGGCGGTGGACCGCGCGGCGTCCGAACTCGGCGGGCTGGACATCCTGGTCAACAACGCGGGGATCTTCCCGGCGAAGCCGTTCGAGGAGTTCACCGTCGCGGAGATCGACAACGCGCTCGGTGTGCACGCGCGCGCCGCGTTCGTCGGCGCGCAGGCCGCGGTCCCGCACATGACCGACGGCGGGCGGATCATCAGCATCGGGACCAACCTGACCGATCACGCGCCGTTCGACGGGGTGACGCTCTACAACCTCAGCAAGTCCGCCCTCAACGGCTTCACCAAGGCGCTGGCGCGCGAACTGGGCCCGCGCGCGATCACGGTGAACCTCGTCCAGCCCGGCTCCACCGACACCGACATGAATCCGGGCGACGGAGCGCATGCGGGCAGGCAGCGCGACCTGACCGCGCTCGGGCGCTTCGGCGCCGCCGACGATGTGGCGGCGACGGTGGCCTTCCTGGCCGGGCCGTCCGGTCGCAGCGTGACCGGTGCGTTCCTCACCGTGGACAGCGGTACCAACGCCTGATCAACCCGGCGAAATGCCGCCGCTGCGGGACCACGACCGCCCGCTGGAACGCCGCGACGTACGTGCTCGGCGTCGCAGGACCGATCGGCTCGCGACCCGCGCGAGCGGCATGCCCGTGGCAGAGCAGCGGCAATGATGCGGCCGGGATCCGCGTACGCCACCCGTCAACGAAGCGAACTATCGAGATCGCCTCCGGCGCAGTAATTCCCCGCTTCCGGGGCCAGACGGCGGGGGTGCGATCGGTGGCCGGGATACTCCGAGATGGTTCGGCAGTTCAGCGCGGCGTCGTGGTGAAGAATCGCCGAGAGTCCAGTGCACTGATCGGCGTCCACCGCGTCGCCGGTGCGGACTCGTCCGAGTCCTGCGGCGCGGCGGCGAAATAACCAAGGATCGCCAAGCCCAGTCGCGGATCCTCGTCGACTCGCCGCGCCATCTCGTAGAAGACGGCCAGAAGGTGCACGCATCGTGTCTTGCGCGCGGCGCACGAGCAGTCGGTACCCGCGAGGACGGGTGCGAGGGAAATCCCGGCCGCGCTGATGGCGCGGTGCACATCGTCGGTCGGTACGGGCGGGTCCGGCACGAATCCGGCGATCGCGGTAACGGCGGTCCGGGACATGGGGGCCACCTCCACCTGCGTCACCGACGCCTGACCGCCCCGGTGGATGGTGGCCCGCACGACCTGTCCTTCGACGGTGGCCCGCACGCCGTTGTTGCGCGCGATGCTGCGCGCGCGGGGCAGCAGTGGGTCCGGCCGGGTCTGGCGCAGCGGCTCGGCCAGCCGGACCCAGTCCATGCCCCATGCGGTGTAGCCGAACTCGTTGTCCGCCATCAGTTCTCCCTCTTGCGGCGCAGTATCTCGATCAGCTGGGCGTCGTCCAGTGCGGCCAGCGCCGCGATACCCGCAGTGTCGCCGAGGTCGCGCAGCGCCGCCTTGCGGTCGTGCATGCCCGCGATGTGCTCCTCCACGGTGGTGGTGGAGGTGAGCGTGGTGACGGTGACCGTACGGGTCTGGCCGATCCGGTGCACCCGGTCGGAGGCCTGCGCCTCCACCGCCGGGTTCCACCAGCGATCGAAGTGGACGACGTCGGCGGCGCGGGTCAGCGTGAGCCCGGTGCCCGCCGCGCGCAGGCTGAGCACCAGCACCGGTGGCCCGTCCTCGGCCTGGAACCGGGTGACGATCTCGGCGCGCTCGGCCTGTGAGAGGCCGCCGTGGAAGAACGGCGCATCCACGCCGAACTGCTCGGCGAGATGCCGTACCAGCAGGTCACCGGTCTGCCGGTACTGCGTGAAAATCAGCGTCGGACTGCCGGTTTCGAGATTGGCGGCGACGATGTCGGTGCACAGGTCGAGCTTCCCGGACCGGCCGGCGAGCTCGTCGAGTTCGCCGGTGATCAGGCCGGGATGGTTGCACACCTGCTTCAGGGCGGTCAGCGCCGCGAGCACGCGGCCGTGGCGCTCGATGCCCGCGCCGAATCCGTCGTCCACGGCCTCGTCGAGCAGTTGGTCGTACAGCTGTTCCTGTTCGGCGGTGAGGTCGCAGAGCAGGTCGCTGTGGATCTTCGCGGGCAGGGCGGCGGCGACCTGACGCTTCGTGCGGGCCAGCACCACCGGTTCGATGGTGTCGCGCAACCGTGCCGCGGCGGCGGCCGAACCCTCGTGGATGGGCCGCACGAAGCGCCGCCGGAACTGCGTCCGGTGCCCGAACAATCGGGGTGCCACCAGGTGCAGCAGTGCCCACAACTCATCGAGATGGTTCTCCACCGGCGTGCCGGTCAGTGCGACCGTGGCGGCCGCGTCGATCGCGCGCGCCGCCTTCGCGACCTGGGTGCGGGGATTCTTCAGCGCCTGCGCCTCGTCGAAGACGGCCGTCGCCCACCTCCGCTGCGCCAGCAGCTGCCCATGTAACCGCAGCGTCGGGTAACCGGCGACCACGATCGTCGTGGCGTCGGGATCGACGGCGCCGCCTCGCCACACGACCACGCGCAACCCGGGCGCGAACCGGCCGATCTCGTGCGCCCAGTTGCCGACCAGCGAGGTCGGGCACACCACCAACTGCGGACCGGCCTCGGCCCGGTCGAGCAGGAAGCCGATGGTCTGCACGGTCTTGCCCAGCCCCATCTCGTCGGCGAGCACCGCGCCGCCGTGCGCGGCCACCGTTTCGCGCAGCCAGCCGACCCCGCGGGCCTGGTAGGGGCGCAGCCGGGCTTTCAGGGTGGCCCGCAGATCCGCCGTGACCGCCTCGGTGTCGCGCAGGACGGCCAATGCTCGTCGCGCGGAGACGATTGCCGTGCGGGACGCGTCCGGCACGGCGTGCGCGGCGATGGGCAGGGCATCGGCGTCCGGGCCGGGCGGCTCACCGGCGGGGTCGGCGAGCGCGGAACGCACCACCTGTTGCCAGACCAGGACCGACTCACCCGGGTGCTCCAGGCTCGAGTCCGCGAACGTCTCGGGATCCACCAAGGCGGCATCGACGTCGATGACCTCGAGGGCTCCGTCCACGCCGATCGGGACGGCCAGCGCGAGGGTCTCGCGGTCACCTGGACCGGTCGGGGCCGGACCGGTGGCGTGTCCGAGCCAGGTCCAGAGCGCGAACATGTGCCGATCCGGTAGATAAGTGGCGTGTGTGCTGGGCAGAGCGCACCCCTTGAATCAACGTATGGTGTACGGAGTAACCTGACAACGGACACCGTACCGGATCGGTTCCGAGGAGCCAGTGAGCGAAGACGTCACATCCGACGAGGCCAGGCGGCTGATGAGCTTGCTGTGGCGGCACGAACTACCGTCGCGTCCGGCGGGGCGCGGTCCGAAGCAGGCGGTCAGCGTGGACGCGGTGGTCGCCGCGGCGGTCGCGCTCGCCGACCGGCAGGGCTATGACAAGGTCTCCATCCGCACGGTCGCCGCCGAACTGGGGCTGCGGCCGATGAGCCTCTACACGTACGTACCGAGCAAAGACGCACTGACGGTGCTCATGGTCGACGCGGTGGCCGAGGAAGACGCACCGGTTCCCGCCGATCTGCCGCCGCGTGAGCGCCTCGCCGCGGTGGCCCGCCAGGTGCGCGCGGAACTCCTCGCGCACCCCTGGCTGCTCGAGGTGTCGCCGTGGCGGCTCGTGCTCGGGCCGGGACGGATGCGTCGCTACGAGCGGCAGCTCGCCGCGATCGACGGGCTCGGCCTTCCGGACGTGGCGATGGACCGGGCCATCGCCGTGCTGTCGGAGTTCGCCACCGGAAACGCGCGCATGGCGGTGGCCGCAGCCCGCGAGACCGCGCGAATGAGCGACGCGCAGTGGTGGGAAGTGCACGGTCCGCTGCTGAGCGAGGTCATGCCGCCGAGCCGGTTCCCGCTCGCCGCACGTGTCGGGGCGGCGGTGGGTGAGCTGTACCAGGCGCCGGCCGACCCGGACGGCGCGTTCGAATACGGCCTGGCCAGGCTGCTGGACGGCATCCTCGGCGCGGACTGAGCGCCGCCGGACACACCGACAGCGGGCGACCGGTGGGTCGCCCGCTGCCGGTGGAAACGGTGTTCTGTTGTTCGATGCTGTTGTGTCAGGACGCGAGGAGCAGGTCAGAGCGCGGGAGCGGACTCCGTGTCGATCACGGCGTCCAGCTCACGCAGCCGATCCATGTGTTCGTTCGCGTGGTGCTGGCAGAAGAGCAACTCTCCACCTGCGGGCAGTACGGCGCGCACACGGGCCGCCGCCCCGCAGCGGTCGCAACGATCGACCGCGGTCAGTGGGGTGCTTGTCAGGGTTCCTGGCATGACTCCTCCGTCCTGGCTCCCGGTCCCGACGACCGTTCACCTGGTGTGGGGCCCGTGGTCACTCACCACGAGCTCGCTACCGCTACTTCCCAGCAGGGGTATGACTACTCTGTCAGACGTTCGGGACGGGGGACTTTGTTCCCGCGGATGAAGCAGTGTGTTTTCGATAACACGACCAGGGATTTCGCTACGGGCGAACGCCGCTGGTCCTGTCGTAGATGTGCACTGCGTCACACTCTCGATCGGCCGATCCAGTTGTCTACCGGGAGATTACCCGTGACCTATGACACTCACACGCTTGTTCACCTATGCACTTTGGATGAATGGTTATCCGCGCGGCAAACGGGGGAGTACCGAGCGCCCTCCCTCGCCGAGGCAGGGTTCATCCATCTCTCGTCGCCGCAACAGGTGCACCTGCCCGCGAATCGCTTGTTCGCGGGGCGGCGTGATCTGGTGTTGCTGCGGATCGACTCCCGCCGCGTCGGGTCGCCGATCAAGTGGGAGCCGGGCGTCCCGACCGATCCGGAGTCGATACTCTTCCCGCACCTGTACGGCCCCCTGCCGGTGGGCGCGGTCACGGGGGTCGTAGAGTACCTGCCCGCGGCGGACGGGACATTCGCCCCGCTCCCGGCGTGACTACCGGTCGCGGATCTCACGCGCCACGATGGCGGCCTGAACCCGCGACCGCACACCGAGTTTCGTCAGCACCCGGGACACATGTGTTTTGACGGTCGTCTCGCCGATGAACAGCCGACCCGCGATCTGCGCGTTGGACAGGCCGTCGCCGAGGCAATCGAGCACTTCGCGTTCCCGCTCGGTGAGCTCGCCGAATCCGGCGGGAGCCGGTTGCGCGGCAATCTGATTCGACGCGGCGAACGCAGAGATCACCGCTCGCGTCACCTCCGGAGCCAGCACGCCGTCCCCGGCCGCGACCGCGCGCACCGCCTCGACCAGCGCCCGGCCCGACGTGGATTTCAGCACGAACCCGGAGGCGCCCGCGCGCAGCGTGCGAAAGACGTACTCGTCCAGGTCGAACGTGGTGAGGATCAGCACCTTCGCCAAGCCGTCCGCGGTGATCCGCTCGGTCGCGGTGATCCCGTCCACCCCCGGCATGCGCACGTCCATCAGCACCACCTGCGGCCGCAGCGCTTTGGCCTGTGCCACCGCGACATCGCCGTCGGCGGCCTCGCCGACCACCTCGATATCGTCCTCGACGTCCAGGATCATCCGCAGGCCGGCGCGGATCGCGGCGTGGTCGTCGGCGATCACCACCCGAATCGTCATGCGGCGCCCACGCAGCCGAGCGGCAGGGTGGCCAGAACTTCCCAGTGGCCGGAATCCGTTCCGGCGCACAAGCTTCCGCCGAGTGCCGCGGCCCGTTCGCGCATGTTCACCAGACCGCGACGCCCCGCTCGGTCCACGGCCCGGTGGGGCCGCGCGGGCGTTGTCCTGTTGCGGACGGATATGGTCAGTCTCTCCCGCTCTGCGCGCACGTCGATGGAGACCTCCTGTCCCGGGGCGTGTTTCATGGCGTTGGTCAAAGCCTCCTGGATGATGCGATAAGCGGCCTGGTCGACAGCGCTGGGCAGCGCGGCGCCGTCCAGTGATTCGCGCACCCGTACCGAGATCCCCGCCGCGCGTGCGGCGTCCACCAGGATCGGCAACTGCGCGAGGGTGCGCGGCGCGGCTACTTCCGCCGCGCCGTCGTCGCTGTGCAGCAATCCGATCATGGTGCGCATCTCCTCCAGTGCGCTGACGCTGTTGGCGCGGATGGAGCGCATGATGCCGGCCACCGCCGGGTCGGCGTCGCGGCGGGCCAGCACGCCGAGCGCCGCCTCCGAGTGCAGTGCGATGGCCGACAGGTGCCCGGCGATCACGTCGTGCAGATCGCGCGCCATCGTGGTGCGCTCGTCGGCGATGGCTGCGCGCCGGTCGAGTTCGGCGACCAGGGTGAGCGCCTCGGCGCGGGTGCGCTCGGCGTGCGCGACCTCCTTGTGCGTGCGCACCGAGTTCGCCCACCAGATCGGCGTCGCGACGAAACTGAACACCGCCACCAGCGCCAGCGCGACCGCGCGCAGGTCGCCGGTCAAGGCGAGGGTCAGCACCACCACGACGACGGAGAGCGTCGACCAGGACAGCGCCGTGATCCGCGACGCCCGGCGCCCGGCGTACAGCACGGCCGCGTAGATCAAGTCGGCGTAGACGATCCACACCGGCACCGTGGCGCCCAGCCAGATGTCCACGGCCAGCGGCAAGAGCCCGGCAAGCATGGCCGCGACCGGCATCCGGCGCCGGCAGAAGGTCGCCAGAGACAGTAGGGCCAGCACACCGCACCGCACCCACAACGACGCCTGCTCGCCCCGCTCGGTCATGGTGGACAAGCCTGCGAGGTACAGCGCCGCGCCGCCGGCGAACGCGATCACGGCGCCCAGCGCATCCCGTGTCCGCTCCGGCACATCCGCCCACCGCCACACGCCTCCATCACAGCACAGCGACCGCGACGCGCCATCGGCCGAAGTGATGACCGATCCGTTCGCGGACGCGGTGATCCGGCTAATCTGGAGGGCGTGAACGTCGACGTCACCGCACTACCCGGGATCGGTGTCCGGAAGGACTTCGAAGTGCGATCCGGTCGCCGAATCGGCGTGGTCGCCCACCGCGATGGTGATATCGACCTGATCGTCTCCAAACTCGACGATCCCGACGCCTGTGCCGCGCAGATCCCGCTGACCACCGATGAGGCCGCGGTCCTGGCCAACTTGCTCGGTGCGCCGCAGCTGGTCGCCAAGCTCAACGACGACCACCGCGACCTGCCCGGGATCACCACGCGCCAGCTCCCGATCGGGGACGATTCCCCCTACGACGGCCGCACCCTCGGTGAGACCGAGATGCGTACCCGCACGAAGGCCTCCATCGTGGCGGTCATGCGGGCCGGGCAGTTGCATCCCTCGCCCGGACCCGATTTCACCTTCACCGCGAGCGACCTGCTCGTGGTCGTCGGCACTCCGGAGGGCTTGGATGCCGCCGCGAAGATATTGACGCACGGCTGAGCCGTGACGGACACCGCGCTCGCCCTGATCGAGCTCGGAGCGGTTCTCTTCGTTCTCGGCATGCTGGGGCGTGTCGCAGGCCGTGTCGGTATGTCGCCCATTCCGCTGTACCTGCTCGGCGGTGTCGCCTTCGGCCAAGGTGGTCTCATCGAACTCCGGGCCGCCCACGACTTCGGCCATATCGCGGGCGAGATCGGGGTGGTGCTGCTGCTATTGCTGCTCGGCTTGGAGTACACGGCGGCGGAGCTGGTGACCGGCCTGCGTCGTTCCTGGGCGGCCGGTGTGGTGGACATCGTGGTCAACGCGTCACCGGGGGCGGTGGTCGCGCTGATGCTGGGCTGGGGTGTCGACGGCGCGATCACGATGGCAGGCGTCACCTACATCTCCTCCTCGGGCATCGTGGCGAAGGTCCTCGACGACCTCGGACGCCTGGGCAACCGGGAGACGCCGGTGATCCTGTCCATCCTGGTATTCGAGGACCTGGCGATGGCGGTCTACCTGCCGATCCTCACCACGGTGCTGGCGGGGCTCAGCTGGCTCAGCGGGCTGCGCGCCCTGGCGGTAGCGCTGATCACCATCACGCTGGTGCTCGTGGTGGCGCTGCGTTACGGGCGGTATGTCTCGGCGGTCGTGGACAGCGCCGACCGTGAGGTCTTCCTGCTCACGCTGCTCGGCGCGGCGTTGCTGGTCGCGGGCGTCTCCTCGGCGCTGAGCGTGTCGGCGGCGGTCGGAGCGTTCCTGCTCGGCATCGCGATCTCCGGCTCGACCGCGCACGCGGCGGCGAAGATGCTCGAACCGCTGCGCGACCTGTTCGCGGCCATCTTCTTCGTGGCCTTCGGGTTGAACACCGACCTGCGGGCGATCCCGCCGGTGCTGGGCTGGGCGATCGCGCTGGCGGCGGTCACGGTCGTTACGAAGGTGGCGACCGGGTGGTGGGCCGCCGCACGCGAGGGCATCCGGCGGATGGGCCGGGCCAGAGCGGGCGCGGCGCTCGTCGCGCGGGGCGAGTTCTCCATCGTCATCGCGGGATTGGCCGTGAGCGCGGGCGCGATGGACGGTCAGCTCACGGCGCTCGCCTCGACCTACGTCCTGCTGATGGCGGTGCTGGGCCCGATCGCGGCGCGAGTGGTCGAGCCGATGGTCGGTTTGCTGCCCGACCGCGGCCGCCGCGAGCCCCAGGTCTACTGATCAGTCCTGGGCCGTGCGGGCTCTACGGCCCGCGGTCCGTTCCAGCCGATGCCAGAACAGGCTCGCGATCGCCCCGACCGCCAGCCCGATCACGGCGGCGCAGAGATGGCCGTAGTCGGTGAATGTCGGCTCGATCCACAGCGCCACGCCGAGCGTCAGGAGCAGCGCACCGGCCCACACCAGCCGCACCCTGCCGCGGAGCCGGAATGCCAGCGCCGCCAGCACGGCCGAAAAGCCGTAGCTGGTACCGACATCCGCGGCGACGGCCACCCGCAGCGGGATGAGGCCACGGTCGATGGCGTGTGAGATGCCGGTGACGGTCAGCAGCGTCGCCCCGATGTGCCCGGTCGCGAACAGCAGGATCCAGCGCGCGGTGCCAAGCCAGCGCTCGGCATATGCCATGACGATCAGGAAACCGGCGATGGTCGTCCAGGGAAAGCCGCCGTCGGTCCAGAACGCCGAGGCGACCAGCACCTGAACCGGGTTGTGCCGCATGTTGTAGAGGTTGGTCGACGCCGAGAAGATCAATCTGCGCTCCACCGAGTCACCGACCCCGCGCAGCGTCCACCAGGTGACGAACAGCGTGAACGCGTAGGCGGTGCTGGCGGGGGCGGCTCCCAGGTGCGCGCGGATCGCGGGCAGGAGCCGCCGCGGCAGCCCGGGACGGCGCAGCCAGGCTTGCACGTCGCGCCACTCGGCGCGCAGGTCGACGGTCTGCGTCCACGGTGACCGCAGCCAGCTCGAAGTCGAGGTCGAGGCAACCACCCCGCAAGTCTGCCGGGCGCGAGCTGCGCGCGGCGAAGTGCCCCCGTCGTGGCGCTGTTTCCTCCGGCGCGTCTGCGGCCTGGCGCGGAAAAGCGCGACACCCGCATTCACCGGCCGCTGGAGGAATCGAGCGGACGACGAATGCGGGCGTCGAGGCGATGCGACCTAGTCGAGGTAGTCGCGCAGGACCTGCGAGCGGCTGGGGTGGCGCAGCTTGCTCATGGTCTTGGACTCGATCTGGCGGATGCGTTCGCGGGTGACCCCGTAGACCTGGCCGATCTCGTCGAGGGTGCGCGGCTGGCCGTCGGTGAGGCCGAAGCGCAGCCGGACCACGCCCGCCTCCCGCTCCGACAGCGTCTCCAGCACCGACTGCAGCTGATCCTGCAGCAGCGTGAAGCTCACCGCGTCCACCGCGACCACGGCCTCGGAGTCCTCGATGAAATCGCCGAGCTGGCTGTCGCCCTCATCGCCGATGGTCTGGTCCAGCGAGATGGGCTCACGCGCGTACTGCTGGATCTCCAGCACCTTCTCCGGCGTGATGTCCATTTCCTTGGCCAGCTCCTCCGGCGTCGGCTCGCGGCCGAGATCCTGGAGCAGCTCGCGCTGGATGCGGCCGAGCTTGTTGATGACCTCCACCATGTGCACCGGGATGCGGATGGTGCGGGCCTGGTCGGCCATGGCGCGGGTGATGGCCTGCCGGATCCACCAGGTGGCGTACGTGGAGAACTTGTAGCCCTTGGTGTAGTCGAACTTCTCCACCGCGCGGATCAGACCGAGGTTGCCCTCCTGGATCAGGTCCAGGAACGCCATGCCGCGGCCGGTGTAGCGCTTGGCCAGCGAGACGACCAGGCGCAGGTTGGCCTCGAGCAGGTGGTTCTTGGCCCGATTGCCGTCGCGGACGATCCAGTTGAAGTCGCGGCGCATGGCGACCGGCAGCTTCTCGCCCTGCTCGGCGAATTCGCGCACCTTCTCCGCGGCGTAGAGGCCCGCCTCGATCCGCTTGGCGAGTTCGACCTCCTCCTCGGCGTTGAGCAGCGCGACCTTACCGATCTGCTTGAGGTAGGCGCGGACCGAGTCGGCCGAGGCGGTGAGCTCGGCGTCCTTGCGGGCCTGGCGCAGCGCCTCGGACTCCTCTTCGTCCCAGACGAAATCGCCGGAGGCCTTGTCGGCCGCCGTCGGCTCGTCGGCCTCGCTCTCGGCTTCCTCGGTTTCGGTGTCCTCGGCGACGTCGACCAGTTCGTCGCCGTCGGCGAGGTCCTCCTCGGAGACTTCCAGATCGCCGAGATCGTCGAGATCGAGCGACTCGTCCTCGATCGCCTCGTCGGCGCCGGGCTCGCCGTCGGGGCCCGCCTTCTTGGTGGTGGCCTTCTTCGCGGGAGCCTTGGCCGCCTTCTTGGCAGGCGCCTTCTTGGCGGCGGCCTTCTTCGCCGGAGCCTTCTTCGCGGCAGCCTTACGGACCGGCCGTGCTGCGGTTACATCTGCGGAGTCGGCATCGGCCGATTCGGCGGTCTGACGGGTATTCGTGGCTACCACGTACGCCCTTTCGTGACGGTCTCGTGCGGCGTCACGCCAGAGTGGGTTTCCGGCGGAGCGATCTGTCGGGTTGCACCGGCGGAGGGCCGGTCGGGGTTTCTCCGGCTCAGCCGGGCACGTTCCATTGTAACGATCTAACCAGGGTACCTACGGCACGATGCCGGGAACGGCATCCTCGCGGTTCCCGCGCGCCTCACGGTGCGACGCCCCCCGCGATCGCCATGGCGGCGCCGACGATGCCCGCGGTGTTGCGCAGGCGGGCCGGGATGACCGGAGTCCGGTTGGTGAGCAGGGGAATCCACTGCTCGGCCTCCCTGCTGATGCCCCCGCCCGCGACGAAGACGACCGGGAAGAACAGGTTCTCCAGCCCCGTCAGCACCAGGCTGACCTGCGCTGCCCACTGCTCGTAGCTCAGGCCGTCGCGTTCCTTGATCGAGGCCGCCGCGCGGTGCTCGCTCTCCATCCCCTGGATCTCCAGGTGACCCAGTTCGGTGTTGGGCACCAGTGTGCCGTGGTAGAGCAACGCCGAGCCGATGCCGGTGCCAAAGGTCAGCAGCATGACCAAGCCCGCGAAATTGCGCGCCGCGCCGAAGTGGTCCTCGGCCATGCCCGCGGCGTCCGCGTCGTTGAGCACGGTGACCGGACGGCCGCCGAGCGCGGCGGAGAACAGCGCCCGCGCGTCGGTGCCGATCCAGGACTTGTCGATGTTCGCCGCGGTGCGCGCCACGCCGCCGATCACCACCGAGGGCAGGGTCAGGCCGACCGGCCCGGTCCACTTGGCCTTGTCGACCAGTTCGGCGACCGCCTCCGCCACGGCGAACGGTGTCGCCGGGTGCGGCGTCGCGATCTTGATCCGCTCGTGGACCAACTCGCCGGTGGCCAGATCGACCGTGGCGCCTTTGACGCCGCTGCCGCCGATGTCGATGCCGAATGCGTGCCCCCGAGCGGACATGACTAACCCCTCGTTTCCCTGTGCTGGCCGGTGTGATGACAGCGCTGCACGGGGCCCGGGACGCCCATGGCGGGCGTGCGAATGGGATGCCCGACGACGGCGCTGTGTCGTGCACGACAAGAGTAATGGGACCACGAGGCTGGGCGTTCGGCGAGGATGTGTGATGCGATGGTGGGCGTGCCGGAAACCTCATCGTCAGTGTCCGACTACACCCCCGACTCGTTCGTCTCGATCGTCGCGCGTGGCGACGAAGCCGACCTGCGCCGTGTCGCGGTCGACCTCGCCGAGACGGCCGCCGCCCATGTCCGTGCCCGTCGTCCCGAGGTGTTCGGGCCCGCGGGCGTGCACGCCGAAGGCGCCGTGCGGTCCAAGAGCCACGAGACCGACCCGGTCACCATCGTGGACACCGAGACCGAAGAGCTGATCCGAAGACTGCTCGCCGAACAACGCCCCGGCGACCCGATCCTCGGCGAGGAGGGCGGCGGCAGCATCGATGACGCGAGCGCGGACACCGTCCACTGGGTGGTTGATCCGATCGACGGCACCGTCAACTTCCTCTACGGCATTCCCGGCTACGCCGTATCGGTGGCCGCGCTGCGCGGCGGCCGTCCGGTCGCGGGCGCCGTGGTGGACGTCGCGCGGGCAGCCACCTACAGCGCCGCGCTCGGACTCGGCGCGCTGCGTGTCGACGCCGACGGCGCGGTGGAGCACTTGAGTTGCACGCCCGTCGAGTCGGTGGCGATGTCGCTGGTCTCCACCGGATTCGCCTACGGCAGGCACCGCAGGAGCAGGCAGGCGGAATTGATCGCGCAGGTGCTGCCGCACGTGCGCGACATCCGCCGTTTCGGTGCGGCGGCACTGGATCTGTGTCATGTCGCAGCAGGCCGTGTGGACGCCTACTTCGAGCACGGCTTGAACGCCTGGGACTGGGGCGCGGGCGCGCTGATCGCCGCCGAGGCGGGTGCGCGCCTTACGCTGCCGCCCGCGACGGCGCCGGGCGCCGACGGCGACCTGGTGGTGGCCGCCGCGCCCGGCATCGCCGACGAGCTGGGGGAGCTGCTGGCCCGGGTCGGCGCTACCGAGCCGATTCCGGACCGCTGATCAGCAGCGGGCCTGCCGTGCGGCGTCGAGCAGCTTGATGTCGATGGAGGTGGAGTTGCCCGGCGCCGGGTTCTTGAGCGAACGCAGCACTTCCTCGGCGTCGTTGCTGGGGTGGATGTCCCGGAACAGCGAGCCGAGCACGAGATCGACGGTGTCGTCGCCGCGCTGATCCTCGATCAGCTCGGCGCACGGCGCGACCAGCTGTACGGCGGCCGCGGCCGGACGGCCGTTGACGCCGAAGCGGACCTGCCCGGTGCATTCCAGGTCGCCGTTGACGTATACCGAATCGTTGCCGTATTGCGTTCCGGGAGCGCTCGCGAATCCGAGGTCGCCGAGCTGGGCGGCGACGTGCGCGGCCTGGCCGCGCTGGTTGTTCGCGTTCAGCACGCGCACCTTGCTCGCCGCCAGCGGTGCGGGTTCCACGTCCTGCAGCCGGCCTGCGCCGACCCGCTGGCCGAGCGGAGTCGGTTGCGGCGCACCGGGATCCGAGGCCGGACTCGGTGAGTTGCACGCCATCGCGGTGTGGTCGGTGTCGTGCGTCGTGAGGGCTTTGACCCAGACGATCCCGCAGATCAGGGCGAGAACGCCGAGCATGATGAGCCAGGGCTGGGGGCGGCGGCGCACGTACGGTTGCCCTTGCGAATCCGTCGCGGTGCCTTCGGTGATCAGTGAAACCACCAGCACACTCTACGAAAATGTGGGGCGGTCGCGTCGCAAGGTCTCGGTGCGTTCCACGGACGGTGTCGATTGCCCCTCATTTTCGACTCGGCTGTGTTTTGATTGCGACTTTTGCTCCGGGGTCCGCTATTGTCTGGCGGCCCAGATCGAATCACCGGTGCGGAAATCAGTGGTCGGTCGCGGGAACAAGAAGGGCATGTCCTGCGTTTACCCAGCGCTATCAGGAGTGGATCGGCATGATCCGCCCTGATAGGCGACCGGTGTACGTGTGACGTGCACCACCGGCGGGGCGGTACCGGTCGCGGCGATTCCGGCAGGAATCGGGTGTGAGCGGACCGGTCCGGGATATACGGAGTTAGGACGAGGGGAAGACGACATGGCAACCGACTATGACGCACCGAGGCGCACCGAATCCGACGATGTGTCGGAGGATTCGCTGGAGGAGCTGAAGGCTCGTCGTAACGAGGCACAGTCCGCCGTCGTGGATATCGACGAATCCGATACCGCGGAGTCGTTCGAGCTTCCCGGCGCCGACCTGTCCGAGGAAGTGCTGACGGTTCGGGTGATCCCGAAGCAGGCCGACGAGTTCACCTGTTCCAGCTGTTTCCTGGTCCATCACCGGAGCAGGCTGGCCAGTGACAAGGGCGGTCAGATGATCTGCATGGATTGCGCCGCCTGATCTCGACGAGATCGAACAACAGTGTCAGCCCGCGCTCGGTAGGCCGAGCGCGGCGAGGACCCGTTCGGGCCGCCGCGTACTGACCAGCCAGTACGGCGTCGGATCGTCCGGGTCGTCGAGCACGAGCAAGACCATCGGCCCGATCCAGGGGCGATGCTGGACATAGGCGGCGGGGTCGAGCTGGCGACCCAGCGCCGCGCTTTTCGCGGTGGGGGCGACGGCGGCCGCGCGAGCAACGAAATTCACCGGCAGATGCGCGCGATCGGCGCGCAACTCCGGTGTGCCGTTCGCGTCCGGCGCCACTTCGACGCGGTGGCGGCTCAGCCACAGCAGCACCCAGACCGGCACGGGGAACAGCAGCACATAGGGCAGCCAGGCACGCAGTCCCGGCGCGCCCATATGGATCTCCGCCGCGAGCAGTCCGGTGACGGCGAACGCCACCGGCCACCACCACAGCGGCACCCACAGGCGCTCCCGGTATCGGTGCGCAGGCTGCGCTTTCTCGTCCGCGGTCATGGGGTTGGGCTGGTCCGACACGAGTCAACACTAAGTCACGAGGGCAAACAGCCTACGCGTAGGCTCGTCCAACGTGAGCGCACTTTCACCCATACCCTTGCTGCGGCTCGACCCCGGCATCCCTCTGCCCACGCGCGCCCATGCGGGTGACGCGGGCGTGGATCTGTGCACCACGCAAGACGTCATCCTGGAGCCGGGGGAGCGGGTGCTGGTCGGCACCGGCGTCGCCGTCGCGCTACCGGTCGGCACCGTCGGCCTGATCCATCCGCGCTCGGGTCTGGCGGCCAAGGCCGGGCTGTCGGTGGTGAACACCCCCGGCACGGTCGACGCGGGGTACCGGGGCGAGATCAAGGTGTGCCTGATCAACCACGATCCGCGCACGCCGATCGAGTTGCGGCGCGGTGATCGGATCGCGCAACTGCTGGTACAGCGGGTGGAGCTGGTGGATTTCGTGGAGGTCGACTCGCTCGACGAGACCACCAGGGGAGCGGGTGGCTATGGCTCCAGCGGCGGTCACGCGAGTTTGACCGCACAGACGAACGGGGTGGGCCGGGCTACCGGCGAGGAGGCATGACGGGAATGTTCGGAAAGAGAAAGAACTCGAGCCGGGCCGCGGACGACCGGTACGACGAGGCGGGCGACTACGCCGACTACGAGTCCGCCTACGAGGGCGAGTACGACGACGATTTCTACGACGACGCCCCCACCGACGAGCGCTCGTATGAGGGCGTGGATCTGGACGTCGACCGGCCCAACGGACGGCCCGGACCCTACGACTACGACGAGGTCGCCGAGCTGCTGGATTCGGTGTCCGAGCAGCGGCTGGATCTCGGGTCGGTGTTGTTGCCGGTCCCGCCGGGCGGTCAGCTGCAGGTCGAGATGACCCCGGAAGGCCAGCCGCAGGCGGTGCACCTGGCCACGGAGCACGGCCGGATCACCGTCGCGGCCTACGCCGCGCCCAAGACCTCCGGCCAGTGGCGGCTGGTCGCCGCGGATCTCGCCGACTCGCTGCGCAAGGACGGCGCCCGGGTGTCGGTCGAGAACGGGCCGTGGGGCCGAGAACTGCTGGCCCTGACCGAAGGCGCGGACCTGCGTTTCATCGGCGTGGACGGCTATCGCTGGATGGTGCGGCTGGTCGCGGCGGGCCCCTCGGGCGCGGCGAACGACGGCAGCCCCCTGGTCAAGGCGGCGCGGGCGATCCTGAGCGAGACCGTGGTGCGGCGCGGCGAGGACCCGCTGCCGGTGCGGGACCCGCTTCCGGTGGTGCTGCCGCAGGAGCTGGCCGAGCAACTCGCCGCGGCCCATCAGCAGCAGGTGGAGGCTCAGCAGCAGGCGATGGCCGCGCAGGTGGCGGCGCAGACCGGTGCGCAACCGGTGGTGCCGCGCATGCCGCAGGGCCCGCGCCGGGGCGCGGACGGGTCGGCCATGCAGCAACTCGGCCTGAACTGAGCGGAAGATCTCACGCGAAGGCGCCGATACCCGTGTGTCCCAGGATCGCGGGGTCGGCGCCGAGTTCGTCCAGCGTGATCCGGTACAGGTGCGCGCGCGGGGCCAGCGCCGCCCATTCCTCGGCGACCGCACGCGGGTGCACCGGGTCGTCGACCGCGGTGACCACCGCGAGCGGCAGCTCGAATGCCGACAGCAGCTCGGCATCGGGCCACTTGTAGTCCGCGGCCTCCTCGAGCGCCCGCGGCAGTTCCGGCCACTGTGCCCGCCAGGACTGGGTCAGCGTGTCAGCCAGCCACCGCGGGCTGCTCGCCCGCATCCGGTCGATCACCGTGTCCAGACCGTCCACGCGCAGCTGCGCCGCGGTGGCCGCCGCGCTCAGCGTGGCGGGGCAGGCCGCGGTGTCGGGCCCGGTCCAGGCGGGCAGTGCCGCCACGACCCCCACGACGCGTCGGGGGTGCTCGGCGGCCCACTCCAGTGCGATCGCCGCGCCCAGGGAAATGCCCGCCACCAGCACCGGGCCCGAATCCGCCGCCGCATCCAGCGCTGCGCGGCAGCTCGCCACCACCCGGCGCGGGTCGGGTTCCACCGCGACGAAATCCAGGCCGCGTGCGGCGCTCGCGGGACCGAAGGCGCGCCTGGCGAAATCGGCGTCGGACCCGGTGCCGGGCAGTGCCACGACACGAGCGGGGTGTGGGGAGTCGAACATCGGTCCGAGCGTAGCGGGGGTGGCCCGGCCCATCTACAGTGGCGTTGTACGGCCGCCGCAGGCCGTGCGGATCGGATCCCTCACGATGGTGTGCGACCCATGCCATCTGCTCTATGCAGGAGAGCGTGCACAATGTCATCCGCAGCCTCAGGGTATTTTCGACGTCTGGGCCGCAGGCTGACCGAAGACATCGATCAGCTGGATGCCGAAGAGCTGGCCGAGACGTCCGAAGCATCGGGCGCGTGCCGCGCGTCGGAGTGTCGGCGCGGTGACGAGGCGACCATGCTCGGTAGGCTCCGTAGCGTCGAAGCGTGTCCCAAGTCGGCGGGCGCCAGCGTCCAGGCCGAGTTCTTCGACGGCACCGACGCGATTACGCTGGTCTGGATCGGGCGCAGGCGCATTCCCGGCATCGAGCCGGGCAGGCGCATCCTCGTCCGTGGCCGGGTCGGCGACCGCGACGGCCGCAAAGTGATCTTCAACCCCTACTACGAATTGCGCGGGAACAGCTGACGTATGCCTTTGAGCGACGACAACGCAGGATCGGACGACCGCACCGGGCTCCCCTCGCCCGACCGTGACGAGGAACGTGCCGAGCAGACCCTCCTCGAACAACTGGGCGGCTTCAGCGGCCTGATCTACTCGACGCTTCCCGTTGTCGTGTTCGTTCCCGTGAACAGTGTCGCCGGGCTGGCCGCCGCGATCTGGTCGGCCCTGGGGGTGGCGGCCGCCATCCTCCTGTGGCGCCTGGTGCGGCGCGATCCCATCCAGCCCGCCATCTCGGGCTTCTTCGGCGTCGGCATCTGCGCTTTCATCGCCTACCGGATGGGCGAGGCCAAGGGGTTCTTCCTCTTCGGCATCTACACCAGCCTCGTCTACGCCGCGGTGTTCCTCGCGTCCATCCTGATCCGCAGGCCGCTGGTCGGCGTGATCTGGGGCGTTCTGAACGGCCACGGCTCCGACTGGCGGTCCGACCCGCGCTCGGTGCGCCTCTACGACCTGGCCACCACCACCTGGATCCTCGTGTTCGGGGCGCGCTACCTGGTGCAGTCGCAGCTCTACGACACCGACCGCACCGGCTGGCTCGCCTTCGCCCGCATCGCGATGGGCTGGCCGCTGACCGCGGTGGCGCTGGCCGTCACGATCTGGGCTGTGCGCCGGGCCGGTCACCTGCCCGCCAAGTCGGTGCGCGCGACCGAACCGGCCTGAGCCGTTAACCTTCCGCCGCTATCCGGCGAAAACCACAGGGGTGGGGAGATCGCCACCGCCGAGGTGGGTGCTTCCCCACCCTGGGGTGCCTGGTTGGTCCTCCGAGTTCATCAGACGATCTATGCGTACCGAAAAACACGCATTGATCGGCAAGAAAGGACTCGGACGTGGCTACCGAGCACAACACCGCGGCGCTGCCCGTCAACCACAACCCCGCGCTCTCGGAGAGCCGGCGGATCTCGGCCGAGCTGGACAAGCTGATCGGTCCGGCGGCCGGAGGCGATCGCCGGGCGGTCTCGGAGATCATCCGGATCGTTCATCCGCTGGTGCGGCGTTACTGCGGCGCGCGCCTGGGCAACACGGCCCATCTGCAGGTCACCGCCGACGACGTGGTCCAGGAGATCCTGCTGGCCACCGTCAACGCCATCCCGCGCTACCGCGACCAGGGCAAGTCGTTCCTGGCCTTCGTCTACGGCATCGCGGCCAACAAGGTCGCCGACGCGTTCCGCCGCTCGCAGCAGCACCCCGCCTACCCGGTGGCCGACGTCCCGGACTCCGCGTCCTCGGCCGCCGGTCCCGAGGAGTGGGCGCTGGCCTCCGAACGCCGCGCCGCCACAAGGGAACTCATGAAAGTGCTGGCCCCGGCGCACCGTGAGGTGCTGGTGATGCGCATCGTGCTCGGCTGGTCGGCCGCTGAGACCGCCGAGGCCATCGGCACCAGCCCGGGTGTGGTGCGGGCGATGCAGCACCGCGCGCTGAACAAGCTGCGCGCGGAGCTGAAGCTGGCCGCGTAGGGTTTCCGGCAGCGCTTCGCCGAGAACGCGCGTCCGGCCGTGTCACGGGGAGTTACGGTCTGATGCCGTGGTTGGCGAGTTCCAGCCGGAGGTCCTCCTCGGCCTCCACCGAAGTCACGAACAGTAGCTCGTCGTCGCCTTCCAGCGCGTCGTCCGGCTGCGGCACGATCACGCGCCCGCCGCGCAGGATGGTCACCAGTGCGGCGTCGCGCGGCAGGGTGAGCGTGCGCACCGGTTTACCGGCCAGCACGGTGTCCGCGGGCAGCGTCATCTCCACCAGATTCGCCTGGCCCTGGCGCAGCGTCATCAGTCGCACCAGATCTCCGACGGAGACCGCCTCCTCGACCAGGGAGGCCAGCAGCCGGGGTGTGGACACCGCGACGTCGACACCCCAGGAACCGTCGAAGAGCCATTCATTGCGCGGATCGTTGACCCGGGCCACCACCCGGCGCACCCCGAACTCGGTCTTGGCCAGCAGGCTGTGCACCAGGTTCGCCTTGTCGTCGCCGGTGGCCGCGATCACCACCTCGTAGGTCTCCAGACCGGCCTGCTCCAGCAGGGCCAGTTCGCACGCGTCGGCGTGCACCCAGACCGCGTCGGGGATCGCGGCCGCATCGATGTGCTCGAGCTCACGCTCGAGCAGCATGACCCGATGCCCGCCGCGCAGGAGTTCCCTGGCGATCGATCGGCCCACGGCGCCTGCTCCGGCGATGGCCACTTTCATGTTCAGTCCTCGCTCGCGGGGGGCTTCCCGGCCAGGGCGACGGTTTCGCCCACGGCGCCGGATGCTGCGGCCACATAGACGATGTCGTCGGCCTGGATGATGGTCTTGCTGTCGGGGAGCACTGCCTGGCCGAACCGGATGATGAACGCGACCCGTGCCGCGACGGTCTGCTCCAGATCGCGCACGGTGCGGCCGTACCACTCTTCGTGCAGCGTCAGCTGGGTCACAGCGACAGTTCCGGTGGGGTCGCGCCAGGTGGTGGTGCCGGTGTCGCCGACGAGCGCGCGCAGGAAGCGGTCGGTGGTCCACGGGACCGTGGCGATGGTCGGGATGCCGAGCCGCTCGTAGACCGCGGCGCGCTTGGCGTCGTAGATGCGGGCGACGACCCGCTCCACCCCGAACATCTCCCGCGCCACCCGGGCGGAGATGATGTTGGAGTTGTCGCCGGAGGAGACCGCCGCGAACGCGTCCGCCCGTTCGATCCCCGCCTTTATCAGCACATCTCGATCGAAACCGACACCGGTCACCTGCTCGCCGGGAAAGTCGGATCCCAGGCGTAGAAAGGCACTGGAGTCCCGGTCGATCACGGTGACTTCGTGACCTACGCGGACCAGGGCATGGGCCAGCGACGAGCCCACGCGCCCGCACCCCATGATCACTACGTACACCGTGCAACCTCGTTCCTGGAACCGTGGTGTTCGGTCTGCTTCGCTGTTCGGTCGAACGCTACCCGCCGAATGATTCCACCGGCCACGTTCCCCCTCCAGCCGGCGAGCAAACCTGCGAGCCACGCGCGCGATCCACTGTGCGGGGGCCTATGCTCGCTCCAGTGTCCAAGTTGACGACGGCAGCGAAGCGAGTGCTGCTGGGCAGGCCTTTCCGTAGTGACTCGCTCGGCCACACGCTGCTGCCGAAGCGAATCGCGCTCCCGGTGTTCGCTTCCGATGCCATGTCATCGGTCGCCTACGCCCCCGAGGAGATCTTCCTCGTTCTTTCGGCCGCCGGGGTCACGGCCTACCTGTACGCCCCATGGGTCGGATTGGCCGTCGCCTTCGTCATGGCTGTCGTGGTGGCCAGCTACCGGCAGAACGTGCACGCCTACCCGTCCGGCGGCGGCGACTACGAGGTGGCCACCACCAATCTGGGGCCGAACGCGGGCCTGACCGTCGGCAGCGCGCTGCTGGTCGACTACGTGCTCACCGTCGCGGTGTCGATCTCCTCGGCCGCGTCCAACATCGGCTCGGCCATCCCGTTCGTCGCGACACACAAGGTGCTGTTCGCCGTCGTCGCCATCGCTCTGTTGACCGCGATGAATCTGCGCGGTGTGCGGGAGTCCGGCACGGCGTTCGCGATTCCGACCTACGCGTTCATCATCGGCATGTTCCTCATGCTGAGCTGGGGCCTGTTCCGGATCTTCGTGCTCGGCGAGGAGTTGCGGGCCGAATCGGCCGGTTTCGGATTGATCGCCGAGCACGAGCACCTCTACGGGCTGGCGTTCGCCTTCCTCATCGCGCGCTCGTTCTCTTCCGGGTGTGCCGCGCTGACCGGTGTGGAGGCGATCAGCAACGGTGTGCCCGCGTTCCGCAAACCCAAGTCGCGCAATGCCGCCACCACTTTGCTGATGCTGGGCACGATCGCGATCGTGTTGCTGATGGGCATCATCATCCTCGCCCAGAAGATCGGGGTGGTGTACGCGCACAACGTCGAGGACCTGACCGGCGCACCGTCGGACTACCACCAGAAGACGCTGATCGCGCAGCTCGCCGAGACCGTGTTCGAGGGTTTCCCGCTCGGCTTCTTCTTCATCACGACGGTGACCGCGCTGATCCTGGTGCTGGCCGCCAACACCGCGTTCAACGGGTTCCCCGTGCTCGGCTCGATCCTGGCGCAGGACCGCTACCTGCCGCGCCAGCTGCACACCAGGGGCGATCGGCTGGCGTTCAGCAACGGCATCCTGTTCCTCTCCGGCGCGGCCATCGCGTTCGTGGTGCTGTTCGGCGCCGAGGTGACCAAGCTGATCCAGCTGTACATCGTCGGCGTGTTCGTCTCGTTCGTGCTCAGCCAGACCGGCATGCTGCGGCACTGGACCCGCTTGCTGCGCACCGAGACCGACCCGGCGCAGCGCGCGCGGATGAAGCGCTCGCGGGTGATCAACGCGGTCGGTCTCAGCGCGACCGGAGCGGTGCTGGTCATCGTGCTGATCACCAAGTTCTTCGCGGGCGCCTACATCGCCATCTTCACCATGGTGGCGATCTTCGTCGTGATGAAGATGATTCGCAGGCATTACGATTCGGTCGCGCGCGAGCTGGACGAGCACGAGTGGGACGGTGTGCTGCCCAGCCGCTCGCACTCCATCGTGCTGGTTTCCCGGCTGCATCTGCCGACCCGCCGCGCCCTCGCCTACGCCCGCGCCAGCCGCCCGGACACGCTGGAGGCGGTGACGGTGAACGTCGACGAGGCCGACACCAGGGCGCTGGTGCGGGAGTGGGAGAACAGCGACATCACGGTGCCGCTCAAGGTGATCGAATCGCCCTATCGCGAGATCACCAAGCCGGTGCTGGACTATGTGAAGCGCGTGCGCAAGGACGCTCCGCGTGACGTGGTGACCGTGTTCATCCCGGAGTACGTGGTGGGCCATTGGTGGGAACAGGTGCTGCACAACCAGAGCGCGCTGCGGTTGAAGGGCAGGCTGCTGTTCGTGCCGGGCGTGATGGTGACCAGCGTGCCGTGGCAGTTGAGTTCGTCCGCGCGGGCGCGGACCCCCGGGGTGGTGAACGCGCCGGGCGCGGTGCGGCGCGGGTACGAGGATCGGATGTGACGTCCATGGAGCGTTCGGGATGAGCGATCGGCCGACCGCCACGTTCGAAGTGCGGCTCGGGCCGCCGGGTCACGGCGGCTTCTGTGTCGCACGGCACGAGGGACGTGTGGTGTTCGTCCGGCACGGCCTGCCCGGCGAGCTGGTGCGGGTCCGGGTCACCGAGGATCGCGGCGGCTCGTTCTGCCGTGCCGACGCGGTCGAGGTGCTCGAGGCGTCCCCGGATCGGGTGCGGGCCACCTGTCCGGTGTCCGGCCCCGGTGGCGCGGGCTGCTGCGATTTCTCCTTCGCCACGCCGGTGGCCCAGCGCGCGCTGAAGGCCACGGTGGTGGCCGAACAGTTGCGGCGGCTGGCCGGGATCGAGCGGGAAGTGGTGGTGGAGCCGATCGGGCCCGGCGACGCGATGGGCGGGTGGCGCACCCGCGTGCGCCTCGCGGTCGACGCCCACGGACGTGCGGGCGTGCACCGCTATCGCAGCACCGACGTGATCACGGATCTGCGGTGCCCGCAACCGGTCGCGGGGGCTTTGGACGGGATCGCGGACCGGCGGTGGACGCCCGGCGCCGATCTGGTGATCGCGGTGGACGGTGATGGGATACGGCACGTCGTCGAGCTGGCGCCCGCTGCCGAGTCCGAACCGGTCGGCCACGAGCCCGGTCGGCGCGGTCCCGGCGGGAGTGGGCGGCGAACGGAGCCGGGGAGCCGGGATCGGCGTGCGGGCGGCGGAGGTGGTCGCCGCGATCGGCCGCACGGCCGGGATCGGCGCGGGGCACAGTGGCCCGCCGCGGAGTCCGCTCGCAGCGACGACCGGCGCGCGGCATCCGCACGACGCGCCGCGGCGCACGCGGCACGCGACGAGTGGGTGTTCGAGGGCAGCGGGCGCGCGGTCGAGTACGTGGCCGGGCGCCGGTGGGAGGTCGCGGCGACGGGCTTCTGGCAAGCGCATCACGGTGCGGCGCAACGGTATTCGGACCTGATCGCGGAATGGTCGGAACTCGGCCCCGGCGGCCGGGCGTGGGATCTCTACAGCGGCGCCGGGGTGTTCGCCGCGCGGCTCGCCGAGCGGGCCGGGCGGACCGGCGTGGTGCTCGCGGTGGAATCCGCGCGGCCCGCCGTCGCGGACGGCGCCGCCGCGTTGCGCGACCTGCCCTGGGTGGAACTGCGGGCCCAGCGGGTGGAGCGCTGGGTGCTCGAGCACGTCGGTGCGGCCGCCCCGGACGTCGTCGTGCTCGATCCGCCGCGCGCGGGGGCGGGCAAAGAGGTGGTCGGCGCGGTCACCGCCAGCGGGCCGACGCGGATCATCCACGTAGGCTGCGATCCCGCCGCGTTCGCCCGCGATCTCGGCCTGTATCAGGCGGCGGGCTACCGGCTCGCCGATCTGCGCGCCTTCGACGCCTTCCCCGCGACGCACCACGTGGAAAGCCTCGCGCTGCTACAGCGTTGAGCGGTCAGTCCTCGTAGACCGGGGGCCTGCGGTCCTTACGGGCGCGGATCGCTTCGTCGAAATTGCCGGTGGTGAGGCGGACGTACAACTGGGCCGTGCCCTCGTGCTGCATGTGCGATTCGAATCCGCCCGCCTCCATGCCGCTCCACAACATGCGCTTGGTGAGCTCGGTGCCCACCCGGCTGAAGCCGATGATGCGCTCGGCGAGGTCATAGCAGGTGTCCAGCAGTTTCGCCGCCGGAACCGTGCGGGATACCAGGCCGATTCGCTCGGCTTCGGTCGCGTCGACGTCGCGGCCGGACAACATGATCTCGAACGCCCTCGACGCGCCGACCGCGCGGGGCAGCAGATAGCTGAGGCCCAGTTCGGCGGAGGTGAGGCCGTTGTTGATGCCCGCGGCGCGGAAGTACGCGTCCTCGGCGGCGATCCGGATGTCGGCGCCGACGGCCAGGCACAGCCCGCCGCCGATGGCCGCGCCGTTGACCGCCGCGATCACCGGCTGGTGCATCCGCCGCAACGTGATCAGCACGTCGTTGAGCAGATCCATCGACCGGCGCGCGACACTGGTGACGGTCAGCCCGTCGACGTTCGGCACCTTTCCCGCGCCGGTCAGGTCGGCTCCCGAGCAGAAACCGTGTCCCGCCCCGGTCAGCACGACGACCCGCACGTCGTTGTCGGCGCGCACACCCTCCAGCGCCTCGCGCAGCGGGATCATCACGTCGAACGCCATCGCGTTCATCCGTTCGGGCCGATTGAGCGTCACCAGGGCGATATGGGGCCGTGGTTTGTCGATGAGCACGAACGACATGCGACCTCCTGAGCGGTGACAACCTCAATATAGGCACGCCGGGCGCGGCGCAGCGGTGAATCGCGCTCGGCCCCGCCGGATCCGGGTCGGGTCGCCGGACCGCCCAATTAGAGTCACCGCCATGACCGTGTACGCAATCGCGCAACTGAGATTCACCGACCGCGCCGCCTACGATCGCTACCAGGCGCGCTTCCTCGACGTCTTCGTCCGCTACTCCGGTACGCTGCTGGCCGCGGACGAGTCCCCGCAGACCATCGAGGGCGTCACCGATCGCGAGAAGGTGGTGCTGATCTCCTTCCCGGACGAGCCGTCCTTCCGCGCCTGGGCCGAATCGCCGGAGTACCAGGAGATCTCGAAGGATCGGCACGCCGGAGCGGACACGGTCACCCTGCTGGTGCGGGGTCTCGGTCACGGGTCGTGAACCGGCAAGCCGCCGTCAGCCCAGCTGCCAAGTGACGCGGACGTCCGCGGAGATCTCGCTCTCGCCCAGCTCGACCGGGATGGCGACGGCACGGTAGGCCTCCATCGGAGCGGACATCGCCTGTGCGCGCGGAACCGGAGGCGCGGCGGCGGTGTCCTCGGTGATCTGCACGACGTCGCCGAGCGAGCGCCGTGCCCGCCGGGCGTACTGCTCGCCCTTGGCGAGGGCGTTGTCCCACGCGGCGTCGCGGGCGCGGGTGAGCAGGGACTCCAGGTCGGCGAAGGTGAGGGTCAGACCACCGAGGCGCACGTCGTCACCGCCCGCCTCGACGCAGTTGGCGATGATCGTGCCCGGGCCGGGATCGGCCTGCTCGCCGATATCGCGCAACGCGACCGTCAGCGATGTGCTCGCGAGGTATCCCGTGATGCGGTTGCCCTGTCCCTCGGTCCACACCGTCTCGGTCTGTACCGACAGTCCGCTGGTGGCGATGTCCGCGCCGTCGACCCCGTCGGAGCGCAGCGATCGCGCGACCGCGGCCACGCGCTCACCGGCCCGGCTGTAGGCGAGCGCGACCTTGCTCGCGCGTGATTCGACGGAGATCGTCACCCGCATCAGATCGGGGACGGCGCGGGCGGTGCCGTGTCCGTAGGTGGTGACGGTGCCTGCCCGCGAATCGGTGTTCGTGCCCACTGAGCCTCCTCGTCGATCGCTGTCGATCCGCACCGCACCATCGTGCCCGCTTCAGTAGTCGCCGCCGCGGGCCGCGATCGCCCGCACAGCCGCGTCGATCTGCGCGAAGGCTTCGGCGGCCAGCTGTTCGAGCAGCGCGAGCTTCAGCCCGGGCGCTTGCGGGGTGAGCCGATCGAACCGTTCGGGGGTGAGCACCGCGACGCACGTCTCGGTCTCCGCCAGTACCTCGTTCCCGAACGGCGTTCCGACCAGCATCGGAATCTCCCCGAACGACATCCCGGCCGACAGGCTGAGCAGCCGGTGCGTGCGTCCGTCGGTGCCTTCGACCGTCAGGCGCACGCGGCCGTCGAGGATCAGGTAGAGACCCGAGCGCGCGCTGCCGCGTTCGGCGATCACCGCCCCGCGCGCGAACGTGCGCACCCGGAACTGCTCCGCCAGGCGGGATCGCTCGTCCGCGGCGAGGCCGGCCAACGCCGGGTGACTCTCGATGCCGAACGACGCGCGGGCGGCCTCGCCGGCGGGGCGATGGTTCGCGAGCACGATGTTCTCGCACCACTCGGTCGCGGTGTCGCGATCGATGAACACCGGCCCCCTCGGATCGTCGGGATCGATGCCGGAATCCGGGGACCGCAGTCGCGCGTCGGGATCGACCAGCGCCACTCGGACACCCGCCGACAACTGCTCGAGTCGCAGGTCGTCGATCATCCGCACCGCGATCGCGCTCACCTCGCCGACCCTGCGCACGTCGATGGCCAGCGCTTCCAGCTCGCCCGCCTGCTCCTCGATGGTGCGCACCGTGCGCTCCGCGCCCGCGAACAGCAGGTCGCCGTGCAGCTCGTAGACACACGCGCGATGCCCGTGCGCGGCGAGCACCGCGATCTCCTCGGTCGGGCGGCGTAGCCGCGAGGGCACCTCGGCCACCGAGTACGCCGCCCGGATCGCGGCTCGCGCCGCTCGGGTCACGTGCAGGAAGTGCAGCTCGAGTCGCCGCGACAGTTCACGGCAGGCGGCCACGCCGCGCACGCTGTTGCCGTGCCCGTCCAGCCGCGGCGAGTACACAGCGATCCCGACCTGTCCGGGCAGCACCGCCACGATCCCGCCCCCGACGCCACTCTTGGCGGGCAGGCCGACAGTAGTCACCCAGTCGCCCGCCGCGTTGTACATGCCGCAGGTGGTCATGACACTGAGCACCTGCTCCGTCAGCGCCGCCGAGGCCGCCTGCTCTCCGGTGACCGGATTGCGCCCGTTGTTCGCAAGCGATGCGGCCATCAGGGCCATATCCTCGCAGGTCACGGTAACCGCGCACTGGCGGAAATAGCGATCGACCGCCTCGTCCGGGTCGGCGTCGAGGATGCCGAACGAGCGCAGCATGTAGCCGATGGCGCGATTGCGGTACCCGGTGCGCGCCTCGGAGGCGTAGACCGCCTCGTTCACGGTGAGCTCGCGCCCGGCGAAGCTCGAGTAGCAGCGCCGGATCCGCTCGAAGCGGTCGGCGGGGTCGCGGCCGTCGATCAGCGAGGCGGCGGTGATCGCGCCCGCGTTGATCATCGGGTTGCGCGGCCGCGCGGTCACCGGATCCAGGCTGATCTCGTTGAACGGCTCACCGGAGGGCTCGACGTCGATGCGCCGGGCGACCGCGGCCTGCCCCCGGTCGGCCAGCGCGAGGGCGTAGGTGAACGGCTTGGAGATGGACTGGATGGTGAATTCGGTCCGGACATCGCCCGCGCCGTAGATCCGGCCGTCGGCGGTGGCCAGGCAGATGGCGAACGAATCCGGTTGCACCGCGGCGAGTTCCGGGATGTAGTCCGCCAACGTTCCGGAGCGGTCGTCCCGGCAACGCCGGTGGACGTCGTCGACGATCCGTGCCACCACGCCGGGTTCGATTGTCCGGGAGACCACTTGCTCGGGCCGGGCCACCCTGTCACTCTAGGCCGGGTACCGTATGTCGAGGCTCACATTTCGACGCCATGTCGGTTGGTGTGACCGTTCTCGTGCGGGAGCACCGGCCGCCGCTCCGTAGACTGATCGGATCAGATGCGCTATCCGGAGGGAGCTAGTTCAGGTGGGAGTGCTTTCCCGGGTCGACACGCCCGATGATCTGCGCCGGCTGACCGTGCCGCAGGTGCGCGAGCTGGCGGAGGAGGTCCGCGAGTTCCTGGTGCGCAAAGTCGCCGCGACCGGCGGGCACCTCGGCCCGAACCTCGGTGTGGTCGAACTCACCATCGCCCTGCACCGGATCTTCGACTCGCCGGCCGACCCGTTGATCTTCGACACCGGCCACCAGGCCTATGTGCACAAGATCCTGACCGGGCGCAAAGACCAGTTCGACTCGCTGCGCAAACAGGGCGGCCTGTCCGGCTACCCGAGCCGGGCCGAGAGCGCGCACGACTGGGTGGAGTCCTCACACGCCTCGGCGGCGCTGTCCTACGCGGACGGCCTGGCGAAGGCGTTCGCGCTGAGCGGGCAGGACCGGCACGTGGTCGCGATCGTCGGCGACGGCGCGCTCACCGGCGGCATGTGCTGGGAGGCGCTGAACAACATCGCCGCATCCGACCGTCCGGTGGTCGTCGTGGTGAACGACAACGGCCGCTCCTACGCGCCCACCATCGGCGGTCTGGCCGAGCGGCTGACCGCGCTGCGCACCCAGCCCGCCTACGAGCACGCCCTGGACGCGGGCAAGCGGATCCTCAAGAGCATCCCCAGGGTGGGCGAATCGGCGTACTCGATGGTGCACGCGGTGAAGGCGGGCATCAAGGACGCGGTCAGCCCCCAGGAACTGTTCAGCGACCTCGGCTTGAAGTACGTCGGGCCGGTGGACGGCCACGACGTCGTCGCGCTCGAGGCCGCGCTGCGCCGGGCCAAGGACTTCGGCGGCCCCGTCGTGGTGCACGCGGTGACGCAGAAGGGCCGCGGCTACGCGCCCGCCGAGAACCATGTCGCCGACCAGATGCATGCCTGCGATCCCATCGACCCGCTCACCGGCGTCCCGGTCGGTGGTCCGAAGGCGCGCGGATGGACCTCGGTGTTCTCCGAGGAGTTGATCGCGCACGCCGAGCGCCGCGCCGACATCGTCGCCATCACCGCGGCGATGCCGGGCCCGACCGGACTGGCGGCGTTCGGGGAGCGCTTCCCGGACCGGATGTTCGACGTCGGCATCGCCGAGCAGCACGCCATGGCCTCCGCCGCGGGCCTCGCGCTCGGCGGCATGCACCCGGTGGTGGCGATCTACTCGACCTTCCTCAATCGCGCCTTCGACCAGCTGCTGATGGACGTGGCGCTGCTGAAGCAGCCGGTCACCGTGGTACTGGACCGCGCGGGCATCACCGGCTCCGACGGCGCCAGCCACAACGGCATGTGGGATCTGTCGGTCCTCGGGATCATCCCCGGCATCCGGGTCGCAGCGCCGCGCGACGCCGCGACGCTGCGGGAGGAACTGGCCGAGGCGCTGGCCGTCAACGACGGACCGACCGCGCTGCGTTTCCCGAAAGGCAGTGTCGCCGAGGATATCTCGGCGGTGGAACGGCTGGACGGCATCGACGTGCTGCGGATGGCCGAGCCGGACGGCGGATCGGTGCAGGCGGTGCACGGCGACGTGCTACTGGTCGCGGTGGGCTCGTTCGCGGGCACGGCGCTGGAGGCGGCGAATCTGCTGGATTCCGAAGGCGTCTCGGTCACCGTCATCGACCCGCGCTGGGTGCTGCCGGTCTCCGACGCGCTGCTGAAACTCGCGGAGAACTACCGGCTCGTGGTCACGCTGGAAGACGGTGGCCTGCACGGCGGCATCGGTTCCACGGTGTCGGCCCGGCTGCGCAACTCCGGGCTGGACATCCCGACCCGCGATCTCGGTGTGCCGCAACAGTTCCTGGACCATGCCTCGCGCGGTGAGGTCCACGCCGAACTCGGCCTCACCGGCCCGGACATCGCCCGCCGGATCAGCGGGTGGCTGGCCGCTCGCTGACGCCGCAGCCACGGGCGAGCCGACGGAGCGGGCGCTAGTCCGACGGCGGCAGCGCCGCGGCAAGTCGCGGGACGTCGAGTTCCCGCTGCCACGGCCGGGCGCCGCCGGACTTCAGGAATCCGTCGACGGCGGAGGGGTCCACCGCCTCGTAGTCGGGCAGTCCGTCCCAGCACAGGCGGCGAACCAGATCCGGCGCGAGCAGGTTCTCCACCGGGATCGCGTGCTGCGCCGACAGGTCGGCCATGGCGGCTCGTGCCCGGGTCAGGCGCGCCGCCGCAGCCGGGTCGCGGCGCTCCCAGCGGTTGACCGGCGGCGGGCCGTCGAACGGCTGGGTGAGCGGCGGGAGGTCGCTGTCGGGCAACGTACGGCCGCGCTCGATCGCGGCGAGCCATTCGCGGGAGTACCGGCGCTGGCGCGGACCGCCGAACACCGGCAAGGTGCGCAACTGCGCGATGGACCTGGGTTCCGCGGCCGCCGCGGCGATGATCGCGGCGTCCGGGAGGATGCGGGCGGGCGCCACGTCGCGGGCACGGGCCAGCGCGTCCCGCGCGGTCCACAGCTCGCGCACCACCGCCAGTTGCCTGGTGCGGCGCAGCGTGTGGATGCCCGAGGTACGCCGCCACCGCTCGGCCTTCGGCGCGGGCGGGTCCAAGGTGCGAATGTGTTCGAATTCCTGTATCGCCCAATCCGTTTTGCCCTGCGCATCGAGTGCGTCGGCCACGGCGTCGCGCAGTTCGAGCAGCAGTTCCACGTCCAGGGCGGCGTAGTTCAGCCAGTCGGCGGGCAGCGGCCGGGTGGACCAGTCGGCCGCCCCGTGCCCCTTGCGCAGCGCGTGGCCCAACAGCCGCTCCACCATCGCGGCGAGCCCGACGCGCTCGAAACCAGCCAGACGTCCGCCGAGT
Source organism: Nocardia sichangensis (assembly GCF_047200615.1). Lineage (NCBI taxonomy): Bacteria > Bacillati > Actinomycetota > Actinomycetes > Mycobacteriales > Nocardiaceae > Nocardia > Nocardia sichangensis. The sequence goes on from NZ_JBJZOK010000002.1 coordinate 433,171, forward strand.
TCGGTGTCGAACAGCCTGGCCGGGCGCAAACCCAGTTCGGCCAGGCCGGGAAGATCCTGGTCCGCGGAGTGCAGGACCCACTCCAGTCCGTTGATCGCGTCGGCCAGCGGGCCGAGGGCTTCGGTGACCGGGATCGGGTCGATGAGGAACGTGCCCGCGCCCGCACGGCGCAGCTGGATCAGATACGCGCGCGCCGAATAGCGGAACCCGGAGGCGCGTTCGGCGTCCACGGCCAGCGGGCCGGTGCCCGCGACCAGCCGGGCGGCGGCTGCGCTGATCTCGGCGGCGGTGTCCAGTACCGGTGGCACGCCCTCCACCGGCGCGAGCAGCGGCGTCGCGGCCGAGGGTTCGGATTCGTCTGGTACGGACATGGTGTTGAACTTTACGTGCCGACGCCACGGCGCCGCCGTCCTATCGGCGCATAAGTGTGTCGGCGAATCGGGCGCGATGTGCCCCGCACACAGAACGAGGGGCTCCGGCGCAGGTCACGGCACGCCGACGGGCGTGCTCAGGGGTGATCGCCGGACAGGCCGGGCCGGATCTGCAGCTGGGTCACCCCGGCCGGCGGCAACCCCGCCGCGTAGGCCAGTACCTCGCAGAACGCCTCCAGATGCGGGCGCATGTCGGTGGTGACCGGCGTCCACGACGCGCGTATCTCCAGCTGATGGGCGCGCGGCGGACCGGCGATGTCTCCGTAGCGCACCGAGCTGGTCGAGGTCACCGTGCCGCCGAGCGCGGTGAACGGCTCGGTGCGCGACTCCAGCGCGTCCACCAGCCAGCTCCACGCCACCTCGGGCAGCAGAGGATCGGTGGCGAGCGCGGCGTCGATGTCGGCCTGGATGTAGGCGACCAGGCGCAAGGTGCCGTGCCAGGTGTCGTCGCCGTCCGGATCGTGCAGCAGGATCAGCCTGCCGAACGCGTCGCCTTCGGAATCGGCCGGTACGACAGGGGTTTCCGGATGAGCGACCTCCGCGCCGATGGCGTAGGAGAACGGTGCGAGTCGTTGCGGGGGCCGGATGGGCGCGAGCTCGATCCGAGGGTGCACGGTAGCGGTGCCCATCGCCTCGACCGCGGCGCGAAACTGAGCTGGCTCGCCATGAGGTCCTTCGGTCGGTGCGGCGCCGTCGCGGAAGTCGAGCGGTGTCACGAATGCTGACGGTAGACCTTGTGCACCCGGCGCAGTCGGAGGCGCGCCGCTACGGGCCATGCGGCGTCCGTGCGGTCATCGCTGCCGCCTCCGCGTCCGCCCCTCCCGCCGGGCCCGCATACGATAGCCGTGATGAGCACTCATACCCGCCGCCGGTTGACCGATGCCCCGTTCCTGGCCGCCGCTACCGGCGCGACGCCCAGCAGGCGTCCGGTGTGGTTCATGCGCCAGGCCGGACGCTCGCTGCCCGAGTACCGCGAGGTGCGGGCGGGCATCGGGATGCTCGAATCCTGCTTCGATCCCGAGCTGGTGTGCGAGATCACCTTGCAGCCGATTCGCAGGCACGGCGTCGACGCCGCGATCCTGTTCTCCGACATCGTCGTTCCGCTGAAAGCGGCGGGGATCGACCTGGACATCGTGCCGGGCGTGGGGCCGGTGGTCGCCGCGCCGGTGCGGACGGTCGGCGACGTGCGCGGTCTGCCCCGGCTGCGCCCCGAGGAGGTCGGGGCGGTGACCGACGGCGTGCGCCTGCTGGTCGACGCGCTGGGGGAGACGCCGCTGATCGGGTTCGCGGGCGCGCCGTTCACCCTCGCCTCCTACCTGGTCGAGGGCGGTCCGAGCAAGAACCACGAGCGCACCAAGGCGATGATGTACGCCGATCCGCAGACCTGGCACGAGCTGCTGGGCGTGCTCACCGACATCACCATCGCGTTCCTGCAGGCGCAGTTGGCGGCGGGCGTCGACGCGGTGCAATTGTTCGACTCCTGGGCGGGCGCCCTCTCGCTGGCCGACTACCGCAATTTCGTGCTCCCGCATTCGGAGCGGGTGTTCGCCGAGATCGCCGAGGCGGGCGTGCCGCGCATCCACTTCGGTGTGGGGACCGGAGAGCTGCTCGGCGCCATGAGCGAGGCGGGCGCCGACGTGGTCGGCGTCGATTGGCGGGTGCCGCTCACCGAGGCCGTCCGCCGCGTCGGGCCCGGAAAAGCGTTGCAGGGCAACCTCGATCCCGCCGTACTGTTCGCCGGACCGGAAGCGATCGAGGAGCAGGCCCGGCGGATCGCGCGCGAAGCGGACGAGGCGATCACGCTCGGCGCCGCCGGGCACATCTTCAACTTGGGCCACGGGGTGCTTCCGGACACCGATCCGGGCGTGCTGACCGCCTTGGTGGAACTCGTCCACGAGTTGTAGCGCGGGCGAACGCGGGTAGGCCGCCACGGCAGCGAGTGCGGCGGCTGCGTCGAGCGCTGAGTCAGGATCCGCCCGCTGTGGTCGCGGCGCCCGTGTCGGCGTACCCGGCCGCCAGGTCGACCCGCGTACCACGCGCCGACGCCCGGCAGCCATCCGCGAGCGGCCGAGGCGGTTCAGGCTGCCATCGGCCGAGTCGAGTCCGGCCGACGTATCCGTCATCGCCGCGGACATCGTGGACACAGTGTGTTCCGAGTCATCCGGGCGCCTACCGTCGGACGGCCGCCGTCGCGGTACGCGATACGGTCGAGGCATGCGTATCGCGGTGGTCGGCGGTGGGATCAGCGGGCTGGTGGCCGCGTATCGGTTGCGGATGTCGCTCGGGCCGGATGCCGACGTACTCGTGCTCGATCGCGCCGAACGGATCGGCGGCATCCTCTACACGGGCGAACTGGGCGGGGAGCCACTGGATCTCGGCGCGGAGGCGTTCGTCGGGCGACGGCCGGAGGTACCCGCGCTGCTGCGGGAACTCGGGCTCGAGTCGCAGTTGGTGACCCCGGCGGGTCTGCGGCCGTTGGTGTGGTCCGCCGGCACCGCGCACCCGCTGCCGGAGGGCACCTTGATGGGTGTCCCGGCGAACGCGGAGTCGATGCGCGGGCTGGTCGACGCCGAGACACTGGCACGCATCGCCGCCGAACCCGACCGGCCGCTGGCCTGGGAGCCCGGCTCGGACACCGACGTCTACCGACTGGTCGCCGACCGCTTCGGCGCGCAGGTCGCCGAGCGCAGCGTGGATCCGCTGCTCGGCGGCGTGTACGCGGGCAGCTCCCGCTCCATCGGTGTCCGCGCCGCGCTGCCCACGCTCGCCGCCGCGCTGGACGACGGCGCGCCCAGTCTCACCGCCGCCGTCGGCGCCGCGCTGCCGCCGCCCTCGAACGCGCCGGTCTTCGGTGGCATCCGGGACGGCTACCGGGTGCTGCTCGAGGCGCTCGCCGAACGTTCCGGGGCGCGGTTCGTCACCACGACGCCGGGCACGCGTCTGGCCAGAGGGCTGCGCGGTTGGGTGGTCGACCCGATCGGCGCCGTCGACGCGGTGGTGCTCGCCACTCCGGCGCCGGTGACCGCGCGACTGCTGGCCGCCGTCGCCCCGGTCGCCGCCGCGGAACTGGCCGGTGTCGAACTCTCCTCGTCGGCGGTGGTCGCGCTGGCGCTGCCCCGCGAGACCGCCCTGCCACAGAACTCCGGCATCCTGGTGGCCACCGGAGAGCCGCTGCGGGCCAAAGCCTTCACCCTGTCCAGCCGCAAATGGACACATCTCGCACAACGTGAAACGGCGCTCGTCCGCGTCTCTTTCGGCAAGTTCGGCGACGACTCCCCGCTGTCCTGGCCCGACGCCGAACTCGTCGCCGCCGCCACCGCGGACCTGGCTACCGTCACCGGGGTCGCGATCGAGCCGGTCGAGGCCGTCGTACAGCGCTGGCCGGGTGGCCTCGCCCAGTACGCGCCCGGCCATCCGGCCCGCATCGCGGCCGTCGAAGCCGAGGTCGCGGCGCTGGACGGGCTGGCGGTGGCGGGCGCGTACCTGCACGGCGTCGGTGTGCCCGCGTGCGTCGCCTCCGGCGCGGCCGCCGCACAGCGCATCGCGGCGGAGGTCGGTGCGGGCACCGTACGCTGACCGTTCGCCGGGCGTGCCCGCACCGACGAGATTCGTCGCGGCACCGCGCACGCGGTTTCCTGTGACCACAATTATGCGGCACTGTTCCGGCCTGTCGGACAATGTGCGGCGCATCAAAATGCGCACCGATCGGCGTAATTAAGGACACCCCGCCGGAATGCGGAATCGGTGGAATTCGCCGGTACCGTGAGCACCATGCAGCTCTCGCACTTCACCGATATCGGTTTGCGCATCATCATGCGGCTCGCGGTGGAGGACGAGAAGAATTCCCGGGTCACCACCAAACTCATCGCGCGACAGGTCGGCGCGTCCGAAAAGCATGTGGCCAGGGCGGTTTCGCGGCTGGCCGAACTGGGCCTCGTCGAGGCGCACCGCGGACGATCCGGCGGATTGTTCATCACCGCGGCAGGTCGCGCCGCGTCGGTGGGTGAGCTCGTCCGGGAATTGGAAGACAACCGCGACGTGGTGGAGTGCGGGGAACCGAATCCGTGTCCGTTACTCGGCGGGTGCCGATTGCGTCGAATTCTCGCCGACGCGAAGAAGGCTTTCTATACCGAACTCGACCGTTATTCGATAGAGGATTTGGTCACCTCGTCGACAACCGGGTTGCTGCATTTACTCGTCCGCTCCACGGCGAGTGTCACCCCTGAGATGAAGGAAGTTTCATGAACCTCGACAGCGTCGTCCGTGCCGAACCGGAACTCGAACCGCGGCACGCCGAGGTCGTCCGCGCGACCCTACCGCTGGTGGCGGCGAACATCGACCGCATCACGGCCGTGTTCTACCGCACGATGTTCGACGCTCACCCGCGGCTGCTGCGCGACACGTTCAACCGGGGCAATCAGGCACAGGGTAGTCAGCAGCGGGCGCTGGCCGCCTCCATAGCCACCTTCGCCACGTACCTGGTCGACCCCGAATTGCCGCACCCGGCCACCATGTTGTCGCGGATCGCGCACAAGCACGCCTCACTCGGGGTGACTCCGGAGCAGTACCGGATCGTGCACGAAAATCTGTTCGCGGCCATCGTGGAAGTACTCGGCGCCGACGTGGTCAACGACGCGGTCGCGGCGGCCTGGGATCGGGTCTACTGGATGATGGCCGACACGTTGATGGATCAAGAGAAGGGGCTCTACGCCGAGGCGGGCGTGGATTCCGGCGACGTGTTCCGGGACGTCCGTGTCGTGGCTCGCGACGACGACCCCTCGGGCGTCGCGGTCTTCACCGTCGAGTCCGCCGACCCGGCTGCGCGGCTACCGGGATTCATTCCGGGACAGTATGTTTCGGTCGGCGTCCGGCTTCCCGACGGTGCGCGCCAGTTGCGGCAGTACAGCCTGGTGGGCAGGCCGTGCGACGGCGCGCTGTCGTTCGCCGTCAAGCGGGTCGAGGCGGCCGCCGGCTGCCCGGCGGGCGAGGTGTCCTCCTGGCTGCACGAGCAGTTGCGCCCGGGTGACCCACTGCAGATCACCCTTCCGTTCGGTGACGTCGTCCTCGATACCGCGGCGGCGACACCGCTGGTGCTGATTTCCGCCGGCATCGGTGTGACCCCGACGATCGGCGTTCTGGACTATCTCGCCGCCCACGACCCGGGCCGTCGCACGCTGGTCGTGCACGCCGACCGTGCGTCGCGCACCCATCCGCTGCGCGATCGGCTGCTGGGACTCACTGCCCGGCTCGTACAAGCCGAGGTCGAGATCTGGTACGAGGAACCGACTCCCGGCGCCCGGCACGGCCGGGCCGATCTCTCGGTGCTGAACGTGCCAGAGGACGCCGACGTATACGTCTGCGGTCCATCCGGGTTCCTGGGCGAGATGCAACGCCAGTTGCGCGCCCTCGGTATCCCCGACGCCCGCGTGCACATCGAGCAGTTCACGCCCGGCGACGCGGGCGCTCCCGAGCGAGTGGCACGATAGTGCTATGGCGCGACTCGACTATCAGGCTCTCAACTCCACCATCCGCTACCTGATGTTCTCGGTCTTCCAGGTGCAGCCGGGAGTGCTGGGCGAGGACCGGGACGCGGCGACCAAGGAGGCCAAGGCGTTCTTCGACGGTCTGGCCGACCGCGACGTCGTGGTCCGCGGCATCTACGACGTGGCCGGGATGCGCGCCGACGCCGATTTCATGATCTGGACCCACGCCGAACGCGTCGAGGACCTGCAAGCCGCGTACGCCGATTTCCGCCGCACCACCGAGCTGGGACGGGCCAGCGCGCCGGTCTGGAGCAACGCGGCGCTGCACCGCCCCGCCGAGTTCAACAAGAGCCACATCCCGGCCTTCCTGGCCGGCGAGGAGGCGGGCGCCTACATCTGCGTGTACCCGTTCGTCCGGTCCTACGAGTGGTACCTGCTGCCCGACGAGGAGCGCCGCCGGATGCTGGCCGAACACGGCAAGGCCGCGCGTGGCTACCCGGACGTGCGGGCGAACACCGTCAGTTCGTTCGCGCTCGGCGACTACGAGTGGATCCTGGCCTTCGAGGCGCCCGAATTGCACCGGATCGTCGATCTGATGCGTGACCTGCGGGCCACCGACGCCCGTCGGCACGTGCGCGAAGAGATCCCGTTCTTCACCGGCCCCCGCGTGGAGATCGAGCAGCTGATCGCCGCTCTGCCCTGATGCGCCCTGCCCCGGTGCAGGCAAACGCTTGCCCGAAGTTTTCGGGGCATGCGCCGAGCGCCGGGGCTTCGTACGCTGCCCGTGAGCGTCGGGCTGGTTACTCCGCTGCGCTGTCCGAGGGGTGCAGTCGCAGGGCGATGGAGTTGATGCAGTAGCGCTTGTCGGTGGGCGTGTTGTACCCCTCGCCCTCGAACACGTGGCCGAGGTGGCTGTGGCAGTTCGCGCACAGCACTTCGACCCGATGCATGCCGAGCGAGTCGTCCGACCGGAGAATCACCGCGTCGGACGCGGCCGGATCGAAGAAGGACGGCCAGCCGCAGTGCGAGTCGAACTTCTCGGTGCTGCGGAACAGTTCGGCGCCGCAGGCCCGGCACACGTAGACGCCTTCGGTTTTGGTGTCGGTGTACTCGCCGGTGAACGGCCGCTCGGTAGCCGCCTCGCGCAGCACCGAGTACTCCTCGGGGTTCAGCTTCGACCGCCATTCCTGCGGCGAGAGCTGGATGCGCGGCGCGGGCAGGGACGTGTCGGCTTCGGAACTCATGGCTCCACGCTAATACGATTCTGCTCCGCGGGCGTCGAACCGTTTTGTGGTCTGTGGGTTTCCGCCGGGAGAGCCGCGGCGACCGGCGGCTGCGGCTGTTCGCCGCGCGGGTCCGGGGCGGAACTCATCCACGCGGGATCGATGCCGAACGGCAGCCTGCCTGCCCGCCGCGCGGCCAGATAGCGGTCGCCGAGCACGCAGAACACGACGATGAGCAGCAGGCCCCAGCCGAAGGTGATGCGCAGGTACTCCAGGTTGCGGCCGATGTGCTGCCAGCGGTCCGATAGCCACTTGTCGTAGCTCATGAACCCGAAGATCGCCAGCCAGGCCGGCCAGTTGCGCAGCACCGAGTTGCGCAGCACGACGGTCATCAGGAAGGGGAACAGCATCATCGAGTAGTACATCTGCCCCAGCGAGCTGAGCAGGAACGAGGCCGTCAGCAGCACGCCGGAGGAGGTGCAGACGAAGAACAGTTCGTCCTCGCGGTAGTAGCGGTACAGCAGCCACAGCGAGATCAGCACGAGCACGCCGAGCGCCACGCGCATGCCCCAGGTCAGCCACGGCGGCAGTCCGTAGTACTCGCCGTTGCCGACGATGGCGCTGTTGAAGTAGTCGCGGGATTCGAAGAGGTAGGGCGCGGTGCGGGTGATGAACTTCTCGGGGTCCTTCACCAGCGGCCAGGCGATCGCGGTGAGCGCGAGCGGCACGCCGAGGGCCGTCACGAAGACTTTCCACTGCCCGCGCACGAGCGCGATCAAAAGCAACGGAGCCAGTGTCGGTTTGACCGCGATACTCAATCCGAGCGCGGCGCCCGCCCAGAGGTCTCGCCGCTTCAGCAGCAGATGGATGAAGATCAGCTCCGCCAGCAGCACGCAGCCGTTGACGTTGGTGAACACCAGCGTGTTGATCACGGTCTCGGAGGAGAACATCGCCAGCAGCAGCGCGGGCGCGGCGACCGAATGCAGGGTGTACCGGAACAGTCGCAGCAACAGGTACCAGGCGATGAGAATCGCGATCGCGTTGAGGGCGATGAACAGCCAGCGCGACTTCTCGTAGTCGATGGCGGCGATCGGCGCGATCAGCAGGGTGCCGCTGGGCGGGTACAGGTAGTGCGGGTCCACCGAGTCGAAATTCGCGGTGTAGACCGGCCGCCCGTTCAGGAAGTCGAACGACGCCTGGTAGACAGGCCGGTAGTCGTCGGTGATGAAGCCGTTGACAGCCTTGATGAAAACCCGGTTCAGCACGGTCATGACCGCCAGGGGCCAGAGTGCGAACTTGATCACCTCGGCGGTGGTGCGAGCGGTCCTGGGCTCGAGCTGTCGAAGGAACACTGGGGCACGGTACACCGGATGGGTTACCGGCGGTTGGCCGGACCTGTCGGACGCGCCGCTCGAACGGCTCCGCACGCCCGGGCTACGCCGGGCATGCGGTGCCATCTGCGGGAAGTTTGCCCTCCTTCAGATAGTCGAGCACCGCCCGCTGCGCGCAGCCGGAATGCGTGGACACCGGATGCCCGAAGCCCTGCCAGGACAGCGCCGCGTGCCGGGCGCCCGCCGAACCTATCGCGCCGGTCACCGAGGACTGACCGCCGCTACCGACCACCGGATCGGCCACCCCGCCCAGCACGAACACCGGAATACCCAGCTTTTCGGGCAGCGGAGGCGCGGTCGACACCGGCCAGGCAGCGCACTCCATCAGGCCGATGGCCGCCGCCTTGCCGAAAACCGGATACTTGCCCGCCCATGTGCCCGCGAGTTCGTTCGCTTTGGCCGGCGTCGGCGGCAGCTGTGTGTCGGTGCAGCGGTTGACGAACTGGCCGTCGCTCGCGGTGGCCGCGGCCTCCTGCCTGATCAGGTTGCTCAGCGGCCCGCGGTCGCCGCGTCCGGCCGCGGCCAGCGTGTCGGACAGCTCGGTGACCCGAGAGGCCTGGTCGGCGCGCGGGCTGCCGAGGAAGCCCGACACCGCGGTCAGCAACGCGTTCGCCGAGATGTCGCCGAGTTCGCCGCCCGCGGCACGGTTCACCAGATCGGTGACCGCGGCGCGCGGATCGGCCCCGAGTGAGCAGCCGACGCCGACGCAACGCTGTGCGAAGGCCGTCAGCGCCGCCTCGGCGCCCTGCACGGCCTGTTCGGCGCGGGTCACGGCGTCGGTGCCGACCGGTTCCGGGGAGTCGAGCACCAGCCTGGCGACGTGATCGCCGTACTTGCGGGCGTAGCTGAGCGCGACCTTCGCGCCGTTGCCCGTGCCCAGCAGCGCGATGTGGTCCACCTGCCATTGCCTGCGCAACTGCTCGATGTCGTCGGCGGCGTGCGGCGCGTCGAAGGTGCCTTCGTACGGCTGCAGGAAGTCGCGGCAGGCGATGGTGCCGTCCTGGCTCAACTTCGTCATGCGGGCCACCGGGTCGCCCGCACCGGGACCGGACTGGGCGTTGTCGGCCAGGCCACGGCGGATCTCCGTGGGCAGGCAATCGATCGGCTGCGAGCCGCCGATGCCGCGCCGGTCCACCGCGACGATCGGGCGGGCGGCCAGCAGCACGGAGGCGGGGCCAGCGGCCAACCCGGCCAGGGTGGCGGAGGAGGAGCGATCCGAGCCCGAGGTGAGCACCAGCGGCGGCGCGTCGGCCGGGGTCTGCGCCAGCCTGGCCCGCAACGCGGCCGCGCGGAAACTGCCCAGCACCGTGCCCGTCGAGTCGATCGGGGTGGCGTACTCGGCGCAGTCGAGCACCAACCCGGCGGGCGCGGGGCCGAGTCCGAACTGATCCAAGGTCGGCTGGGTGCACTCGCGCCAACTGAGGTCGGTTCTGGGCAGCTCGGCCTTGGGCAGAGGAGCGGGCGCGGCGGAGGTGGTCGCGGTGCCAGCGACCGGCGGGCGCTGCACCGCGACACCGGGACGATCCGACGGTCCCGCGCCGCAACCGGCGGTCACGATCGAGAGGGTGGCGGCAAGCACGGCGGCCCGAGTCCAGCGCATTGCTACAGCCTGCCAGGTTCGGACGGTTCTTTCATCGACGGGCCCACCGGGTGAGCATGGTGCCGTCGTCGTCCAGCAACACGTGCGCGCGCGTCATGCGGACGCGGAATTCGTGCGCCGACAGCGAGATTCGCCGCGCCGCGCCGCCGACCAGCAGCGGCGCGGTGGTCAGGCACAGCTCGTCGACCACATCCGCCTCCAGCAGTTCGCCGAACAGATGCGGGCCGCCTTCGGTGAGTACCCGCAGCAGGCCGCGCTCGGCGAGCACCCGCAGCAAGCCGCTGGGCGTCACCGCGATGCCACCCGCTTCGATCACCTCGGCGCCCGCGTCCGCCAGCCGCTGCTTGCGGTCGGCGGGCGCGGTGGTCGTCGTGATGATCAGCGGCGGCACCTGGGTATCGGTGAGCAGGCGCGCGCCGGGATCGATCGCCGCGCTCGCCGTGACGACCGCGATCGGCGGCGGCGCGCCGTCGGGATGCCCGCCGATGCCGCGCTCGTGGAACGCGCGGCGGCGCGCCGGGTCGGTGCGCGCCCCGCCGTAGTTCTCCGCACGCGCCGTGCCCGCGCCGACGACGATCACCTCCGCCAGTTCGCGCAGCAACATGAACACCGTTCGGTCGGCCGGGGTGCCCAGCCCTTCGGTCAGGTTGCCGCTGGTGGCGGCGCCGTCGATGCTGGAGACGAAATTGGCGCGGACCCAAGGCGCGTCGAGCGCGGCGGGGAAGGCGTACATCTGCGCGAGGTCGTCCGGGCCGAGTGCTGTGAGCTGGATCGCATTCTGGCTACGCTGCATGAAATCAGATCTCACCACGTCTTTAGGCTTCGTCCATGCAAGAACGCCTCGTCGATCGTCACCCGGAGGTCCCGGCCGATCAGCTCGTCGCCCAAATGGTGCCGCCGCCCATGTTCGACGAGGTGAGCTTCGCCTCCTACATTCCCGATCCGAAGGAACCGAGCCAGGCGGCCGCGGTCGGCAAGGCCGAGGAGTTCGCCGGGCAGGTCGCCAAGATCAGCAAGGCCGCGGGCAAGAAGAGCTTCTTCGGTAAGAAGAAGCAGGTCAGCGGCGCGGGCCTGTATCTGGACGGCGGATTCGGCGTCGGCAAGACCCACCTGCTGGCCTCGATCTTCCACAGCTCGCCCGCGCCCAAGTCGTTCGGTACGTTCGGCGAGCTGACCAACCTGGTCGGCGCGCTCGGCTTCGCCAATGCCCTCGAGCGGCTCTCGGGCAACAGCGTGCTGTGCATCGACGAATTCGAGCTCGACGATCCCGGCGACACGATGCTGGTCTCGCGCCTGCTGACCGAACTGTCCGCGGCCGGTGTCTCGATCGCGGCCACGTCGAACACCTTGCCGGGGCAGCTCGGCGAAGGCCGTTTCGCCGCACAGGATTTCATGCGCGAGATCAAGAAGCTGGGCGCCATCTTCGAGGCGGTGCGCGTGGACGGGCCGGACTACCGCCACCGCGATCTGCCCCCCGCGCCGGAGCCCACCGCCGCCGCGGTCCTGGCCGAACGGGCGGCGAGCACACCGAATTCCACGCTCGACGAGTTCGACGCGCTGCTGAAGCACCTCAGCACCCTGCATCCGTCGAAGTACGGCGCGCTGATCTCCGGGGTGTCGTCGGTGTTCGTCTCCGGCGTGCATCCGGTCACCGATCAGGCCGTGGCGCTGCGCATCGTGGTGCTGGCCGACCGGCTCTACGACGCGAGCGTGCCGGTGACGGTGTCCGGCGCGAAACTGGACGAGATCTTCTCCGCCGAGATGCTGGAGGGCGGCTACCGCAAGAAGTACCTGCGCGCCATCTCCCGCTTGCTCGCGCTTTCGCGGTTCGAGGTCGCGGCCTAGCGCTGCCTGCCCGGCCTCGGCGGCCGGCGAGAGAACGTGGGCAGACCCACAGACCCGATGATTGGAGCAGCCGAATGGCCACTCGTTTCCGCGTCCCGGTCGCGATGGCGGCCGGCCTGGCGGTCGCCTTCGGGCCGGTAGTCGTCATCGCGCAGGCCGACCCGCCTGCGGCCGTCGTCGCCGATCCCTCCCTGCACCTGCAAGGGGTGCAGAACGCGCGGGACATCGGCGGGTATCGCACCACCGACGGCCGGATCGTGCGCACCGGTCTGGTGTATCGGACCGGGCAGCTGAACAACGCGACGCCGGAGGATCTGGCCGCGCTGACCGGCCGCCGCGTGCGCTCCGTGCACGACCTGCGCACGGTCTACGAGCGCGCACTCGGTCCGGACCGGCTGCCCGCGGGCGCGACGGCGCACTGGGCCGACGTGATCGGCCAAGCTCCGCCGGAGGTCATCGCCACCACGCTCACCGGAGGCGACGGCCTGTATCGCGCGTTCATCACCGCGCCCGGCGCGAACGAGGCGTTCGCTTCGGTGCTGCGCGACCTCATCGGCGCCGACGGCGCGGTGTTGTTCCACTGCACCGCGGGCAAGGACCGCACCGGCTGGACGGCGGCCGTGCTGCTCACGCTGCTCGGCGTCGATCGTGCCACGGTCACCGAGGACTATCTGCTGTCCAACCGATTCCGCAACGCCAGCGAGAACGACCCGCTCAACGGCGTTCAGGGATCCTGGCTCGACGCCGCCTTCGACCAGGTGGATCGGACCTACGGAAGTTTCGACGCGTATGTCCGCGACGGCATGGGACTCACCGACGCCGATATCGCGGCCTTGCGGGACCGACTGCTGGCCTGAGCGCGGCACCCGGCCCGATACGTCCGCTTCGGCAGTTTCGGTGGCGTGCCGTGCACTACGATCCCGGCATGGCGAAGTTTGAGACATGGGACGGCCTGGAACTCAATTACCGGGTGTGGGAGGGCGAGGGCATCCCGGTCGTGCTGCAGCACGGAGTGGTCGCGGATACCAACGCGAACTGGATGAGCACCGGTGTGGTCGCCGCACTGCAGTCCGCCGGGCACACCGTGGTGTCCCTGGACGCGCGCGGTCACGGCCGTTCCGGCAAGCCGCACGACGCGGCGCGGTACTCGTGGCAGGCGATGGCGCGTGACGTACGCGCCCTCTACGACGAGCTCGAATTCGAGGAGGTCGCGCAGGTCGGGTACTCGATGGGCGGGGTGATCTCGCTGATGGTGGCCGCGACCGACCGGCGGGTGCGGCGGCTGGCCGTCGGCGGCATCGGGTCGGGTGTGCTGGACTGCGGTGGCGTCGATCGCCGCGTGATCGACCTGCCGGATCTGCAGGCCGCGATGACCGGAGACGGCGCGGACGCGTCGCCGACCGCGAAGATGTTCCGGGTGCTGGCCGACGCGGTACAGGCCGACGTACAAGCCATCCACGCCGTGGCGACGGGTCTGGACGATCGTCCCATCGAGACGCTGGCGGACATCACCGTGCCCGCGCTGGTGCTGGCGGGCGAGGACGACCCCTTCGCCGCCGAACCGGAGCGACTCGCCGCCGCGCTGCCGAACGGTGAACTGGCCGTGGTGCCCGGCGATCACCTGATGGCGGTGCTGAACCCCGCGTTCCACACCGCACTCGTCGATTTCCTGCGCTGAGGCGGGATCAGAAGACCAGCCGCAGCACGTAGTCGTGATGCACCTGGGCGCCGACGGTGAACGTCCTGGTGCCGGCCTCGGTGAAACCGTGTTTGGCGTAGAAGCGCCGAGCGCGGACGTTCTCCTGGTTGACGCCCAGCCATACGCCCGGATATCCCTCGGCGCGCGCCCAGTCCAGCGCGGCGTTCATCAGCGCGGTGGACACCCCGGTGCCGTGCCGGCCGGGCAGCACGTACAACTTGCTGAGCTCCACCATCGGGTGCGGCCCGACCGGCTCGGCCACCGCAGGGTCCGCTGGGCCGCCCGTGACCAGCATCGCGTAACCGACGATGTCGTCGTCCGCGACAGCCTTGAGCACGATCCGAGCCGGATCGCTCAGATATTCGCCGAACCGTTCGCCCGACAGGACCTCGCCGACGAACACCGCGATATCGTCGGGCGTCGCCTCGGGCGGGCACGCCAGTGGAAAAGTCGCGGCGGCAACATCACTGAGCGCTTCCGCGTCCCACAGCCCGGCGCGGTCGACGACGACGGAGAGGTTGCTCATGGCTACATCAGAGCATATCGACAACGCGTCAGCGGCGCGGCTCAGGGCGCTCACCTCGTCGCGCGCCTGGCAGCAAGCGAGCGCCATGGAGGAGGCCGTCATCCGCCCGGTGCCCGCGAAGTCGGGCCCCGCGCCCGCGCCGCCGGTGAGCATCGCGGACTGGCGATCGGTCGCGGATCAGGTGAACAGCGAAGTGGTGGCGCTCTGGGGCGACCAGAACCAGCAGGCCGCGGACACCGCGGCGGGGCGGTCACGCGACTCGCTGCTGACCGGCGCCGCGGTGTCGGGCGCCACCGCGCCGGCCTTCCTGTTGTCGCCGTGGCTGGCGAATCGGCTGATCGGCCGATTGCGGCGATTGCGCTCGGAGACCTTGGCGCCGGCCGACGTCCGGTTGTGCACCGCTGGTCGCACTAGCCGGTGGCAGGCCCGAGTTCGGTGGGCTGGTCCAGTTTCCGCGTAGGAGGCGCGCTCGCGACCCGATGGGAGCGGAAGACGCGGGAGAGCCCGATCAGGGCCACGGCGAACAGCAGCGGGATCACGAATCCCACGCGGTGACCGACGCTCGCCGCGATCGCGCCGACCACACCGCCGCCGAGCAGTGTCCCCGCGTAGTTGAACAGGTTGAGACGCGCGATCAGTGCGTCGAGCTCCCGTCCGGTCGCGAGTTGCCCGGCCGCGCTGAAGCACAGCGGCGCGATCACGGGCAGGCCCGCGCCCGCGACGAGGAACCCGGCGATCGCGACCGCCGGACTCGGCGCGGCCACCACGAGAGCCAGACCGAGGACTCCGGTGCCCGCGGCGGCCCGCACCACAGGGCGCGGACCGAAACGGCGCACCAGCGAATCCCCGGCGATCCGGGAGACCAACGACGTGCCTTGATACGCGGCGAAGGCGAGCGCCGCCGTCGCCGAACCGGCGAGCAGGTCGTCGGTCAGGTATAAAGCCGACCAGTTGCCCACCGCGAGGTCGACCGCGAAGACGAACGCCATCGCGACCCCGAACCCGACATACGCGCGCAGCGCGACGGTGGGACCGGACGCAGCGGTCTCGACGGGACTCGTCTCCGCGTCCCGCACGCCGAGCAGTCCTCGTCCGAGCGCCCAGCCGAGCAGCAGCACGATCGCGGCGGCCGCGAGCAGCGATTCGCGCAGCGTCACCTCCAGCGCCTCGCACCCGGATACGAACAATGCCCCGGCTATCGTTCCGGCGCTCCACGCGGCGTAGAACGACGACAGGATGAAGGTCCCATAGCCGTGCTGGATGAACACGGCCTGCATGTTGGTGCTCGCGTCGACGATGCCGACCGCGATCCCGTAGCAGCCGAGTGCGGCCACCAGCAGCGGCGTGTTCGGCGCGAACGCCGCCGCCGATCCGGTGACGGCCACGAGCAGCAGCCCGATCCGCACCGCCGCGCGGCTGGACCAGCGCAGCGCCAGCCGCTCCGCGAGGACGCTGCCGCCGCCCGCCAGCAACGAGATCAGCACCACCGAGACCGCGATCACGCCGTCCGATAGCCCGAAACGCTCCTTCTGCTGCGGCAACTCGGTCAGCACGACGGCGAGGAAGAAGCCCTGTGCGCCGAACGCGAACGAGTTCGCGATCCGGGCACGCCGCAGGACGGGCGCGATCGAACTCATTGGCGCAGGGTAGCCGGACCCTGACGACGACGCGCGCCGGGCCGGGCCGCGACGAGGGGCAACGCTGCTCACAGGATGGTCCGGTCGCGCGGCCTGGCCGAGATCCGTGATCGGTGTCACCATCGAAGGGCCGCAACGATACTCACGAATCAGGGGGAACCGATCGGATGAGAGAGCTGCCCGCGGATTTCTTTCGCACGCCGCATGCCTTCTACCAGCAGTTGCGCGCCGAGGGGCCGGTGCATCAGGTCCGGTTGCGCACCGGTGTGCGCGCCTGGCTTGTGGTCGACTACGACGCCGCCAAGGAGGTGCTGCGCCATCCCGACGTCCACAAGGACCCGCACGCTCCGAGGGGCGCCGAGGCGCGGCGATCAGCCGCGGGTGGCAGCGGCGTCACGGCGGTCAACCCGCGCCTGAGCCTGCATCTGCTCAATTCCGACCCGCCGCGGCACTCGCGGCTGCGCAAACTCGTCACACCGGCGTTCGCGCCCGCGCGGATGGAGGCCCTCGCACCGCGGATCGTGGCGATCGCGGACGATCTGCTCGACGCGATCGATCGTGCGACGGGTGCCGGTCCGGTCGACCTGCTCGCGGAGTACGCGTTCCCGCTGCCGATCACGGTGATCTGCGAACTGCTCGGCGTGCCGGTCGAGGACCGCGCGCGCTTCCGGGAGTGGTCGGCGGCGGTGGTCGACACGCCCATGTCCACGCCGGAGGGCATCCGTGCCGCGACCGACGCCATCGTCGACTACTTCGACGACCTGGTCGCCCGGCGGCGCGCGGAGGGCTTGGGTGAGGATCTGATCTCCCAGCTGCTGCTCGCCACCGAGGAAGGGGACCGGCTCAGTCACGACGAGCTGATCTCCATGGCCTTCCTGATCCTGGTCGCGGGTCACGAGACCACGGTGAACCTGATCGGTAACTCCGTGCTGGAACTGCTCGCCGATCCCGCCCGCTACCTGGCCCTGCGCGACGACCCGGCGGGCGTCACACCGCTGGTGGAGGAAACGCTGCGCCACAACGGCCCGGTCAACGTGGCGACCCTGCGTTACACCACCGCGCCGGTCCACCTGGCGAGCGGCGTCATCCCGGAAGGGGAGCTGGTGCTGGTCTCGGTGGCGTCGGCCAACCGTGACGAACGGCACTTCGCCTCGCCCGCGGCGTTCGACCCGGACCGCGGCACGAACGGGCACCTGGCCTTCGGCCACGGCATCCACTACTGCCTCGGAGCGGCGCTGGCCAGGCTGGAGGCCCGCATCGCGCTGACCCGGCTGGTGCGGCGCTATCCGCAGCTGCGGCCCGCCGTCGACGACGCGGACCTGCGGTGGCGGGAGAGCATTCTGATCCGTGGGCTGCTCGAGCTTCCGGTGGTCCCGGTGGGTACGCCCGTAGTGCGCTGAAGAGCGGATTCGGTCGACCGACTTTGCTGTGCGCCGCTGGCGACGTAATCTCTCGCGCATGACAAGCGGAAGCCGCATCGGGATCGTCGGTGCGGGTATCGCAGGTCTCGCCTGCGCGAAAGTGCTGAAACAGGCGGGTTTTCCGGTCGAGGTTTTCGACCGTGCACCCGATGTCGGTGGTGTGTGGAGCGCGACCCGGCGATACCCGGGACTGCAGACGCAGAACTCCAAGGACACATATCACTTCTCCGACTTCCCCATGCCTGCCGACTACCCGCGCGTCCTCGACGGGCAGCACATGCAGGCCTATCTGGCCGCCTACGCCGAGCACTTCGGGCTGACCGAGCACCTGCGGTTGGGCACCGAGGTGGTCGCCGCCGATCCGGTGGACAGCGGCTGGTTGCTGGAGATTCGCGATTCGAGCGGAGTCCATCGCGCCTCGTGCGATCACCTGGTCATCGCCAACGGTGTTTTCAGCGAACCCGCGATGCCGGAGTACCGCGGCGCCGACTGGTTCCGCGCGGCGGGCGGGCGCTTGTGCCACTCCTCGGAGTTCACCGATCTGGAGTCGGTGCGCGGCAAGTCGGTCGTCGTGGTCGGCTACGGCAAGTCCGCCTGTGACATCGCCACCGCGGTGAGCGAGGTGGCGGCGTCCACCTCGGTGGTGGCCCGGCGGCTGTTCTGGAAGATGCCGCGCAAGCTGGCGCGGGTGATCGACTACGAGCGGTTGATGCTGACCCGCTTCGGCGAGGCGCACTTCCACTACCTGCGGCCCCGCTGGATGGACCGGTTCCTCGACGGCCCCGGCGAATCGGTACGGATCAGCAATTTCGATCTGATCCAGGAACTGGTCACCAAGCACTCGCAGCTGCGTGAACTCGGTCTGGTGCCCGAGGGGCGGTTCGAGCAGATCGCCGAGAGCACCGTCAGCCTGGTGAGCGAAGGCTTCTACGAGCAGGTCGCCAACGGACGTATCACGGTGCACCGGGACACCACGATCACCGAGATGGGCGGTGGCCCGAAGGCGGCGCCCGGGATCCGGCTGTCCACCGGGCAGGTGCTGCAGGCGGACGTCGTGATCTGCGCGACCGGCTTCCAGCAGCGCGTGCCGTTCCTCACGCCGTACATCCAGCGCAGGCTGACCGATGAGCACGGCAATTTCCGCCTGCACCGTCAGATCCTGCCGTTGGAGGTCCCGAATCTGACCTTCGCCGGCTACAACTCCTCGGTGATCAGCACGCTGAACGCCGAGGTCGCCGCGCACTGGACCGCCGCGCTGCTCAACGGCGGGCTCGTCCTGCCGCCCGCCGAGAAACTCGACGAGGAGATCGACGCCCGGCTGCGCTGGATGGAGGAACGCACGCACGGCCACCACGCGCACGGCACCGCGGTCGTCCCGTTCTCCATCCAGAACATCGACGAGATGCTCGCCGACCTGAAGTTCCGCCTGCCGCTGCACACGCGCGTGGCGCAGGTGTTCCGCCGGATCAGGCCGGAGTCCTACCGCGGACTGGCCAACCGTCGCAAGCCGGGGCCAGGGCCGGTGGCACGCCCGGCGGTGCCGATCGAGGCTGAGCTGCTTCCGTACGAGGGCGACAGCGGCCGGGTCAGCCACTAGAACATCGGGGCGGACCCGGGTAGCGCCGGTCCACTCGGTCAGCGAGTTCTCCGATCGGTCCGGGCCGCGGGGTGGGCGACCGCGTGCGCACACTTGCATCGACTGCCGAACCGGCGGCTGTCATGCGGCAAATCGTGCCGGGCCATCCGATGGCCGATCGGTCTGCGGTGCTGCTTTCTGGGTCCGGCGCGCTCGATGAGGACTGTCGCGCCGCCGCCCAGCTGGCCTGTGCGGGGCGTATCCCCAGCTCACCGGCCAGCCGGATGCTCGCAACGGTGCCGTGCACGCGGCGGCGGCCCGCTCGAGCACGGACGGTTCCGCCTCCGACTGTCCGGTGGAACCGCTCGGTTCGGACTCGCCGCGAGTTATCCCGCGCGCAATACCGGGGGCCGCTGTTTGCGTTGGCGATAATCCAAGGGTGGAAGCGCTGGACATGAATCTCCTCGTGGCCCTCGACGCACTGCTGGACACCAACAGCGTCACCTTGGCCGCGGAGCGCCTACACACCTCGCCGCCCGCGATGAGCCGGACGCTGGCCAGATTGCGCGACGTACTGGGCGACCCGCTGCTCGTGCGTGCCGGTCGCAACCTGGTGCCGACGCCGCGCGCACTGGAATTGCGATACGAGGTCAGCACGCTGGTCGAGCAGGGACGCGCACTGCTGACGCCGCGCGACGACCTCGACCCGGCCGCGCTGCGCCGGACGTTCGCGATACAGGCGGGCGACATGGTGCTCACCGAACTGGCCGGGCCCCTGCTGTCCGCGGTGCGCGCCCAAGCGCCTGGCGTGACGCTGCGCTTCCTGCCCGACATCGCCGAGGGCACCGGGGCGATGCGGGATGGACGCGTCGACCTGGAGGTCGGCGTGATCGACCACACCGACCCGGAGACCACTGTGCGCAGAGTGCTCACCGACCGGGTGATCGGAGTCGCCGCCACCGACCATCCGCTGGTCACCGATCGCGTCACCGTCGCCGCGTACGCCGCCGCGCCGCACCTGAGCATTTCGCGCACCGGCCGTTCGCACGGCCCGATCGACGACCGGCTCGCCCTGCACGGCCGCACCCGGCGGGTGGTGGCCACCGTGCCCACGCTGACCAGCGCGCTGTTCGCGGTGCGCGGCAGCGACCTGGTCTGCCCCGCACCCGCCTTGCTGAGCGCCGCTACCCTACCCGCGATCGGATTGAGCACGTTCGAGATACCCCTGCCGTTGCCCGAAGTCGCCATCGGGATGGCCTGGCATCCGCGCAACACCGCCGACGGGGGGCATCGCTGGCTGCGCGATCTCGTCCAGCAGATCCTGTTGCGTTCGTTCGCGGCGGCGCCTCCGCCGAAGCGGCGGCGCGTCAAGGCCCTTCAGGACATCGGGGGCGGGCTGGATAGCCGGTAGTCGGCCGGTCGGCGTTGCGCGTCGGTGCGGTCGGACTGATAGCCATTCGTCGTCGACTCGCCCGGCGCCGGCCCGAAGAGGTCGGAGCGGCCCAGCGGAGCCGCCGCCGTGCGCTTGAGTTCGTCCAGCATGGCTTGCAGCTTGTCCACGTGCGTGTTCTCGACCGGGGTGCGGTCGTCGTCGCCGGCGCGGTGCGCTCCGGTGAGTCCCGGGGTGCCGGGGGCTGTGCCGTTCTCCGCGCCGTTGTGCGTCGTGCTCGGGGCGGACGCGACGATGCTTTCGTACGCGGCGTTCTCACCGGGGGAGTACGAGGTGGCGGGTTCGCGCGAGGCGATGAACGCCTCCTGCTGTCCCGGGCTCGGGTCGCGCGGTGTCGGCGCGGTGAAAGGCGATACGGGCTCCCGTTGGACCGGAGTGGTGAAAGCCGGCTCACGGGACGGCGGGGCGGTGAAGCTCGCCGCCGGGTCGCGGGGCGTGGTGAAGTTCTGCCCGGACGTGGCGTTCGTATCGAGCACGGTCGGCGTGGGCTCGCGCGGCGGTGTGAAACTCGTCTGCGCAGTAGAACTCGGTTCGACCGCCGCGTGCACCGGCTCTCGCTGCGTGCGCTGCGGGCGCACACCGTTCGTGGCACCGGCCGGCTCGCGGGAATCGCTCTTCTGCGCAGTGGCTTCGGCGCCGCCGTGCTGCGGTCCGCGCGCGTTCGATCGTCCCGCGGCTGCCCGGGGTAGCGGGCGTTGCGCAGTTCGCTGGTCCTCCTGCGCTGGGTCGTCACCGGATTCCAGGCGCTCCACCCTGGCATCGAGACTCGAGATGTCCTGTCCGGCACGGAAAGCCCACGCCTCGAGCTCGGCCAACCGCCCCTCGACGGTCGGTTCGCTCACCACGGTCTGCGCACCGTCGATCCGGGCCGCCACCGCGTCGAGCTTCTCGCTGACCTCTCGGAGAGCCGACGCGATACTCGCCAACATCGTGCCGACCGACTCGCCGGTCTGCTGACCGTGCTCCATCCAGTACCCACTTCCCCGTATCGGCCCAGCTCGCACTCGGCCGGACGATTCTATCCGCCCAGTTGGACATCCGCGGCTCGCGAAAGATTCGGCGGTGCACCGCCGAATCAAGACCTGATCGAAGCAGCCTAGGCCCCCGGAATCAGCCCCCTGCAGGCGGATTACGCGGCGACCCGGTTTGTCCGGAAACGGGCCGACGCATCTGATCGGTCATTATCCGCCCGAAGCGCGTCCTGCGCGAGTTCACGCCCAGGGGTGGATGCGCGAAGGCCGTGCCGGTTGCCGCGGGGCCAGGGCTGCGAGCGGCCGGGCGCGTCGTGGGATGGCGGCAACTGTCAATTCAGCGTTCCCGCAGTGGCCGATGCCGTCCCGTGGCATGATGAAAGCCCTTGTGCCGCAGAGTACAACGCAGATCTCGTCGGCAGGCCACGTGTGTGGCACACCCGAGCGCGGGGTGAACGGGGCTGGCGAGGTAGCCGAGTCTGACGCACTCTTGATCTATGGCGTAGGTCGCCGGGCCTGCGGTGGTTTGTGCAGGGGAGTGGTCGCGTGAGAACGAAGCAGCGGGCGGAGATCGCCTGCGGGCGCCGAGCGATGCTCGCCGAGTTGGGTATCGGAGAGGCCTCCGGCCGTATCCGTGGATCGAAGACCGGTTACGCCTGCGGGTGCCCGGAATGTGCCGCCGCCCAGTGGGATATGCGGCGGCTCAAATACTGGTTGTGCGGCAGGCTGCTCGCCTACGGAGCCGACGAGGCCGAAGTGGATCAGCGCATCGGGACCTTGCCGGTGGACGTGTACTGGCGCAAGGGCGACCGGATATACGCGATCGAGGTGCGTAGCGGTCCGCTGGAGCGTGGACTGGCTCAGGAGCACACCGAACGGCTGCGCGCCGAGGGTTGTACGGACGTGTTGTGGCTGTGCCCACCCGGCTACTGGGTGCCGTACCTGCACGCCCTGGGCATCGCGGACTTCGCGCCCGCCGCCTGTGATTATCGCGCGGTCACCGGCGTGCTCGACACCGAGCACGCGATGGCGGCGCCGCGGCGTGAGCCGGTCGAGCTGCGCGAGTTCATCGCGGGCTGGGTGAGCGGCGAGTATGTCTGGGGCCATCGGGACGAGAGGACAGGAGGCTGGGCGACCGTGACCGACTGGGAGTACCACACGAAGACGCAGGCCACGGTCATCGCCCGGCAGCGCCAGGAGCTGGTCAACCAGCGCACGTCGCTGGCGGTGGCCCGGAAAGCCTTGCGCGACAAGCAGAAACATCTGCTGAAGATGACCACGCGACTGGAGCGCGCGGAGCAGGCCGCGCAGGAACGGGCCGACGCGCTCGCCGCCGCCCAGCGCACGATCGCCGATCACGACCGGCTCGACAAGGCCCTGCGCAACACGATCGCCAAGCTCGAGGTGACCATCGGCCGCTGGCAGCTGATCACCATCTGCGCGATGCTGCTGATCGTCACTTTCCTGGCGGGGGCGATGGTGGTGCGCTGAGCCGGAACGGCGCCCGGTCCCACCGCCATTCGTGGCGCAGCACCAGCGCGAGGAAGTCCAGCAGTTCCAGGCCGGTCTTCGCGCGCACCTCGCGGAGCGCGGCCCAGTGCACGGGGCCGCGCTCGACGAGGTCGCGCAGCATCCGCTCACCCGCGGCGTCGACAGGGCGGGCGCGCAGATCCGGGACGCCGACGCGGCTGCCGGTCCAGACCAGCCAGCCCCAGCCGTTGGCGTGCGCGTATGCCCGAGCGGCGGCGGATTTCACGACGTTCACGTGGAAGCCGACATGGCCCAGCGGCGTGACGTCGATCAGTACGGTGCGGCCGTCGGTGAGCCGCGCGACGATGCTCGGATAGTGCACCCGCTCCGCGCCGTCGAGTTCGTAGACGACCGCCGCGGGCTGCTCCAGGAAGGTCTCGACGAGATCGCCGGCGTTGAGGATCCGCAGCAGCCTGGCCTCGAGACCGGAGTCGAACGGCACGTCGCGACCGACCTTGTCCAGATAGAAGCGCCCCCGGCCGTCGTCGTCGCTGTCCACGGTGCGCGCGGACGAGGTCGGGATCGCGGCCGCGGCGCCTGCGTGGGGCCAGTCGACCTGCCCCAGCCAGGTATTCAGCTGACTCGTGGCGCGCGGCTCGGCGTCGTGTAGTTTCGCCAGGCGCCGGTTGGTCTTCTTCTGCCACGCCGCGATGCGCTGGGTGACGAATCCGGCGATTCGCTTGGCGTCCTCGGCGGCGTGCCCGGCCAGCCGGAGTTTGAGATACGACAGCTCGGTCGCGGCGATATCGGTGTCGGTCGCATACGTCTCCACCAGCAGCGCGCGTGTGAGCTGCCGGTCCATGGCGTCGAGGGGGTAGCGCGCGGACAGGACCGCGGCGGCCCGATGTCCGGAAAGCTGTGCCATCCGGATCATCTGCCCGACCGCTTTGGTGTGCAGTTGCCGCACCCGGTCGCGGGAAAGGTCGTAACGAGCGCCGATCCGGGCGAGTGTCTCGGGCTTCTCGCCACCGACTCCCAGCCGAGCCGTCAGCAGGTCGCCGTCCTTGGCCTTCTGGTCGGCGCGCAGCGCGATCAGCTCCCCGAGCACCTCGTTGACCTCTTCGAGTTCGAACGAGATGTCGTCGCGCAGGTCGAGTGACTCGGGATCGTCGTCATCCGGCGCCGCGCCTTGCGCGACCTCCGCGCTGATCGTCACGCGACAACCCCCTGACTCGGCTCCGGCACTGTGCGCCACAGCGTATCCCTACCCACCGACACGCGGCCCGATCCTGGTCGCCGGCGACAGCAGTCGTTCCCTGGCAGTCGGCGCGCTCGATCAGGTGCGGCGCACACGCGGCGAACCGAGCGGCTCTCGTAGCTCCTGGACCGGGGCTGATCGGAGATCGCATCGGAACTCCCAACTCGACTACTCGTGATCAGGGAGAACGCTGCCAGTAGGTACCGGACTGCCCACGGGTAGCCGACTACGTGTTCTCGAGCCGGACCGCGACGAATGGCCAGTGGAAACTCGATCCGCGTGCGGGGCACAAACAAAATCAGACCCGGTGAAAACCGGGTCTGACCTCGTGAGACGGTGGTGCGCGATACTGGGATTGAACCAGTGACCTCTTCCGTGTCAGGGAAGCGCTCTCCCGCTGAGCTAATCGCGCGAGGTGGAGACGGGAATCGAACCCGTGTGCACGGCTTTGCAGGCCGTTGCCTCACCACTCGGCCACTCCACCGCGCAAAGGGGGACGGCGTAATGTTGCCTGGCCCTACCTCTCGAGCGGATGACGGGATTCGAACCCGCGACCCTCACCTTGGCAAGGTGATGCGCTACCAGCTGCGCTACATCCGCATTCTGCCTCCCCGGGGCTCGTTTCCGGCCTCCGTGGTGCGAGACAGAACATTAGCGGACGCTCGGTGAAAGGTACAAATCCGCTGGTAGAACGGCGGAAATCTGGAAAGTGGGCGCTGTGACGCCGGTGGCTCATGTGGTGGATGGGGGAGTCGAGGCGCTCGGTGGTCCTCTCGATGGTCGAGCCGCACCGAATCTGCGACCGCAGCCGGCGTGGTCGCGACCCCGCTTGTCCGCCACCTAGAGTTCGCGCAAGATCGAGAGGAACTGCTCGCGAGTGGTGGCTCCGCGCCGAACCATCCCTGTCCGGACGGCGATTTGGTGAACCACCGGTGGCGCGTGCTAATGTTTCGTCTCGTCCGGAGGGCGCCACGCGCCGCCGGAACCCGTCAGGTCTCATAGCTCAGCGGGAGAGCG